>CAZPAX010000027.1:0-2516 GCA_964584535.1 uncultured Eubacteriales bacterium
ATAAAAAAGGGATAAACAGAAAATAGCCAAAAATAAGGGAAAAATCAACCGCCATTTCATTTGTCTCTCCTTGGATGAAAATAAAAACATCATATAGCATGAGAATTAAGGCAAGTCAATTGAAATCATTTATTTGTTATGCCACATTTGATTTGTCACTATTTGCCACATTTGAACTGTCACCCTTCTAATAGATAAAGTTGGGGACAGGCACCTTTTTCGGGGTCAGACATTATCATAGGGGTGTCTGTGTAGTCAAGGGCATGCTAAGTCTTCTTCTGCATGGCAATGTCTGACCTCAAAGAGCCTGTTCCCATACACTGGACTGATACCCAAAATTGCCGATAAATATTTGTCTTTGCGAGCGAAGCGAAGCAATCTCGGTTTATTTTGATGAGATCGCCACGCACCCAATGGGTGCTCGCGATGACAGTGACAGCGTCTTTTTAATAGCAATTTTTGATGAGAACAGGTGCTATACTTGAATTTTTTTTTCTGATATAATCAAAAAAAATTTTTTTTAGAGGAAAATCCTATGGGGAGGATGGTGATATTTAAAAAACTATCATTTTTTTGTATTTTGGCGTTCATTTCTTGCATTGGATTTTCAGAGACAAAAGAAATTCTGAGTACCTGGCCTGCAGCTCCTTTAAAAATCAATGGATCGAATGAAGAATGGGGAAAAGAGGCCATCTACTTTGAAAAGAAGATCAAAGTGAATTACGCTTTTCAAAATGACGAGAATAATCTCTATATTCTTTTTAAGTTCAGTGATCCAACCTACCTAAGCTCAATCGAAAAAACCGGAATGACTATCTGGCTTGATACAGAAAAAATGAAAAAGAAGGATTACGGGATAACATTCATTAAAAAGGCGGTTCCGACAGAGACACTCCTTTCTCTTTTAGAACAGAAAAGAGGAGCTATCCCCGAAGAGGATAAGGCACAAATGAGAAAAAAGCCTTATCATTTTATCTATTACACACAGGTTATAAATAAAAATGCGAGCTCTTCAGAGCTTGCTGAAAACAAAGAATCTCCTCGTGCGCTTTTCATGTCCGCGTCAGCAAAAGAAGAGGTTGTCTATGAATTTCTTATTCCCCTGAAGAGTGCGCAAGATTTTGCTAGCAATGGAGGAATAAAGCCCGGCCAAGTCATAAAAGTCGGTTTTGAATGGGGTGGCCTGACAGAGGAAATGAAGGAGGAGAGGATGAGGAAAATACAGGAAATGGCGGAGAAAAAAGGGACTCCTGATGCAAGAATTGAGGAAGACTATCGGAGGGAAAGAGTTCTCGATACGGACTTTAATAAACCAAGTAGCACCCCCAAAAAATATAGCTTATGGGTGGATGTCCGCTTGGCCATGAAAAAATAAAAAAAATTCCTTGTGAAATTCTGATCAATCCAATCCTTTAAGCTGAATCCCAGCAAAAAATAGGACCCTTGACAAAAAGTCGCTATTATTATATGAATAAATGTTCATATTTTGATATAAAATGAAAGACATGGTTAGGACTTTCAAGGCACTTTCTGACCCAACCCGGCTGCGGATAATTCTTTTGCTCATAAAGAGGGAGCTCTGTGTCTGCGAGCTTATGTTCATTTTGAACATGGAGCAGTCTCGTATCTCCCATCAGTTAAGGATCTTGCGCGATTCGGATCTGGTGGAAGATATCAGGGATGGGAAGTGGATAACATACAGAGTGAACGAAAAAATCCGGAGAAGCCTCAAGCTATTATTTGATGAATTTCTTAAAGGGAAATTCGTTACTTCAAAGGAAATTGAGCAGGATGGAAAAAGGCTCGTGACTTGCTTGAAGCGGGAAATCAGAAAAAAGAAGCAATCTAACTAAAAAGTATTCCCTGATGAAAGAGCGAAAGACATTTCTCATTCTGCTCGTTATATTTCTGGCAGCTTATTTTATTCCCTTTTCAAAATTAAATATCCAGAATGCAATCATGGAGGCATTTTTTCTTCTCCAGGAATATGCTCGCCAGCATGTTATTCTCTGCCTTATTCCAGCCTTTTTCATTGCTGGGGCGATCTCGATTTTTATAAGAAAGGAGTCTGTCATCAAGCTATTGGGTCTTCATTCCAATAAAATTCTTGCTTATAGCATTGCTTCTGTCTCAGGGACTATCCTGGCTGTCTGCTCCTGCACAATTCTTCCCCTTTTTGCCGGAATCTATAGCCGGGGCGCGGGCATCGGACCCGCAACAGCATTTCTTTATTCCGGACCTGCCATCAATGTCCTAGCTATTGTACTCACAGCTAAGGTTCTTGGCTTTAAAATAGGGCTGGCCAGAGCTTTAGGCGCTGTAACTTTTTCTGTGGCTATCGGGCTGCTAATGTCTATCTTTTTCAAGAAGGAAAAAGAGAAAAATAGAACTAAGGATGACTTCGTCTCCGGGGAAGAGCCGAAGGAGTCGAGGCCCCTCTGGAAAATGGCTCTTTATTTTTTGACGATGATTGGGATTCTGGTTTTCCTGAATTGGGCAAAAGCTGACCCTTCTGT
>CAZPAX010000027.1:2526-4967 GCA_964584535.1 uncultured Eubacteriales bacterium
TTTAGGCGCTGTAACTTTTTCTGTGGCTATCGGGCTGCTGATGTCTATTTTTTTCAAGAAAAAAGAGGAAAGTCAAAATCAAGATGACTTCCTCTCCAAGGAAGAGCCCAAAGAGTCGAGGCCGCTGGGAAAAATGGCTCTTTACTTTGCGGCGATGATTGGCATTCTGGTTTTCCTGAATTGGGCAAAGGCTGATCCTTCTGTCCAAGCCTGGTATTTCATTTATAGGATAAAATGGTTTCTCAGCGGTGCTCTACTTCTTGTCCTCGCTCGAATGTTGGTGAAGTGGTTCAAAAAAGAAGAGCTTAAAGAATGGGTTCTTTCCACCGGATATTTGCCAAGCAGATTTTTCCTCTTTTGTTTGGAGGAGTTTTTGTGGCTGGCTTTCTGCTCGGTAGGCCCGGACATGAAGGGATCATTCCCAGCCAGTGGATTGCCGAACTTGTCGGAGGCAACAGCTTAGGTGCCAATTTTTTCGCTTCCGTTTCAGGAGCATTGATGTATTTTGCTACTCTAACGGAAGTTCCTATTCTCCAGGGATTACTGGGCTCAGGAATGGGCCAGGGACCTGCTCTGGCTTTGTTGCTCGCCGGACCTGCACTTTCTTTGCCCAGCATGATCGTTCTCATGAGCATCTTCGGAACTAAAAAGACTTTAGTCTATATTTTGCTTGTCGTAATCATGGCCACCATCACGGGCAAGATTTTTGGAACATTCTTCTAAATATGAACCTGATTGCTTATATTTCAAAATAATTCAAAGGAGGAAAATATGGAAATCAGAATTTTGGGACCTGGTTGCCCGCGATGCCATGAGGTCGAAAAAAGAACTATGAATGCTTTGATCGAGCTTAATGTCGCTGCTGATGTTCAGAAAGTCACTGATATAAAAAAGATTATGGAATATAGGATTTTCACCACGCCTGGCCTTGTCATCAACGGGATAGTGAAGTGCTCTGGCCGGATTCCCTCCGTGGATGAGATCAAGAAGTGGATCAAGCAGGAATTGCCTTAGTAAGCATAGAAATTCTTGCGGAGAAAAATGAGCGATCAGAAGCAAAAAAGACTTTCTGTTTTAGACAGGTAAAATATGAAGAGATGGAAACAGACAACGGCTCTCCCCTATTTTCATCTTCATTCCTGTTAATTAAAGCTGCCTTTACTTCTTCCCGATCGTTACTACCCAGCCGTAATCGTCAGGAGCCTCTTTGAGCATAATCCAGGCGCGACTACCCATCCCGTGCCCGTGCAGAAGCATTCATCAGCCTCGTAGATTTCTTCTACCCGGACCTTGCGTTCAGCCGCCTTCAAGCCTAGCTTCACTGCCAGCTTCAAAACACTATCTCTAATTAATCCTGCTAGAATTATTTCATCCTTAGGGCGGATTTAGCACATGCTGAAGCTTGAGTCGAACATATACATATGTTAAAGAAGTAAGTCAACAATTAGAGAAGAGTATGTCGAATTGAAAAGTTGGAAAAAAATATATAAAAATGAAACGCAGGATAATATTGAAGCCTAGGATTACTTCTTCTCTTCCAGCATCTTGAGCATCATCTCAACATTCTTGTTTCCAGGATTCAACTCTAATGATTTTTTTAGGCAGCAGATGGCCTGCTCTCTTGCGCCCTGTTTCATGTATGCCCGGCCCAAAGCCAGACAATTATCAAGACACCAAGTAAAATCGCTATTTTCCGCATCTCTCTCCTTTCGTCTCTTTTTCTTCAATCATGCTTGAGCTTTTTGTAAATAGGAAATCCAATATACCTCGGCACCCGTTTACAGTATTGCCTATATTCCTCGCCAAAAACATCTCGCAGATGTTCTTCTTCTGTCAGCACCATCATATGAATCATTGCGGCCCAGAGAACCATCCATCCCAAGGCATACCAAGACGGCCATCGCAAAGCTATCCCAAGGATTAGAGGGAAGAATGCAACTATCTGAGGATTCCGGGTAAGCCCATAGAGGCCTGTCTGTTTCAATTCATTTTCTTCCTGGCCACAAGATCGCCGAAAGCCAAGCGAGGCCATAGCCGCAAGACCAAAAACGATTCCCACCACGATCAAGAAACTTCCGATAACCGTGAGCCATGGATGAACACTTCTATCTGGCAGCCAAAAAGCAGGCCATGAATATCGGTTGTATATATAAGGAAAGCAAAAAAATGGGCCCCAGATCAGGCTTTCGAGAGTTGTGGACAATAAAGTCAACCGGCCTTTTCTCCTCTTATAGTCGCGTCGGACAATGATTCGAAAGATAATAAAAGAAGCAAAAAGGAGGAGAAAAGCTGAGATTAAGTAGATTGTGTAAGGATGCAAGGGCTCTGAAAATATTTCTTCTACATTTCCTATTTCTACTATCTTGCCCAGATACATAACAGCGATTCTTTGGCAAACTGTTCTTAACGTAGCTAACTCATGCGTGATGAACAAGTAGGTC
>CAZPAX010000027.1:4977-18879 GCA_964584535.1 uncultured Eubacteriales bacterium
TGATAAAAGAAGCAAAAAGGAGGAGCAAGGCTGAGATTAAGTAGATTGTTAACATTTGATGAAATTATTCCTTTTATGAAGGTTCATGAAATGAATTATCATTAATGACATTTTTAAATTATATAAAATTTTATCCCCAATTTCATTGCTTACGTATCTAAAACTAACTTGAAATCCTGGCTATTTTTTGAGATATTTATTTCTTCAGGTTTGAAGCTCTTTAGCTTCTGGAGGCTTTTAGCCAGCTGATTTTAGCTTGAGCCATCGATTCTAATCGAGGGAGTAGCGTATGGGTGGATTTTTTGGGGTCGTTTCAAAATCAGATTGTGTCTTGGACCTTTTTTACGGCACAGATTACCATTCCCATCTCGGCACACGGCGAGGCGGACTGGCTGTGAAAGACAGGGACATAACTACCCGTTTTATTCATAACATTGAAAATACGCAATTCCGTTCCAAGTTCGAAGACGATCTGGCTAAGCTGCGCGGCAATAAAGGGATTGGAATCATCAGCGATTACGAAGATCAGCCTTTGCTTATCCGCTCAAGCCTGGGAAACTACTCCATCGTTACTGTTGGCGCCATCCAGAACATCGACAGCCTCATCCAGCAGGCTTTTGGCCAGAGGCCAATTCATTTTTCAGAGATGGGCAGCGGCGAGATCAATCCAACAGAGCTTGTGGCCACTCTGATTAACCAGGAAAAAACATTTGAAGACGGTATTGAGAATGCTCAAGAGGCGGTCAAAGGCTCTGTTTCGCTACTGCTATTGACGGATGAAGGAGTATATGCGGCGCGTGACAAGCTAGGAAGGACTCCTGTCGTCATCGGCAAAAAAGAGGGATCCTATGCTGTAACTTTGGAGACATGCGCCTTTCCCAACCTGGGCTACGAAATCGTACGCTATCTCGGACCGGGTGAGGTTGTCTTTATCAGAGAGGATGGCTTTGAGCAAAAAAAGCCGCCTCGAGCGAAGCTTCAAATCTGCGGCTTCCTCTGGGTCTATTATGGGTATCCGGCCTCAAGCTATGAAGGGATAAATGTTGAAACCGTCCGCAATAGATGTGGCGCCTTTCTGGCTCGGCGTGAAGAGACTCTGATCGATCTAGTCGCAGGCATTCCAGATTCAGGAGTCGGGCATGGCTTAGGTTATGCCGCTGAGGCAGGCATCCCGTTTAAGAGGCCTTTTGTAAAATATAGCCCAACCTGGGCTCGGAGCTTCATGCCCCAGGACGAAAAAATCAGAGACCTTGTGGCCAAAATGAAGCTAATCCCGATCAGGGAAATAATCGAGGGAAAGCGGCTTCTTTTCTGCGAGGATTCTATAGTCCGTGGAACACAGCTCAAAGATACTATAAAAAGGCTTTTCGATTTCGGAGCCCTTGAAGTCCACATGCGGCCGGCCTGTCCTCCTCTCATCTATGCCTGCAAGTTCCTGAATTTCTCGCGGTCAAAGTCTGAGTTGGATTTGGCAGCAAGAAAAGCCATAAAGGAGCTCGAAGGCGAGGAAACGAAAGATTTGGAGGAATATTCCCGGACAGGCTCCACAAAGTACGGGGCCATGGTGGAGAGAATCGCCAGAAAACTTGGTTTGACCTCTCTTCGCTACCAGAGAATGGAGGATCTGATCTCGGCCATCGGCCTTCCTAAAGAAAAAGTCTGCACCTACTGCTGGGACGCGGGGTCAGACTTTTAAAAGTTTTATAATTTGATTTTCTTAAAAAAGTTCCGATAATCTTTCGAATGTAGTAGCCTAAATTTTAACTATCTAATATTCCAAATACCTTCTTTTTTACTCAAGACAAACATCGACTTTCCTCCAGATGTCACAGTGATCTTCGTCTCGAGAGGCTTTGGTTCTAACATCAAGCGCAGCGTGTAATTTCCGGGCTTAACCTTAACTGGCCCTCGACCAACAAATCCAGTGGCTCTTATTTCACCCTTTTCATCGAGGAGAGCGAATTCAATTTGCAATGTCTGTTCAAGGGCAGAGAGAAGCTCTCCAGAATCTTTGGCATCTAGATATTTTCCTCCAGTCGATTCAGCAATCGCCTCCAGTTCTTTACGGGCTTCCGCTTCTTTGATATCAAATCCCACAATATGAACCTTGAGTTCAAAACCTGCTTCCTTAAGAGCTGGCGCAATAGAATTTATATCTCCGTTACAGCTTTCGATTCCGTCGCTAATAAGGATAATCGTTCCCTTTGCGATTTTTTCAAAGTCTTTCACTGCCTCGAGCACTGAATAGACGAGAGGCGTTTTGCCTTTGGGATTAATCTTATTTATAGTTTCAATCAGATACATCTTTTTGAGAGGTCCAATGGCAGCTATAAGTTCTGTATCTGTGCAGGCTCTTTGGTCTTTGATTTCATATCGATGGCCGTAAAGACGAAGACCAACATTCATTTTCTCGGGAAGGCCATTGATAATCTGGCCAAGCACATTCCTGGCGATAATGATTTTCGCCTCTTTTCCGATCTGGCCCCACATGGAATTCGAACAATCCAGGATCAGTTCTACATTTTTCACCAGCTCTTTCTCAGCCTCCTTCTCGAAAAGAACTTCCACAGTTGCGGGCTTTTCAACTCCTTTGGCCATGTAGACTGGCAAATGGCCGCAGCACAGTTCAAGCATCAGCGCGCCCAGCGAGGTTGTATAGACCTCCATCCCTTCTTCCCTTTGAGCACCATCCCAACTGCCATCTTCATTCTGATGGTCGACAAGGAGTCGACAGATCCAAGACTTCCAGAGTCGCCAGTCATCTCCGCCTCCAATCAACATCGCCCGCGTCCCATAATACCAGTAATAAAATGGCCAACCATCTCCTGGGTCTTCGAATTCCCATGTGGGTGCGTTATCTTGCATATAGCGGATGGCAGGGGGAATAAGAGGGTCATTCGGAAAGCCCAAAAGCTGCAGACCAAGCACACCGATTCCTGCTCTTGCGCATGTCCCCTTGCCTCCAGGTGTGTATCCGAAAGACTTTTCATCCTTATCGTAGCAAGCCCTGAGATAATTTGCTGCCTTTTGAATGGACCAGTCTGGAACCGAAAATCCTGCATTCATAGCCGCTTTAAGAGCTAATATCTGCCAGCCTGTGACAGAGATGTCGCTGTCTGTACTATTAGGCCTGTAACGCCAGCCCCCGTAATCTTCTGAGTCGGAATTTATCGGGCCTCCAAGTGACTTTGGCTTATGCTCACTATTTTGAACCCTTGTGATCAGGTTTAGGGCATCCTCGATGATTGGTTCAAGGCTGGATTCGCCCAAAATCACAAATGCTTCGATTAAAGCCAGGATGGCAATAGCATGTTCATACATTTCATTACTCTTATAAATCAGACCGCCATAATAATCTGAGTCTTCAGAGCCAGGTTTATAATCAGAACTAGGATGGTATTTCGTTTTGATAAATTTCATGGCTGAAGCGATCTTTGCAGAATAATCTTTTGGTACACACTCTCCGCCCAGATAAGCCATCAGTGCCAGTCCAGCAATGCCTGGGCTTTCTTCATAACTTCCCAGCCAGTAACCCTCCGAAGTTTGTTTATCTGCAAGGTAAGCCAGGGCTCTGGCTAGAGCTTCCCGCACTTCTTCATCTGTTGCCGGAGGCGCAGTCGACTTGTGGGCAAGCAGCGTATATGCCGCCTCAGCATTGGCATTATCTCCATATACCCTTATGAAGTATTTCCCGGGCTTTACCTTCATTCTCACCATGACCTCTTTTTCTCCCTCATCCCGGTTATCTGCTTCCTTCAATTCTTCACCTTTGGAATCATAAAGCCCGAATTTTGAGTTCACTCCAGAGACGCCTGACAATTCAATGACAAATATTTCCAAACCAGGTTGAGGGATAGTCGCGACATACCAGTCCTCATCATTTTGAGGATTGATATGTCCTGTTATTTCCTTATCCAATCTGAGCTCATTAGCCTGTTCGCGCTCGTTGTTTGGTTCTGATTCATTTCTCTGTTCCCCCCAGACTGCAAATGAAAGACAAAGGCAGGTCAACAATACGAATAGTCTTAAAAATGGACTCTTTTTTAATATGCATCTCCACATGGGGGAAACCTCCTTAAATTTATAGCTCTTTGCAATGATTATCCAATACCCAATCCAGAGTGCGGATGATAATGACATTTGTCCAATTTACGTCGACATCGAATATTTCCAGAGCGAGCGCTTTTATTACCTTACATACGGTTTCCCTTATGCATTTGGTTACTAAAGGATCATCCACTCCTCTTACTCCACGTAAAGGGCTTGAAAGAATTGTACCGACACATTTCCAAAAATCAGTCCATATTTCAACAATCGATTTTAGTTGTAAAATAACATTGACATGTTCTGCATATTCTGACAAAGCCTGTCCAAGGCCATGCTCGCCCATTCCAATGGTGTTTCCGCTTTGTGGTTCGATCCGCCACCAGCCATACATATATTTCCCTTTAATTGAAATCTGCTGAGGAGGTACAAGAACGATGAATCCATTGCCTAAATCATTTTCAATTCGAGCTCGAACGTCCTGGGACAACTGGATACGCTGCCATTCAGGATCTTCGACATTCTGAATAGCCACCCAGTGAATTCCTTGGTCTTTTGATTCAGCGAAAATTTCTCCTGTGCTTTCTACCCATCCCTCCTGACCTAAAACCCGAGCTTCAGCGTTACTATCCAATACACCCTGTTCTAAACGAACCAGAAATGGATCTAGAGAGGATCCTGGCCGAACCGCTATGTCGTTAGCTATGATATCCAAGCATTGGAATTTGACCAATTCTCCTTCTGAGCTCTCCTGGAGGAACTTGCGGCAATTGATGATATTAATGCAATCAAGATACGTCTCGGGAGCATGCTGGCTTAACTTTGATCGCGCTAGGGCGAGTTCATATATTGGACCGGGCAGAGGATTTATCTCGCCCAAATTTGTAAGAATATCCTCAGGCTCTAAACTATTGTACTCCCGGAATAAGCTGATAAAGATATCTTTGTTGGTTATCATGCTTTTCGCCGTCAAAAATTCTAAAAATTTCGGCGACAATGAGCAAACAATTGGTAAAATCTCGATTTCACCTAAAAGCTTGAGCTGGGCTGACAATCTCTGCTTTTCTCCGATTCGGGGCTCAGGGATATTACTTCTTTGGCGCACAGAAGGTCCAAGAAAATCAAAGATTTCACGCCAGATAGTCTTAGCTCTTTGACCAGGAGAAATGATTTCATATTCAATCCACTCCGCGGTTAAATATGAATCTTTCTTTGCTTTTTCTTCTCGCTCCTTCTCACTAGTGAATGCTTTTAATAGCCCTCCAGCAAAGCCTCTACCGCCTTCAGGCTCGCCTTTTTTGATTTCTCCATAGATAGAGAAGCGGGACTGAGTGATATTATCTGAATTAATTGTCAAAATTGGCATCCATTCCTTCTCAGTGATGACATTAGCCATCAAGCTGCCTGATGGATCTTCCTCTTCAAAAACATTAAAATCCTTTGGCCAGTTCATCGGGATATGCCCCAAGATAATCTTCTTGCCCAGCAGTTCTGAAGGCTTTAAGCTGTATTCGAAGACTGTGTTCTTTTCAAGCTTACCTTTCTCCCAACGCTCGATGATGACACGCACCTTTATCGAATGAATGAGATCCTCATCCAGATCGTCAGGATTAAAAGTTTGCTTAACTTCAGTTAGCGCTTCTCCTGGTTTATTATCTGCAAAGGTGGGATCGAGGTCGACCCAGTTATCATCTTTTTCCCACTGGACCCACCAATGGTCTTTCAATGTGCTATACCTTGAATCCAGGGCCATGCGGTCTTCCTTTTTCCGGTATTTTTTTATGGCCTCAAAGATGGCCGCAGTCTGTTCTTTGACTCGCTCAGCAATCTTCTTGGCTAGGGCTTCTTTTACCCTGCCCTTTCTGTCAAAGACTTCTTGGAACTCTGCCTTGTCAAGCTGATATTCCTTTGCATATTTTTCGATGAGGGCATTCATATCTTGGGAAAGAATTTCTTCTGACAATGAAGCTTTTCTAGATGTAGCAACTTGAGTTTTCTCGAAAATCTTTTTTGCCTTTTCCTCAGATAGCGTTCCTCGAGCAAGCCGAACTTCATAGCCAGCCAAACGAATCAATTCATGAAGGAGCATTGCTCGATCAAGGCTGTTTCCCAATCTGTCCATAATGACGCCTTTCGGGCCACGAAGTGCTCCTTCATATGCTACAAGGTATGTATGATCGCGGACCCATTCAAAGAGCTTAATCGGCTCACTTCCAACCATCTCGACCACTGCTTGTGGGTCAAAAGTATCATCTGGCAACTGGGCGACAACATCTTCAAGCAATTGAAAATATGTTTGGAGTTTTTCAACTATTTCGTTAAGTTCTTCCTGGGTTGGCGCAGCCTGACGAGTTGCTTGCACTTGAGATTTGTCCGGCTGAGTTTTTTCCATGGCTTGGTATTCATCTCTTACTTCAGCAATTTCTTCTGCTTTAGTCTTTTCTGATTTCTTGCAGCTTGAACAAAATGTAGAGAGGAATATAAAAATAGTGGCAAAAATTAGTATTTTCTTTTCCTTTAAATCTGATTTTGATTTAATCATCTCCCCTCCTCTTAGGGACACATCACTTAATTTGGGCAATTAAGTTTTCTGTCCTCATAATTTATTTAAGGCTTAGATATTTTTCGCTCTCGTAGCCTCGAAAATAAAGGGAAGTGGGGCTTCTGTCCGTTCTATAAGCTAACTTAAAACGAATAAATGTCTTGGGTGGGATTATAAAAGGAGTTGGTGGCCTGTGGAAGAGCCTCTGAGTTGCCTCTTCATCAAAAGATATCTTTTCTTCGCCGACGATGAGCATGAATTGCTCTTCTGCCTGAATTTCAAGGCCACTTTCAGCCAATGATTTTATCCCTAGATCCAAAATCACAGTCCCTTCTTTTTTTTGGAGTCCATAGACCGTAACTTCCATCGTTTCTCCATCTTGGTGAATGGCTAAAGCCTTGGGCATGGAGCTCATCATTTGACTGCCAAGCTTGAGCTGGAAGGTTTCGTTTTGAATGCGCAGACCAAGGCTTGCCAATTTGGCGTTAGCTGGAACCAAAAACGCAACTTCCTGGCTTTGGTAAAGCTCAGGAGTGAAACGTATAAAGCCCTCCTCAGTTGTCGAACCTCCATAGCCATAATAGAAATATCCGTCTTGAGTTGTGACCCAAGTATACTCTTTGAGGTCGATCTGAACAATGTCCTTGACTTTCGTTCCAGAAAGGCTTTTTCCGCTCAGATAAATAATGGCATAGTGCCAGCCATCTTCCGCTTTTTCTCCTTGATATTCATTACGGAAACTAATTCCTTGAGCAGCAATTTCGATCAAATTGCTTTTGATCTGGTCGAGGACTTTGCCCGCTACTCCTGATATTCCAACTGCTTTTCCAATGTCACCCTGGATTGGAATGAGAATATGGCCGTATTCATAATCGAAGAATTGAAAGCCAAGATTTTCTGCTTTTTTAGGGATTAAAAAGACAAAATTGGCCTTGCGTATATCTCCTTTTTTGGAAAGAGTAAAATCCTCTTCGATCTTGACTCCACCAGGAATTTCTTCAGTCAATTTGTGGAGCGAGAATGCTGTTCCGTCAGCAACCAGGTAGACATGGTCGACCAATTTTCTAATCTTATAGACGACGTCAATCTCGACATATTCTTCCCCCTTCTTCTTTTTCCCAGCAAAAGCTCCAACTCCCATAGTCCGGTCGACTTTTCCTTCGAGTTTACTCTTCTCGATTTTCTGTTTGGGATGAATGTTTTCCCATTGAGTTTCAAGGATGAAGAATGTCTGCTCTGCTGATCCCTGTTCGCTACCTAATTTCTGTTCGAAGGCAATTTTATTAATTTTTATGTGTACAGCCTTATTTGAGTTTTTTTCTAGATCGGCGGCCAGGCCACTCAGTTTACTCTCGTTATTCGCAAAAATCCGGTTAGAAGCGCAAAAAAGGAAAATGAAGAAGGCAATACTTGAGATTGCCAACCGAAATTTCTTCCTTCTATCCACGGTCTCTCCCCCAAGAAAAATTTTTTAATTTAAAATTCTTTTATTTTCCCTGTCTATTTTTATAACATTTTCAAAAAGCATGTCAATTCTAAAGTGTGCGTGGACCAGGACATACTATACAGTTCATATGGATGGACTTATGACCGAGTTTAGTGGAGCAATAAAAAAATTAAAAAGATTTATCATTCAAAAATCTGGATTGTCTGGCAATATTCCTCTTCACTGACATATTTATACAGCTTAAGCTTTTCCAGTATCCAGCGGCACTTCCATTTGAGCCAGCGGTTTTCATCCACAGGACTTGTCCTGAGTGGTCGCGGGATAACCGCAGTCAAGCGCACAATTTGTTCAAGGGTTAAATCGCTAACATCACTTCCGAAATAAAACTCGGAAGCAGCCTGAACTCCAAAAACACCAGGGCCAAGTTCAATCAGGTTCAAGTAGAGCTCAAAAATCCTGTCCTTTGAAAGTGTTTTCTCCAGGCGGCGGGCGATCAGATACTCTTTGATCTTGCGGACAAAGCTTTTTTCTGTGGAAAGATAGAGATTCTTGGCAAGTTGCTGGGTGATAGTGCTTCCTCCCCGGACGAGCCTCCGCGCCTCGAGATTCTTTTTGATAGATTCTTTTAGCTCCTCAAAATCAATTCCTTTGTGCCAGTAAAAAGATGCATCTTCAGTGATGCGCACTGTGTCTTTTAAAAGCTGGGGGATGCTGTGGAAAGAGATCCATTGCTGCCTTATAGTCAGTGTCTGCCTCTTCTTCTGAGCATTCTTGGTGCGCAGCTCGATGAGGGCAGTTCTTTTCGGATTATGTTTTTTTAAATCCGAGACATCAGGCAGGCTAAACACAATATAAAGAGAAAAAACGCCCGCCAGAAGAAAAACAACGACGAGAAATAAAAATAGAATTTTTTTTCGCTTAGAAAGCAAAGGCTTAAATCCGATAGGCATACTGGCTGTTCCAGATGAAGCGCGTCACCTTTCCATCTGGCCCAACCTCGAAGACGATTTCTTCTCCCAGCTCGCCATCATCCCTCATCCGTCTGAAAACATTCCCTTTGACCCGCCTCAGTTTGGTCAAAGCTTCGCTCGGATTTTTGGTCGGAAGCGAAATAATTGCCAGCTCCCCGTCCATAATCAATACTTGCATCTCTCTTCCGATTGGCCTCTCATAACGGCCAACAAATTTATTGAGGTCAGCTTCAGCCTCTTTCGCCTTTCCAGGAGACTCAATAGCTTTGGCCAAAGCAGGCCCAATAATTTTAAATATCTCCCACACATACTCCTCCGGGTTTAAGTCATTGGCATTCCCCATGACAATAACAGCCAATTTATCTTTGGGGCAAAGAGAGAGCTGTGTCCTGTATCCTGGGCAGCTTCCGCCATGACCAATATACGTTTTTCCTTCGCGCCGCGAGATTGAAAATCCCAATCCCCATGTCGTCTTCCAGTCTGGATCTATCCAATGAACGCGCTGCATCTCTTTCAGCGTATTGGCATAGATAACCTCTCTACCGCCCTTGGCCAGCAGCCTGAATTGCCAGGAGGCGAAGCGAGCCAGGTCCATAACCGTGGAGGCGAACCCGGCAGCAGGAGCCATGCCTCTGACAAGAAAGAAAGGAATTACTTTGCGGCTTCCGTCCCGCAAACGATTGCTATAGCCGGTGGCAAGGTTCTTCCCCCTTTGTGCCTCGGGAATTTCCGGAGAGGTATCTTCCAAGCCGAGAGGAGTTAAGATATTCTGCTTGACATATTCTGCAAATGGCTTGCCAGAGACGGCAGCAACAACTTCGCCGGCCAGCGCCATTCCTAAATTTGAATACTGGAAGTATGTTTCAGCCGGATAAAGCTCTTCCTGGCTGGAGAGCTTTTTGATGATCTCTTCCCTGGTGGGAAAAACAAAATCAGGCCCAGTCCAGTAAGGGTAGTCAGATTCACGGGGCAAGCCCGAGGAATGAGTGAGGATTCCACGCAGAGTGATCTGGGGTGCATCAGGATATTTATCCTTGATATTGAACCAGGTTAGGTATTTTCTCAGAGGCTCGTCAAGGTCTAGCTTTCCCTCGTCTCGAAGCTGCATAACACTTATGCTAGTGAAGAGCTTGGAAATGGAACAGATGCTGTAGATTGTTCCTTCGCTCGCAGGAATTTTCTTTTCCAGATCAGCAAAACCGAAGCCGCGGCTCCACAAAAGGTTCTGATCATAGACGATGCCAATAGACATGCCAGGGATATCTTCATAATCAATCTGGGCTTCAATCCAGATTTCGATGAGATTAAGAGCAGAGGTTACCCTGGGGTCATCCGAGAGGGATTGAGCGCTCCCCCACCCTGCTACAAGAAGAACTATAACGAAAAAATATAACGCAATTTTTTTCACAAATCACCTCCATGAGGAAAAAATCTTTCTGCCATCATAACAATTTTTTATTTTTTTTGCTAAAATTTTTTCCTGACACCAGAAGAAAATATAGAAAGGATAAAAATAAATGTCAATGCCAACAGAGGAACCAATAACATAGGCATTGTCTTTGGCAACGAGAGGAGCAGTTGAATCAAATTCGCGTTCTCCTTATAATTCACTCAGCCCTTGATAGAGATGAAGATTCAATTAACTCTTCAGCCTTGAGGCATACAGAGGGTGGTCTCTCATGCTTTTGTATTTCTTTAAAGGAATAAATAAAAGGAGTCATGGATGAACAAGACCTTGACTATGAGCGGCCTGTCCTGGCCGCGGAGCCTTAGCTTTTTCTCAGGAATCGGGATGATTGCCGCCTCTTTCTTGACCATCCGCCACTTTTTCCTGGCAAATTATCCGAAAACAATTTTTTCAGGCACATTCTGCGACATCAGCGCCTTTCTTAACTGTGACAGCTCAGCTTTTTCCCCCATATCTCAGATAGCAGGCGTTCCCCTTGGCTATTTCGGACTGATCTTGGGTACACTTGTCGCTCTGGGTGCGCTTTTTCCTTCCAAGAGCTTCGAGAGGACCAACAAATCTCTTTCCTTCCTGAATTTTCTGGGAGTCATTGGCCTGCTCCTCTATTCGGTCCTCATCCTGAAAAGCCTTTGCCTTCTCTGTTCGGGCTATTATCTTTTTTCTATACTCAGCTTCTTTCTCTTTTGGCTGTATGCTATTGATAGACACGAGTCTCGCCTGATGCTGAGGTTTGCCCGGCCTTCCTTAAAGCACTTGGTTACCTTCGCCGTAATAACTCTGGCCGGAGCTTATGGATTCTCCCAATTTCAGCAGGCCAAAAAAGAAGCTCAAACTGGAAATGCGTTGCAGATGGTCAAGCAGTACTATGAGCTTCCCAAAGTCAAATCACCCAGCATTATTTCCCCTTATCGGACAGCAAAATCTACTGAGAAGTTCGAAGAAGCGGCCATCCAAGTCATAGAATATGTGGACTTTCTCTGTCCCGATTGCCTCTATCTGACTCAGCAGCTCGATAGACTGAAAAAAGAATTCGCTGGCAAGATCAACATTGCCTTTCAGTTCTTCCCTCTCGAAGCGAAATGCAACACTGTGGTTGATAAGAACTTGCATCCAGGAGCTTGCGATCTCTCCTTTATGGCAGCCTATAAGCCTGATAAATTCCTGGCTATCCATGATGAAATTTTTGCTAACTTCAAATCCGCCCGAAATGCCGATTGGCGCCACGAACTTGCCCGCAAATACCAAGTTGAAGAGGCTCCGAGCGACTCCCGGACAAGAGAGATTGTCCTCGGGATTATTAACACTGGCGCAGAATACGAGAAGACATCAGACCGCTATGCGCATGGCATCCGCTCCACTCCGACCATGATCCTCAACAACCGGATGATCATCGGAACTTTTCCTTATGAGAACTTGAGGGCAATCTTTCAGGCTCTGGTTGAGGAACATGAGAGTGGTAGCAGAAAATTTATAGAGAATTGGGTCCCACCTGCAGGACGTTCGCCAAGGGGACGCTCTGTCAAACGATGATGGCCATAAAGACTTAGATTGCTTCCGGTTCCAAATTGAGTGATTCGCCCTTCAATATTCTCTTTTTGTTCTGGATGGCACGAAGGATTTCAGGAAGAAAAGAATTCATCTCTATTATGTCATAGTCATTTTTTATAAACTCAATTTTCTCGCCTTCTATAACGCAGATGATAGTTCTGGAACTTTTGGCAATCCTAATAATGGGATTGGTCCGCGTCCGCTCCATATAAGTCACCTCGATGACCATTCTCTCCTTAGCAGAGATTTCTTGAATCAAAATGATGACGTGGATATCCTTGTTGGTATCGTCATCATCCTCGCCGACGAAGAATTCTCTCTTTATAAACTCTTCCCCAGCATATCTTCCCAATTGTTTAACTTCTCTATAAATCTCTTTGATAATTTTCAAAGCTTTTTCCTTTGAACTGGGCATTTCTTCAAAAGTCACAGAATCTAAGGCACTTGGACAAAATAGAAATGCAAAAAAAACAATTCCTGCAATTGCGGCCAGTCTCAATGTTAAGAATTTTATTTTTGGGCCCAAAAAACTATCTCCCTTTTTGGCTTGACTTCAAATATTCGATGCCTTTGCTAATATGAATAGCACACTATTAAAATGCAATCAATTCAATCCTTCCTCTTCCCCCCTCACCCTTCCTCTCCCCCTCACCTTTCTCCTCTCCCCTTCCCCCTCACCTTCCCTCTCCCTCCAGGGGAGAGGAGAAAGGTGAGGGGGAAGAGATCAATAATTTAAGGATAAGGTTATTGTTTTTTCGATTCTTTAATAAGCTCCAAAAGTTTCTCTCGATAGGGAAAGAGAGCAGGTGTCCCACCGGTGTGAAGAAAAACTATGGTTTGGCCTTTCTTAAAATGGCCCAGCTTTATGAGATCCATTAATCCCGCCATAGCTTTTGCGGTATAAACTGGGTCCAGCAAGATCCCTTCTGTCTCTGCAGTGATGCGGATTGCTTCTGTTGTCTCCTTGTTGAGCATGCCATATCCCTCTCCAACATAATCATCTAAAACAATGATATCTTCTGGTGCAATGGGCATATTTAATCTCAGAGCCTTTATTGTCTCTTTGGCAATTTCATAGACTTCATTGACCATGGCATCTTTTTTGCCTGAAACACTGATTCCTGTGACTTCTGTTATTCCTCCAAGCGCTTTGGCACCAACAGCGAGCCCGGCCTGGGTACTCCCAGAACCTGAAGCATGAACAACGGCATCAACCTTTATTTTTTGCTCCTTAGCTTGTTTAAGAATCTCGAGGAAGGCATCCGTATAACTAATTGCACCCAAGGGCTCTGTCATCGACCAGCCGACAGAGGAACCTCCAACGGAAACGATGTAAGGATTATGGCCTTTTCTCCTCTCTTCCTCTACTATTTTGTTAACAGTTCCCATAATATCTTCTTCTTTTGGCGCTTTCCCTCCTTCGCCTTCTACGATCCTAATATCCGCATCAAAGATATAATCTAGAAGAAGGTTGCCGTCATAGTCAGCAGGTAAACCAGGCCTTTTGGATAAGATAAGAATGGACTTCATCCCTAATTTTCTGACTGCTGCAGCCACTGACCGACACCAGTTGGATTGAATCCCGGCCCAGGTTATGACAAGATCTGCTTTTTTCTTCATCACGTCAGCCATGATGAACTCTAGTTTTCTTCCTTTATTTCCTCCAAAGGCCAATCCAGTCTGATCATCACGTTTAATGAAAATTCTTGGTCCACCAAGCTTTTCTGAAAGAGCTTTTGCTTCTTCTAACGGTGTGGGAAGATAAGCCAATTTGATGCGAGGAAACCTAGCAATGGCCATCCTCAGTTTCTTTTCGCTTGCGAATTTCATTTTCCTTTCCATAGTATTTTTTTCTGAAGAAAAAGATCTGCTGCCTAAGAAA
>CAZPAX010000028.1:0-10264 GCA_964584535.1 uncultured Eubacteriales bacterium
ATAGTCCACCACCCAATCAACGAATTTATAGCCAAAGTCCCTAAAAGTTTCTTTATTCACTTTCTTTTACCTCCAGAAAACGTTTATTTCGAGGCCTTTTATTGGTTGATTTTATAAAAATAGCCAGTGAAGAGTCAAAAAATACAAAAAAATGGCGGGATTTTCTGAATTCAGAGGAAGAAACAGACAAAAAAGGTGCTATTAAGCCAGAAAATTTGATGGAAAAGGCCAAAAACAAGAAAATTTAAAAAATTCAAAAAAATTTATTGAAATTAATTTTTATTTGTGCTATAATATTTTTTAATATTTGGGGGGATAAAAAAATTTTAAAGTTCTTTCTTTTTGTCTGCAACTCTTTTTGCATTTCATGCGTATATAAATATGAGACGACAGAGATGAGTAAAATCAATTCAGAGGAAAATAAAAAGTGCCTCCTTTTTCCCCCTCCTTTTTTCAGGAGTTCACAATACATTTTGCTCATCTATTGATCCATTCCCTTTGATAGGCTGCCTCCCCTTTAGAAAAAAGGCAGCCTATTTCTTTTCCTTGATTCTTTAAATAAGAATTCACCTTAGGTAAAACACCTCTTTTTATCAATGGGGACAGGCACCTTTTTCCCCTGAAAAAGGTGCCTGTCCCCGCTTTTATCCCCGCTTTTATTTGGGTCTATAGAAAAAAATTGACATAAAATATAATCTTGTTTTATATAAAGGAAGTAGATTTTAGCTTTCTTTGACAATTGAGTTTCAGGTTTAAAGTGAAGGGAAGTCCGTGAAAGGCGGACACAGCCCCCGCTACTGTAATCGGGGACGAATTCCAGAAAAAGCCACTTTCCTCGAAGGAAAGGAAGGTCTGGAAGGAGAATGATCCGAGAGTCAGGAAACCTGCTTTAGACCTTGTCAACCCATCTTCGGGAGGAAGAAAGGGTGATTTTTTTTGGCTCAAAAAGGGCGCAAACTCCTTAAAAAACAAGCGGGGGCAAAAAATCGAGGAGGCAAAGTCGTGATTAAAAAAATTTTTTTCCTGGCCCTTGGCTTGGCTATTTTATCTTTAACAATCCATTCAGAAGAAAAGAAAGAGAAATCTTCCCGGCCATCTCTCGAGCATGAAGTTGTCGTGACCGCAACCCGAATCGAGACGCCGAGCAAAGAGATCGCAAGTTCAGTTACAGTCATTACTTCGGAAGACCTGCTCAGGATGAAAAAATCGACAGTGCTTGAAGTATTGCAGGAAGTTCTTGGGACTTCGGTCATTCAGAATGGAGGGAGAGGCGCAGCTTCTTCGTTATTTCTTCGAGGGGCAAATTCAGAGCACACTCTGGTCTTGATGGATGGAGTTGAAATCAATGACCCGATCAACCCTTCCCGCTCCTGTGACCTAGCGCATCTTTCGCTCGAAAATATCGATCGAATCGAGGTCCTTCGCGGACCCCAGAGTACTCTTTATGGGTCTGATGCTATAGGCGGTGTGGTCCACATCATCACCAGAAAAGGAGAGGGGAAGCCAAAATTCTTTCTTCAAACAGATGGAGGCTCTTTCGAGAGCCTCTCTGGCAGCGCTGGAGCAAGCGGTGAAATTTCGAATATTCATTATTCCTTTGGCCTTTCCTATTTTAAGACCCAGGGAATCTCAGCAGCTTCAGTGAGCTATCCAGGCAACGAGGAAAAAGACGGCTACCAGAATTTCTCTGTATCAGGGAGGCTCGGATTTTCTCCGAGAAAAAATTTAGAATTCGATTTCGTCTTTCGCTCTCTTTCGGCAAAAACCGATATTGACAATTTCGGAGGCGCCTGGGGAGATGACCCTAACAATGTCCAGGACTTAAGCTCCCTCTTCCTCAAAGGTCAGGCCCGGGCTCTTTTCCTCGGGAATCGCTGGGAGCAAAAAATTTGCCTTTCCCTTGTTCGCTCTAATCGGGAGCATAAAAATTTGGAGGATTCTTCTCATCCCTTTGACCAAGAAAGAGGGAATTTCTCAAGCAACTTGGTCAAGATAGACTGGCAGAACAATTTCTTTCTCCTCGAGACGAACACTCTAACCTTTGGCCTCGAATATGAGCAGGAAGAGGGCCAATCAGAATACGAAGTGTCTGGAATCTGGGGTCCTTTCTTGAGTGTCTTTCCTTCCCGGCGAGCAAAAACTCTGGGATTCTATCTCCAAGACCAGATAAGGCTGGCCAATCAGCTCTTTGCTACTGTGGGAGTGCGGCTTGATAGCCATAGCCAATCTGGCCAAGCAATAACCTTTCGGCTGGCCCCTGCTTATTTCATCGAGAAGACCGGAACAAAATTTAAGGCGACATTCGGCACTGGATTCAAGTCTCCTTCCCTCTACCAGCTCTATGCTCCACCCACAGCCTGGGGACCAATAGGAAACGAGGAGCTAAAGCCTGAAAAGAGCTTTGGCTGGGAAGCGGGAATCGAGCAGCAATTCTTCAACAGAAAATTCGTCATTACTTCCACATATTTTTCAAATACCTATAAAGACCTCATCACCTTCGATTCCCTTCAAGGCTATATCAATATTGGAAAAGCCGAATCAAAAGGAGTTGAGATGGCCGCTGAAGTAAAGCCGGCTAAAGAATTTCTTTTCAGGGCTTCCTACACCAGAATGGAAGCCAGAGATAAGGAAAAAGAAACCTATCTTTTGAGGAGGCCAAGAGACAAGTTTGTAGCTAACCTCAACTGGATTTTCCTTCGGAAATGGGCAGTGAATCTTTCTTTTATTTATATCGGGAAAAGAGATGATGTTGACTTCTCTTCCTGGCCTTATCCTCAAATCACTCTTCCTGGCTACACTCTTCTCAATGGCATTCTCTCTTATGATTTGAATTCCCGGCTTCAGATTTTTGGCCGCATCGATAATATCCTCAATGAAAAATATGAGATGATCCTTGGCTATGGAACTCAAGGCTTCTCCGCATATGGAGGTATCAGAGTTACATTCTGAAACTCTGATTGCCACGGCAAAGAGCCCCCTCACTTCAATATGAATTTATAAGCCGGCAGCACAGAAATGGTTTTCTCATCTAACTTGTGAGTTTGTTCCTTCTCCTCAGAAATGATAAAGCCTTTTTGACCATCGAACTTTTTCATAAAAGCCAATATCCCTTGGGTTTCGATTTTCCCGTACTTAGTCTCAATGGGTATTGGCTCTTTGTCTCCGCTGACAATATCCACTTCGTTTTTATAAGGATCTCTCCAAAAAAACTCTGCTTTTAATTGGTTGACTATGAAACACTCAAAAACTTTTGACCGGTGGAAATCATCTTCTTTGAATAAGAGATCAACGAATACGGTTGCGGGATAATATTTCTTCAGCTTTCGTTCGACTTTTCTCCTGCTCTTGGCAAAGTTATAAAGCTTCCTGATCAAGAACGATTTTTCAAGATACGTCAGATAATTCGAGAGCGCCTGCCTGGAGATCTTCAAATCGCTGGCGAGTTCATTCAACTCCACAATCTGCCCGGGCTCTTCCATAAATATATTGAAGAGAGCCTCGATAACTGATATTTCCTTAATTTTAAACAAGCTGGCAAGATCTCGATAAATAACCTTTTCTACGATGCTTTCTTTCACATATTTCTTGATGACATCTTTCTCTTTAATGCCAACCAATTCAGGAAAGCCAAGGGTCAAAGTGAATTTCCCAAAGAGCTTTTTCAGCTCTTTTTTATAGAGCTCAATCGGCCTGAATTGGGCGCCTTTGAATAAAAGATATTCCTTAAAGGACAGTGGTTCCACCTGAAATTCGAATATTCTTCCGGCCAGAGTCTCTCTGCATTCCTTTTTTATAAATAAAGATTCGGAGCCGGAAATCATTATTTTGATATTCTGAAAGGCATCATAAATGGCTATCAGCTGATCTCTCCAATCTTCCAGCTTCTGTATCTCATCCAGCAAAAAAAGTGTCCTTCCACTCCTAAGATCCCTCTCCATAATCCCTTCATAAGCGCTCAAAATTTCTCGAATTTCTACGCCTCTGAATTCATCAAAGGAAAAATAGATAATGCCCTTAGGGTCAAGACCGTTGTCTATGGCATCTTGCGCCGCTTTGAGCAGGAGAGTTGTCTTCCCGACCCTCCTCAGGCCCGTGAGTGCGATGATTGGACGGAGAGAAAAGAACTTTTGAATTTCTTTATAGATATACCTTTCTTTATAAAATAGCTCAAATTTTCTTTTCCACCAGGGGTTGAAATCGCCAAGAGCATCTTTAATGTTCGCCATATTGAATTAACCTAAAATAGATTTTATGATAATTATATTTAACTCAAATTATGCGCCTTGATAAGTATACTTCCTAGGGATTGCCTCCTAAACCCTCTGGGTGGGTACTAATCCTGGTATTTCTGAGGTCGAGGATGCGAAGAAGGTTGATAGGAATTTAGGTTTCGGCTGTTGGCGGATGTCAAGAAAAAATAATGGCAGCTGCTCATTCCGAAGCAAGAGCTTCGGACTTCGCCTTCTGCTTCTTGTATTCTCGGATGACGAGGAAGGTCAGAAATACCCAGCCGCCGATGCACACGAAATTGACAACGGCGAAGCCCTCAACCGAAAGCGCGAGTAAGGTCGTTCCGAGCCAGACCACGATCGCCTGGAGAGAATCTCCTCCCCGGACAAAGAATGTTTCGATGGCCACCTGGGCCTTGTATTTTTCCTCCCGCTTGGTGATGAGGAAGAGGGCGGATCGGGCCGTCCTCATCAGGGAATAATCGGTCCCATTTTCGATCGACTTAATCCACTTCATCAGCAAAAGCGACGCGCCGAACCCGGCATAACCATATCCTCCCATGGAGATGAGGGGCAGGAAAAGGAGCGCGCCCCCAATTCCGATATAGCGGAAAATGCGGGAGACAAGGAACAGCTGGATGAGCATGGCTAGGATATTCGTCAATCCTTGATAGCCGGCAAAGGCCTGGCTGATATAATTCTGCAGATCGGCGGCGCCGGTCGTGGCTGTAATGCCCAGAGCCTTAAGAGCCACCCTTTGCTGGAGGATACTGAAAATCGTCTCGCCCAGGGAATTGATGAAGTTGTAGAGGCAGATGATGAGAGCAATGAGAAGCAGATAGCGGCTTTGAAAAATGAGGCGGAAGCCCCCGCTTTTATCCAAAGGCTGCTCCTTGACCTTTTTTTTCGCTTCGGACGCTGCTCCGCCTGAGATCAGGAATTGCCGCTCTTCGTAAAGATCTCTTCTGTGAATGATCCAGGTCATCAAGATGCAAATGACCAGGATTCCCGCTGTAACCATCATCATGCCGTACGACCCGAAATGAGGAACGAGCTTCCGGGCGACGGGAGGCCCGAGAACACCGCCCAGAGTTGCGCCGAAAGCAATCATGGGGAAGATCCGCTTCCCGGCTGCTTCGCTGTACATGTCGTTAGCGAATCCCCAGAACTGAGCCGGGATGAACCAATTGTACATCCCGATCCAGATGAAAAAGACGATGCCCATGATGGCGACCGAAACGCCGGCCCAATTCATAATGTTAAAGAGGACCAGGTTGGAGATGCAGAAGAGCGTGACATAGGTGATCAGAAGATGCCGCGGGTAGCGGGAAGCGACCCGGGCGAAACCCTTGACGACGAAGATGAGGATAAAAGCCTGGGGGATCGCCAAATAGCTCTTGATCCTCGCATCATGAGCAGCGAGAAGAAGCCCTTCCCGAACGGCCTTGATCTGGTAGTAGCCGAACATGATCAGGAAGCTGTTGATCATCAGTAGCAAGGCCTTGGTTGTTTCTCCCTGATAGATCACCGTGAAAAGGCGAAGAAAGCGATAGAGAATGTTCGGCGTCTTGAGCTCGGTTCCCACAGTCTCAGCCCTATTCATGCCTAGCCCTCCTTCTCATTTATTTCAAGAAAAAGAATTTGATTCTTGTAGTCGAATGAGATCGATCCTTTCTCTGCTGCTGAGCACGGAAAAAGTTTATGCCTAGAAGATGATGAATGTCAATGGAGCGGAAGATAAATTCTCTTCTCCGCAAATATCGGCCAAGCCGGTCCCTATTTCTTTTTTAGCTGTTTCAAGATTTCTTTGACTTCTGCCTCCTCTTTTCCTCCTAAATAGAGATATTTTTCGAAATAGAAAATAGCCTTCTTTTTATCATTTTTTGCCTGATAGATCTTTCCCAGAGAATAGAGGCTCTCCTGGTCACCTTCCTCAATTTTGATCGCCTCTTCCAACTCCTCTCCAGCTTTGTCCAGAAAATTCCTCTCAAGATAGAGACGGCCTAGGGATTTATGAGCCTGAAAAGAAACAGCTCTCTTAAAGACTAAAATAGAAACCTGAAGCTCATCTTCTGAAATTTTCCTTCTCTCTTCAGTCTTCTTAAGCTTCTCTTCATAGTGGATCGCCTTCTTCCACTCCACTTCTGCATTCTCCCAATCCTTTAATGCGGCAAAGGCACATCCGAGATTATAGTGGCCCATGGCGTCCTCAGGGTTGATCTCGATAACTTTCTGAAAGGCAAGGGTTGACCGCTCATAATCCTCTTTCTTGAAATAGATATTTCCTACTAAGTCATAAGCTTCAAGAAAATGATTTCCTTCTTTCAGGGCCGCATCGAAAGTCCAATCTGAAAGAGGGACTCTTAAACTTTTGCGAATGAAATCAGGTTTTTCTCTACTAATTTTTTGCACAATGTAGGCAGGAAGCCTTCCAAAAAAATCCCTTCTTCTCAAAGCTATGAGGGCATGCCTTTCTGCCTCTTTGAAGTTTTGGAGCCAGAAAAAAACCATTCCTAGGTTAAAGTTTGCTTCAGGACATTCTGCATAAATCTTCAGAGCATTGCGGAATCTTCCTATAGCCTCATGGTATTTTCCATTTCTTATGAATTCAAGTCCAAGGTAATTGATGTTCTGGAGGACAAAATCTCGATCATTTTTGGATGAATATCTGTACTCTCTGTCGGGATTATCAAGGAAATCTCTGGTCAGGGGTATTTCTTTAGGACACTCCGCTTTCAACTCTTTTGTAAGAGATTTATCAATCTTTTTGAGACAACAATCCAGATAGAATCTCACCTCAGAATTTTCAGGATCTAATTCAAGAAATTCTTCAAAATAATTTGAGGCCTTTTTAAAATCATCAAAATTATAGCTGAGGCAGGCTAAATTGAAGAGAGCTTCTTTAAAACTAGGTTTGAGTTCCAATACTTTGTTGAAATACCTGATAGCTATCCAGAGAAATTCGATATTGGTTTTTATCTTTTCAGAATATCTCAGGCCGTTAAGGAAGAAAAATTCAGCGGAGATGCCATATAATCTTATGGCTTCATCCAAAACCTCTCGGGCAATATCTAATTTTTGCTGGACAAGCTCGATATCAATCAACTGGACAGAACATTTAAGCGGCTCATACCTTTTCTCAATTGCCTTCTTGAAGAATTTTCTCGCCTGGTTGTAGTCCTTGATTTCTTTAAAATGCAAAGCGAGAATGAAACATCCAAGGCCTCCGATATGGGGATTTTCTAAATCCAATTTCTGGGGAAAGCCAAATTTCTCAAGAAGAATATCTTTCTCATTTAATTTATTCAACTTGTAAAGGATATAGGCCAGAAAGTCATAGGCATCGCTGTTATCAGGGAAGAGAGTCAATTCTTTTTTAAGATAATTCAGAGCCTCATCCATTTTTCCCAGCTGGAAATAGGCATAGGCAATTCTTTTCCGCAGATCAGGGAGATGGGGATCTCTATCTAAGGCCTTAAGATAGCCGGCAATGGCTGACTCATACTCCATCATGTCCAGCAGCAAATCCGCATCTTTGAGGAGATCCTCTGCCGATTGAGAGAACAAAAGGCTTGACAAGAGAAAGGCTGATATCCAGAGGGCAACTATTTTTCTCATGTATTCGTATTTTGCCCCCCTTGATTAACTTCTATATCACTCTCCCTAAGAACTCAAATTTTATCCCTCTTCTTAAATAGGACCAGAAATCAGGGAATAATTTTAATCGCTACTCCTTTTTCAATCTGCCCATCAGAAGATTTTATCCACAGCTGATAGTCTCCTGAAGGCACATCTTGAAAATCCAGGAGGTAAACCTCACTTAGAATTTTTGAATTCCTGTCGAAAAGAGAATCAATCTTCTCCGAAAGCAAGCTCAAAGCTGCTTTTTCTTCAGCCCGGAGCGAAAACTGGAAAGAAAAATCCTGAATATTCTGAGGATTGCGCACCTGCAGAAAAAGACCCACATTCCCCTTTTTCCTGAAGACATTTTCAAGTCCTGGATAGAACTTGTGATGGGAGAGGAGAAGAGAGCTATCTTTTGGGGAGATTGTAAACCGCGCTGCCCCTTTTTCTTCCCCTTCTACGAGCAGGCCAAAGATGGAGTTGATGAGGTAAGAGACTTTGTCAGTCTTTAAGTCCGGGATCTTCAGGGAATCTCCCCAGCCACTCGTTCGGTCTCCAGCCTGTTTGAGAATGACCCTTGCCTCATACTCTCCGGGGTCGAGTTTTATCCTGGAAGTCGCCAGCCCGCGATAGAGAATATTAGTCCCTTTCTCGATCGCCTCTTTTATTCCCAGCTGTGTTTCCCCAAAATGAACTCTATATTCTCCAGGTTCGTTTATTCCGAATAACAAAGATATCTTTTCTTGAAGATATTTATCTTCAGGCTCTCGGAATTGATCCAAAGGTATGGCCACCCTGATCCAGAATTGACCAAAATTCTCATCCAGAGCGATGAAATCTGTTCTGCAGGAAAAATCTATGTCTTTATAAAAAGACGGCGAAAGAAAAGCTGTAGCAATGTTTTTCTTCTCCCTTTCCTCCGGAGTGAAATCAGAATAGCCTTTTTTGTATCTTATTCGCAGATCTGGCCTCTTCACCCTGACTTCAATCTTGTGGTATCCGCCTTTCCCCTCTCTCTTTGGCGGTTTATAGGAAATATCGTAATAATGAGTGAGGTCTCTTCCTAATTCTTTGACAAATTCTTCATATTTTTTCTGTCCACTCAAATACAGCCCTCCTGTTTCCTCAGCTATCTTCTCAATGCTGTAGAGTTCTTTTGACCATTGGTCGAGCTCTTTTCTGAACATCTCTCCAACCTGTATCGAGCCTGCCATCGCAGTAAAATCCGGTTTTATTCCTTTGGGTGAAAAAGCATAAAAAATAATCCTCTCTTCATTGATGATTTGAAGCAACTTCTCAAAGGCTTCCCTCTGGTCAAAATATTTTTTCCCTCCGAATAATTTAAAGGGATCAAAAATCTTGACAAAACCATTTTCAAGACGTAATCCATCGCTGACAATAAGAATGGCCTTTATTCCCTCAAATTTCCGGATATGATTGACAGCAGCTAAAAAGGAGCTAAAAGAATCTTCTAGCCTTCCCCGACTTCTGTTTGTTTCTTCTTCACTTAAAGCCTCTAAGAAAAGTTTCGGATCAGAGATGAATCGATCTTGAACTCTTAGGCGCAACTCTCTCTCTAGCTCTTCGACTTGGACTTTTCTAATCTGTTTTTCAACCTCCTTCCAGAAATCTCCCATGAACTGGGAGAGAGTCTGGGAAAGAAGCTGCTGATCAGAAGTAAAAGGTTGAAGAACTCTCACCCCGGCTCCTCTGCTGAGTTCGATGATCATCGTCTCTTCTACTTTCTCAGAAAGGGCTTGAAACATCTCGTTGAAACGAGGCCACTGGGCATCCAGGTAGAACCTGTTGGTATTGATAGTGTCAAAGAGAATGACAAGTTTCATTTTCTGGGGAGGAAAAGCTTTTCTCTTTTCCGGGATTTCTTCCCTAATTCTCTCTTCAGCCTCTTTCTCAGGCTTTGCCACCGCAAAATAGGCGATATCAACCTTTTTCCCATCTTCAAAGATCTCAAAATCATCTTTTCTCAGGTCACCGACAAAATTCCCCTTATTATCCGTGACAAAGACCTCAACCACGACCAATTCCACTCGAACTTCGTATTCTAAGGGTCTCTGCAATTGCTGCTCTTTTTGAAAGCCAGAAAGAAAACAAAAAAGGATGAGACCCAAACCAGAGATTAAGAAAACTATTTTTTTCATTTTTGCCTTACCCCCATTTTTATCTCATTTAAGATAGAAATCCATAATTTTTCTGCTTTAGATTATAGCAAAAAATGTGCCAAAAAATATCAGATTCTTTAGAATGAGGCAAGCTTTTTTCTGCAGCAAAAAGATGACAAATGTCTGATTTATTGACAATGAAGAGAGTAACTTTGACTAGAGGTGATCGAAGAGGATCTTGAATCCAACAAGAACCAGAATGATTCCCCCTAAAAGCTCAGCCCTTTTCCC
>CAZPAX010000028.1:10364-18315 GCA_964584535.1 uncultured Eubacteriales bacterium
ATAAAACCCAGCAATCCAAAAGCAATCCAGTGATCAAAGCCCTGAATATATTTGAGAATGCTCTCTCCTGCAGCCCAGCCAGCAATGGGCATCAAGAACTGAAATAAGCCAAAATGGAAGGCCAGACGGAAAGTCTGTTTTCTGGTCACCTCTGCAAAAGCAACGCTTATTCCCAAAGAAACGGCAAAAGCATCCATGGCCAAAGCTAAAGCAATGGCCAAGACAAGAAAGAGATTCATCTGTTTTTAAGCGCTTCGGCCCAGATACTCGAGGGCAAGAGAGCTCATAAAGAAAGTGGCCAGAGGCAATGACTTCTCATCCAGGTCAAAGGCAGGATGGTGATGAGGATAGGTCATGCCATCACCCATTCCAAAGAAAAGAAAGGCGCCAGGAATGCACTGGAGGTAATAGGCAAAATCTTCCCCGCCCATGATAGGGTCAATTTCTCGCAGGCAATCCTCTCCCAAGACTTTTCGAGCAACTTCTCTGACAAAATCAGACATGGAAGCGTCATTGATTAGGGCAGGATAGCCTCTGACATATTTAATTTCGCTTTTGGCGCCAAAAGTCTGGCATGTTCCCTGGACGACTTCTCTCACCCTTTTTTCCATAAACTCCCTTAGCTCAGGATCAAAAGTCCTGACCGTTCCGCTCAAGGAAACCTCGCAGGGAATGATGTTGAAAACAGTTCCTCCCTGAATTGTTCCCATAGAGATAACAGCGGATTTGAGGGGGTCGACATTTCTGCTGACAATCGTCTGGAGATTGATGACCAGTTGAGAGGAAACAAGGATGGGGTCAATCGTCATCTGGGGCATGGAGCCATGACCTCCTTTGCCGATAACAGTCACCGAGAATTCATCCGGAGCTGCCATCATTGCTCCTTTGACGATTCCAATTTTTCCTGTGGGAAGAAGTTGCCAGAGATGGAGCCCAAAGATAGCATCCACTCCCTGAAGAATTCTCTCCTCAATCATCCCTTTTGCTCCACCTGGAAATTTTTCCTCTGCAGGCTGGAAGAGGAAAAAAACTTTTCCTCGAAACCCATTTCTTCTCTGCAAAAGGAGCTTAGCTACTCCCATCAAAATGGCCATATGACCGTCATGAGCGCAGGCATGGCAGGCAGCGGGATTCTCGGAGATAAATTCCTTTTCTCCTTCTTCCTTGAGAGGAAGGGCATCCATATCAGCCCGGAGGCAAACAGTCTTGCCGCCTGGCTTTCCTTCAAGAGTCGCCACAAGCCCTGTTCCTCCAGCTGTCTTGACAGGCAGGCCGATGCCCTCCAAAAATTTCAAGAGCACGGAATGTGTCCGGCGCTCCTCAAAACCAACTTCAGGATGGCGATGGAAATCACGGCGCCAGTCCTTTAACTCCCGGCTCAAATTCTCAGCATCTTTTCTTAATTGATCAATCATGGTCATCCTCCATTATTTTCCTTGATTAACCTCCCGGCCAAGATGCAAAGGTTTTGTCAGAAGACTGACGACCACAGTCACCAAAGAATTAACGACAAGGGCGACAAAGCCAGCATTCATTCCCAAGAATGGGTCATGGCGGCCACTGACAAGAATAGCCACAATCACAATCCCGGTGACCAATCCCCAGAGAACTCCGCTGCGAGTGACTCGCTTCCAGCATAAGCCCAGGACAACTCCTGGCAAAAATTGGCTGACTCCATCGTAACCCATGAGAAGGAGGTTGACTAAGGCTGTCGGGAAAAAGAGGGCAAAAACAAGGGCTGCTGCGGTGATGACGAAGACAAAAAATCGAGAAAGCCTCATGACTCTCTCTTCACTGGCAGAAGGATGGAATCCAGCCTGATAAACATTTTTGGCCAGCAACGTCGAGGAAAAGAGGACAAGAACAGAGGAGGGGACCATGGCAGTGACAGCTCCTGCAGCGCCGACAAATCCCAGGAACCAGGAGGGATAGGTTTTTTTGACAAGAGCCAAAAAAGCGAGGTCACTATTTTTTAAATCAGGAATGACAAGCAAAGCTGTGAAGCCGACCATAAAAACAAGGAGAATCGGTATCTGATAAAAGGGCATGATGATGGCATTTCTCTTCATGGTCTTTGCACTTTTTGCGGAAAAGGCAGAGCCAAAAACATGGGGCCACATGTAAAAGCCAAGCCCGGTTAAAAGCACTGTTGACATCACCCAGAGAACATCCATATGCTGGGTAGCTCCTGGAAGGACAAGGTGATGAGGTCTCTGGGCAATAAGGCTGCGGAACATTTTCCCAAAGCCGCCAAAATAGAGATAGGGAACGCCGATGCCGACAACCGAAACTGCCACAATCATCATGATATCTTTGACGATGGCAACCCAGGCTGTACCCCGGATTCCGCTCGTATAAACGAAAGCGCAGGTCAGAATAAAGGCAATGACCATGGCTGAATGAGAGCTGAAAGCTCCATTGCTTGCCACCTCAACGATAAAGCCAAGGCCTGAGAGCTGGAGCTGAAGGTAAGGGACAATGGAACAGACTCCGATGAGGGCGACCAACACTCCCAGGGTGCGGCTTCGATAAATTTTTATGAAAAAATCAGGTTGAGTGTGGAGGCCATAGCGCTTGCCAATTTTCCATATTTCTGGAAGGAGAAAAAAAGAGACTGTATAGGCCAGAGCTCCATAGATGAGGATATAAAAAGAGGGCGCTCCTTTGGAATAGGCCCAGCCGCTTGCCCCAAGGAATGCAAAAGTTGTGTAGATTTCTCCTGCCATGAGCAACCAAATGATGATGATCCCAAACTTGCGGCCTCCGACAGTCCAGTTCTCAAGGTTCATCTTCACCTTTCGGCCAGCATAGATGCCAAGAAGCGAGGAAAAGAGAATCGTGCCAAAGATAATGACAAGGGCAGCATTCATTTTTCCTCTCCTTCCTCAGGAGCATTGAACTTTTTTTCGACAAGATAGGCGGCAAGGAGAATGAGCGGAGTCAAGATGACCCAGGACAAGATCCAGAAAAGAATAAAAGGCAGGCCCAGAATCATAGGCTCGATGCGGTTGACAAAGGGAAGGGCAAAGACAAGAGTCAGAAAAGGCAAAATCCCAATAATCAAAGCCAGTTTTGTCCCTTTTTGCATCCAGACCTCCTTTCCCAAGAGTTGAAGCATCCTTTTTTCCGTGATAGCATTGACCGGGAATAGGGTCCTGTCACGGTGCCAATCCCAACCCGCTCGCAGCGAATAGGATCGAGGTCAGGCATCTGGGCCTCAAGATTTGGGGTCAGACATTGCCATGCAGAAGAGATATTCGCATTCCCTCGACTGCTCCGCACCCCTATGATAATGTCTGACCCCGAGAGCCCAGATGCCTGACCCCAAACGAGGGCGGACTGGGATTGGCACCGTGCCACCCTCCCTTGATTATCGCTCATATCACGGAAAAAAAGATGCATACTTCAAGAGTCGACCATTATAACAAAACAAGAAAAAAAGATATAATAAATGGGTAAAAATGAGTGAACTTGGAAAGCACAAAGAAGAAAAAACAAAAGAGAGTGTTATTCTCAGGGGAGTCAGGGTTCACAACCTGAAAAATATCAACCTCGATATCCCCCTCAATAAGTTGATCATCATTACTGGAGTGAGCGGCTCAGGAAAGTCCTCTCTCGCCTTTGATACCCTCTATGCTGAAGGCCAACGCCGCTACATCGAATCCCTCTCTGCCTACGCCCGCCAGTTCCTGGAGAGGATGGATAAACCTGATGCTGACCTCATCGAAGGAATTCCCCCAGCTATAGCCATCCAGCAAAAAGCTGTGACCAAGAATCCGCGCTCGACTGTGGCCACTGTGACTGAAATCTATGATTTTCTGAGAGTCCTCTATGCCCGGATAGGGATAATTCATTGCCTCAAATGCGGCCAGCCTGTGGAGCGGGACACGATTGATTCCATTGTCGAGAATCTCTTCAGGCTTCCTCCTCAGACAAAAGTCTTCATCTCTTTTTCCTGGCCTGCGGAAAAAGGGATTGGCCCTCTCAAGAAACAGGGTTTTTTCAGGGTCATCTACAACAATGAAATCCTTAACCTGGATGATGTCAATCTGAAGAAGAGCAAAGTCCTGGATGTGCTTGTCGACAGGATGACTCTTGATCGGGAAGAGAGGGAAAGGCTGGTCGATTCTCTGGAGATGGCCTTAAAAAAAGGGAATGGACAGGTAAAAGTTCAGACTGAGAAGGGAGAGTTTATTTTTTCGGACAGGCTGGAGTGCAAGAAATGCCAGATTGTCTATGAAGAGCCTTATCCTAATCTCTTCTCCTTTAACAGCCCTCAGGGAGCCTGCCCGACCTGCCATGGCTTTGGCGACCTGGCTGTCCTTGATGAAGACAAGATAATACCTGACAAAAACAAGTCCCTTGAAGAAGGAGCAATTGAGCCCTGGACAAAGCCAGTTTCGCGGGGAATGATGAGGGAGCTTCTTCATGAGGCAAGAAAAAAGGGAATTCCGACAAAAGTTCCTTTTAAAGATTTAAGGAAGGAATGGCAGAGGTTTGTCCTTGACGGAGGTGATGGTTATTACGGAGTAAAAGGATTCTTCGAATGGCTTCAGACAAAAAAATACAAAGTCCAGGTCAGAGTTTTCCTCAGCCGCTACCGGAAATTTGTTGCCTGCCCAGACTGCCAGAAAATGCGTCTCAATCCTCAGGCCTTGAGCGTCAAGATCAATGGACTCTCTATCGGCGAGCTTGTTCAATACACTGTCAAAGAAGCAGATGACTTTTTCAGAAAGCTCAAACTCTCCCCTTTCCAGAAAAAAGTGGCTGAGAAGCTGGTCGCAGAAATTTTGAACAGGCTTGAATTTCTGCTTGAAGTCGGGCTTGACTACATCACCTTGGACAGGATGACATTCACTCTCAGTGGCGGGGAAGCGCAGAGGATTAATTTAGCTGCTGCCCTGAGCGCCTCTCTAGTCGGAACCCTCTTTGTCCTGGATGAGCCGAGCGTCGGCCTCCACGCCCGGGACAACCATCGCCTTATTGAAATCCTCAAATCTTTAAAAGACATCGGGAATACAGTCATTGTTGTCGAGCATGACCCGGAGATCGTAAAGTCTGCCGAATATCTGATTGACCTGGGGCCGAGGGCAGGTGAGGCTGGAGGCGAGGTTCTCTTCGCCGGGCCGATGGAAAAATTTCTGGACTCAAAAGACTCTCTCACTGCTTCCTATCTGAGCGGCGAAAAAAAGATTGAGATTTCAGAGAAAAAAAGAATTCCAAAGAATTGCATCCTGATCAAAGATGCTCACAAGCACAATCTCAAACATCTCGACATCAAGATACCTCTTGAAGTTTTTAGCTGTGTTACAGGAGTTTCAGGCTCTGGAAAAAGCACTCTTCTCAATGATGTCCTCTATCAGGGTTGGACAGGAGAGGTCAAAAATGGATTCAAGGAGATTAGTGGAAAAGACAAGATAGACAAAGTCATCATGGTTGACCAATCTCCACTCAGCACCTCACCCCGCTCGATTCCAGCTACCTACACCAAAGCCATGGATGGCATAAGAGATGTCTTTAGCGGGACAAGAGAGGCAAAGGCTATGGGCTATAAGTCTGGCTATTTCTCTTTTAACACAGCAGGGGGCCGATGCGAGGATTGCAAAGGCGCGGGCCAGCAGATTGTGGAGATGCAATTCCTCTCGGATGTTGTCCTGACCTGTGAGGCCTGCAAGGGAAAAAGGTTTAAAAGCGAGATCCTCGAGATTAAATACAGAGGAAAGAATATCGACCAGGTCCTGGATATGAGTGTAGCTGAGGCCTGTGAATTTTTTGCCGATCGTCCAGAGATCAAAAAGAAATTGGCCCCTCTTCTTGAAGTTGGCCTCGGATATTTGCGATTGGGCCAGCCGACAACAACTCTCTCTGGAGGCGAACTGCAGAGGATAAAGCTCGCCTATCACCTCATCCACGAGAGGGAGAAAAAAATTCTCTATCTCTTTGATGAGCCGACAGTTGGCCTCCACCTGGATGATATCTCGGTACTCCTCAGCTCATTCCAGAAGCTGGTGGATGAAGGCCATACAGTTGTTGTCATCGAGCACAATCTTGATGTCATCAAATGCGCTGATTATATCATTGACCTGGGACCTGAAGGGGGAGAAAGGGGCGGAGAGATTGTGGCTCAGGGTTCTCCCCAGGAAATCATCAAATCCAAGAAATCCATCACCGCTCGCTACCTGAAAAACTATCTATAAAAAGAAAAATTCCCTAGGAAAATAATTTAAAGTATTGTAAAAAACCGATTTTTATCATATAACGCCATCGTAATGTTATTATTAAAAAATAACTACATTATAATGCTATTTATTTTCACTTTTGTCGGAAAACTCGATTCGATACTTCTTCGGGGATAATTGAAGTTATCCCTCTCTGGAAATATTTATTGAGAAGATGATTTAATCACAGAAGACCTGTCCTCTACCAATTTCTTGTCCAATGTTGCGTTGACAGCACTCTTGCTCAACTTGACATCCCTTCACATCATAATTTATCATCCCTGACTATTGGACGAGGTAAAATTAGCTCATGAACGCTCATTCAGCCAGCACGGCAGAAAGGGAAATCATTATCTTCTGCTGTCATCTATAAATCCGGGCTCGGGGAACTCAAGGCCACAAGGATGCCTGTAGCGAAATTGAAAGGAAAAATGCTGAAAAAACCGCCGATATATCGAGGAGGTGCAAATGAATTTGATTAAAAGATTCGGACTGGTGATCTCTTTTGTTCTGCTCGTTTCAATTGTCCTGCCTCAAACAGAGCAGGATATCCCGATCGAGGTCGTCCGTCTGAGCGAGAGAGTCCTGGTCCTCAAGGAAGATGTCATGGGCAACAACATCACAGCTATCGCTTCGAAGAAGGGTCTCATCGTCGTTGATACCTCCTTCTATCCCAGCACGGCGAGGAAAGTGCGTGGGATCATCGAAAAGGAGTTCAAGCGGACAGATTTCGCTTTCGTCATCAACACCCATTTCCACCTGGACCATGCCTGGGGAAACCAGGTCTTTCCTGAGGCCACAATCATCGGTCATGCGGAATGCCCGTCGATGATGGACAGGGATCGGGAGAATATTGTCGCCCGCATCCAAAACTTAAAGCGAAGGCTTGAGGAACAGAAAAGCAAACTCAGCCAGGCCGACCCGAATTCTCAGGAAGCCGACGTGATCCGCCGCTCTATCAGACTGATGGAGCGGGATATCAAGGACCATTCCGATGGTTTCATCATCACCCCGCCCAATGTCACCTTCAACGACCGGATGACCTGGGACCTAGACGACATCACCCTGAAGATGTACTTCTTCGGCCGGGCCCATTCGGGTGCGGATATATTCATTCACATTCCGGAGGAGGGGATTTTACTCACAGGTGATATCTTTCTCGACCGCCGCTGGCTGCCTCTTTTCGCCGGCCAGCCCGAGCTCGATATCCCCAAGTGGATCGATGTTCTTCATTCCCTCCTGGACGGCCAGGACAAACTGATCCAAATCATCCCCGGCCATCTGGATCTCTGGACGCCAGAGAAACTCGACATGTGGCGGGATTATATCGCCGAGCTATGGAACGGTCTCCAGAGGGCCAAGGCAGAGGGGCTTTCCTTCGAGGCGGCAGCGGAGCGTCTCCCGCTCGCTGAGAAATATTTATACCTCCGAGAAAACGGGCACACTGACGCCCGCATCCAGGAGTTTCACCGAGGCAACCTGGAAGCCTTCTGGTCCCAGCTTGTCGAATCCGCAGCTCAGCTAGTCCAGGATGCGATCCTGGCCGAGGGGGCGGAGAATGGGCTGAAGAAGTTCGCCGAGCTCAAGGCGCAGAAGGATCGCTACTTTTTCAATGAAAGACAGTTCAACAGCGTCGGCTACAGTTTCCTTGCTACGGGGCGAACTGATGATGCCATCGCCGTCTTCAAGATGAACGTGGAACTCTTTCCCAAGTCCTGGAATGTCTACGACAG
>CAZPAX010000029.1:0-18147 GCA_964584535.1 uncultured Eubacteriales bacterium
GTTGAAGTCTAAACTAGAACATTAACTTCATTTTTTTTATTAATATCTCATCTTTGAGCGGAGGTATTATATGAAAACCATAAGTTTGTCCCAGGTTAGAGACAAAATAAAGAGCCTTGTTCAGGAAGCCAATTTCGATCTCCAGGAGGATGTGCTTAAGGTTATCAAGGAAATGGAGAAGAAGGAAGAATCACCGGCCGGAAAAGAAGTCTTCAAACAAATGCTTGAGAATGCTGAAATTGCCAAAGAGGAGAGACTCGGTCTCTGTCAGGATACCGGCCTGGCTGTCTTCTTTGTTGAGATCGGCGAAGATGTCAGGCTCAAAAAGACTTCTCTGCTGCGGAGCCTGCGAGATGCCATCACTGAGGGGACAAGAGCAGGATATGCGGAAGGATATCTCAGAAAATCTGTAGTTGAAGATCCAGTAAGACGAAAGAACACGGGTGATAATACTCCTGCCTTCATCCACTGGGAATTTGTCCCTGGAGACACTTTCAAAATCACATTCATTGCCAAGGGAGGCGGTGCGGAAAACATGAGTGCCATTCGCATGTTTGCCCCTGCGGCCGGACTCGAAGGCATTGAAGATTTTGTCGTCGAAACAGCAGACAAAGGAGGTTCCAATCCCTGTCCTCCCATTGTTGTTGGCGTGGGTGTGGGAGGAAATTTTGAATATGCTGCTCTTTTGGCAAAAAAAGCACTTCTCCGCAGGCCTCTGGGCTCGCATAATCCTGATCCCTTTTATGCAGACATGGAGAAAAGGCTGCTGGAAAGAATCAACAACCTGGGAATAGGGCCTCAAGGAATGGGAGGAAGGATAACAGCTCTGGCTGTCCATGTCGAAGCTTTTCCCTGCCACATTGCCTCTATGCCAGCTGCAGTCAACATCCAGTGCCACTCCCACCGGGTGATGAGCTTTGAGCTTTGAAATCTCGAAAATAATTCTCAAAGCCTCTTGATAAAAAAAGGGGATGGAAATGGTCGAGATACGCTTTCATGGAAGAGGTGGCCAGGGAACGGTGGTTGCCTCCAAAATCCTGGCTGATGCCATCGCCAAGGAAGGAAATTATGTTCAGGCTTATCCTGAATTTGGTGTAGAGAGGCGCGGAGCTCCAGTATTTGCCTTTATTCGCATTGATAACAAACCCATCTATGACAAAAGCCGAATCTATACCCCCGATCATGTTGTCGTCGTCGATCCAACCCTCATCGAGGCAATTGATGTCACAGAGGGACTCAAAGAAGGAGGCTGGATCATTATCAATACTGATAAACGGCCAGAAGAACTCAAGTTTCCCAAAAAATATAAAGTAGCTACCATAAACGCGACAGAAATCGCTGTCAAGCACAAATTGGGAACCCTGGCTGCTCCCATTGTCAACACAGCCATCGTCGGAGCAGTGGTCAAGATCTTGAAGCTGGCCAAGATTGAATCTTTACTCGAGGCAGTTCGAGAGGAGGTGCCCATCAAGCCCGAAGAAAATGTTGCGGCAACGGCAGAAGCCTACAAGCAAGCTCAGGCATAAACTCCCGCTTTTTACTTTGCTATAATAAAAAGTGAGGAAAAATAATGAAAAAAAGGAAGAAAGCTGAAAAAGTTATCTTTCATTCTGAAAAAGAAGTCCCTTTAATGCCCATGTCTGTGGGCTCTATGCTTTATAACAAGACAGGAGCCTGGAGAAATATCCGTCCTGAGATTGACCTGGAGAATTGTATCCAGTGCGGCATTTGCTGGAAATTTTGCCCTGATGTGGCCATTGATATCGAAAATGAGTGGCCTGTTGTTGATTATGACTATTGCAAAGGATGTGGCATCTGTGCTGAAGAATGCCCGGCAAAGTGCATTGCCATGGTCGAGGAGGAAAAATGAAAAAAGTCATCATGGGAAATCATGCCCTCTCTTTCGGAGCCATGCTCTCCCGGGCTCAGGTCATCGCTGCCTATCCGATTACTCCCCAGACTCAGGTGGTTGAGCTCCTTTCTGAAATGTGCGCTGACAAGACCTTGAATGCAAAATTCATCAAGGTTGAATCTGAGCATTCAGCTATGGCTGCCTGCCTTGGAGCATCTCTGGCAGGAGCAAGAACCTTCACCGCTACATCTTCCCAGGGCTTGACTCTGATGCACGAGCTGCTCCACTGGGCTTCGGGTGGAAGGCTACCTGTAGTCATGGGCAATATCAACAGGGCTATGGCGCCTGGATGGAGTATCTGGACAGACCAGAACGATAGCCTCTCTCAGAGGGACACAGGCTGGATTCAGTTCTACTGCTCCTCCAACCAGGAGGTTTTGGATACAGTCATCCAGGCTTTTAAAGTCTCGGAGAGGCTCTACATTCCGAGCATGGTTGTTCTCGATGCCTTTGCTCTTTCTCACACCTATGAGGTTGTGGATATCCCTGAACAGGAAAAAGTAGATGAGTACCTCCCGGCCTATAATCCTCAAATAAGGCTCAGCCCAAAAGAGCCTCATGCCTTTGGAGGGCTCACTTCTCCCGAGCATTATTTTGAACTGAGGTACAAGCTTCAAAAAGATATGGAAAAGGTTGAGTCCCTGATCGAGGAAACAGGGAAAGAATATGAAAAGATGTTTGGCCGCTATCTGGGCCTTGTTGAAGACTACCTCTGCGATGATGCCAATTTTATCCTTGTCTCCTCTGGAACAATGGGCTACACGGCTAGAGTGGCTGTTGATGAGCTGCGCCAAGAAGGGATCAAGGCAGGAAATTTGAGGATTAAAGTTTTCCGACCTTTCCCATTTTCCTTGGTAAGAAAAATCCTGAAAAAGGCACAAAAAGTGGCTGTCGTTGACCGCAATATCTCCTATGGCCACCATGGGATGTTCTTCCAGGAAGTCAAATCTGCCCTCTATGGCCAAGTCGATGGACTCCACGTTTTTGGCTTTATCGCCGGACTTGGAGGAAGAGATATTACTCCTTCGACTTTTAAAGAAATCACTCATTACACCCTTTCCAAAGACAAGCCAGAAGAAGAGATTGTCTGGATAGGAGTTAAGAAATGAAGAAAGAAAAGACAATGAAGCTTTCCCTTCCTGAGGAAGAGCTGATGAACTCTGGCCACCTGGCCTGCCAGGGATGCGGGGCAGTCCTGGCCATGAGATATGCCCTCAAAGCCTTGGGACAGAAAACAGCCCTCTGTATTCCTGCCTGTTGCTGGTCTGTTATTGATGGACCTTTCCCCTATTCATCGCTTGAAGTTCCTATTTTCCACTGCGCCTTTGAAACTGCGGCTGCTTCTGCCTCAGGTTTAAAGGCAGGCCTGGAAATGGTCGGAGATACAGAAACAACGGTTGTGGCCTGGGCTGGAGACGGCGGGACATTTGACATCGGCATCCAAGCCCTCTCCGGGGCAGCGGAAAGGAATGATGACATCATCTACATCTGTTACGATAATGAAGCCTACATGAATACAGGAACCCAGAGGAGCTCAGCCACTCCCTACGGCGCCTGGACAACAACAACTCCTGTCAAGCATTTTAAAAACAGGCCTAAAAAAGACATGGTCGCCATCATGGCCGCCCACAGAATCCCTTATATTGCCACGGCCAGTGTGGGCTATCCTGAAGATCTATTCAAAAAGGTTAAGAAAGCGAAAGAAATCAGAGGAACAAGATTCCTTCATATCTATGCTCCCTGCCCTTCTGGATGGAAAAGCCGTCCTGAAGATACGGTTAAACTCTCCCGGATGATCGTTCAAAATGCGATCTTCCCCCTCTATGAAATAGAAAATGGAGAGAAATATACTCTTAATATCAAGCTCAGAGAAAAGAAGCCAATTAATGATTATCTGAGGCTTCAGGGACGCTTCCGCCACCTCAACGAAAACGAAATTCAGTTCATGCAAGAGGAGGTGGATCGAAACTGGGAAAAACTTCTCAAGAGATGCGAGGCAAATTGAGACTTGGAAGGATCTCTTTTTATATGATTCAATCGGGTGCAGGAGGCTGCCCTTGGCCCCCGCACCCCGGGGAACCAGTCCCGGCGGTTCCCCCCTCAGAGGACACGACGGGTCCCCCCTCCGCTACGGGGGCTTGCGGGCAGCCTCCTGCACCCATCATAAAGATCACATATTTAGAGATGCTATCTTGTGAGTGCGGGGAATTGCAAAAAATGATTATAATTCCTATAATTTATGTCTAATCAATAAAAATTGGAGATAATTGAAGATTAAGGAGATTTGAATGAGAAAAGCAGTGGGGCTCCTGCTTCCTTTTGTTCTCCTTTTCCTGACCATGGCTCAGGCCGAAAATGGAGGAAAGGCTGAAAACGAATATCCTCAGGCTCCTCAGTTTAGCCTTAAAGATCTCAAAGGAAACGATATTTCCCTTTCCTCATATAAGGGGAAAGTTATCTTTTTGAATTTCTGGGCGACCTGGTGTCCTCCCTGTCGGGCAGAAATTCCTGATTTTATCGAAATCTACGGGCAATACAAAGAGAAAGGCATGGAAATTATCGGCATCTCTGTTGATAGAATGAATCCCTCCTCTATCCTCCCCTTTGTTGAGAAATTCAAGATCAGCTATCCTGTGGTTCTCTATACTCCGCAGGTCATCAAGGATTATCAGCCCGGACAATTCATTCCGACAACAATCATCATTGACAGGCAGGGAAGGATCAGACACAAACATATTGGCCAGATGGACAAAGAGACACTCAAGAATTATTTTCTCCGACTGGCAGAAGAAAAACCCTAAATGCAGGGCGCTCAAAACATCTCCCTCCTGGTGGCCATCACAGCAGGATTCCTCTCCTTCCTTTCTCCCTGTGTCCTTCCCCTTATTCCCTCCTATATAGCTTTTATCACTGGAGTCTCCATCGAAGAACTTTCCAGCCAGGAAAATCTCAAGCAGGCCAGGCGAAAAGTCATGCTCAGCTCGCTTTTTTTTATTCTCGGCTTCTCCCTTGTTTTTATTTTTCTCGGAGCCTCTGCCACCTTTATCGGCAAGTTTCTCTCCCGAAATATCCGCTGGTTTGAAATCGTTGGAGGTATCTTTATTATCCTCATGGGCCTCCATTTTTCAGGCCTGTTGAGGCTCCGTTTCTTGGATAGAGAACGAGCCATTCATTTTGGAAAGAAGCCCCTTGGCCAGTTCGGCACGCTCCTTGTCGGCGCTGCTTTTGGAGCAGGATGGACTCCTTGTGTTGGCCCTATTCTGGGGTCGATTCTGACTTTGGCAGCTACCACCCAGAATCTTCTGAAAGGAGTCGTCTTGCTTGCTTTTTATTCTCTGGGACTGGGACTCCCCTTTTTTATCTCAGGTCTCCTGCTTCATAGATTTTTTGAGTACTTCAAGTCGCTTAGAAAATATTTCAAGATTATCGCCATTGTCGGAGGAGTGCTTCTCGTAATCTTGGGAATTTTACTTTTGAGCGGCTATTTTTCTAAAATCGTTAGATCGGGGTCAGACTTTTAAAAGTTTTATAATTTGCAAGCGCAGAGCAAAACAGTTGGGGTTAGGCTCTGCCATAGGGGAGAGCCATTTTTCAAGCCCTTGGTGAGTGAGTATCTTTTATGATAAAGCCTGGCCGCAAGCTCGATCGTCAGCAAATTATAAAACTTTTAAAAGTCTGACCCCAATTACCAGCGGTAGACGATAGCCGCCCAGGTGAAGCCCGCGCCAAAAGCATCCATGAGGACAATATCACCTTTGTGGAGCTTTCCTTCCTGGCGGAGCTCATCGAGGCTTATGGGAATAGAAGCCACGGATACATTTCCATATTTATGAATATTGACATAAACCTTTTCCGGGGGAACATTGAGCCTCTCTCCTGTGGCTTCAATGATACGGATATTGGCCTGATGAGGAATGAAATAGTCAATATCTTCTTTTTTTAACCCAGCCCGCTTTAAAGCTTCCAAAGCTGCTTCCCCCATTCTTTTCACAGCGTGCTTAAAGACTTCATTTCCCTTCATCTGAAGACAATGAAGGCGCTGGGAAACAGTCTCGACAGAGGCGGGAATCCTTGTCCCTCCAGCAGGCATACAAAGAAGGTCTCCCAGATTTCCGTCTGCTTTCCAATAATAAGAGAGCATTCCCGAATCATCAGAGCTTTCTTCAAGAACCACAGCACCAGCCGCATCGCCAAAGAGGACGCAAGTATTGCGGTCCTGCCAATTTGTTATCTTAGTCAGAAGTTCTCCCCCAACAAGGAGAGTTCTCTTCGAAATACCACTTAAAATCATTCCCTCGGCCAGGATCATCCCATAAAGAAAAGCGGTGCAGCCAGCAGAAATGTCAAAGGCAGGTATATGATCGGCTTTAAGCCCTTTCTGAACCCAGCAAGCTGTGGAAGGAAAAAGTGTATCTGGGGTTGAAGTACATACCAGGATCATATCAATATCTTTAACTTCAAGCCTCGCATTCTTGAGTGCCCTTTGACTTGCCTCGATGCACAAATCTGAGGTGGCCTGGGAGTCCTCAGCAATTCTTCTCTCTTTAATTCCGGTTCGAGTCAGAATCCATTCATCAGAAGTGTCAACCATCTTCTCAAGGTCAAAATTGGTCAGGATCTTATCCGGGACATAAAAGCCTGTACCTCTAATTTTTATCCTTCTTCTATCTTTTTTCTTCATGGCTCTTAGGAAAAAATACTAAATAGCACACACGGTTTTAATTTGCAAATAAAAACGAAGACAGGTAAAATCGAAAAAATGAAAAAACCAATTCTCCTCCTCTTTCTTTTTTGGATTCTTATTCTCTTTCCTCCTTCTTCCTGGTCACAGCTTATCCTCGGTCAGTATGAAGATGAGGCTCCCTTTCGAACCTGGAACACATTCAGTTTTGCTACTGCTCCTTCTCTCGGCCTTGGCGAGTCCCATTTCTCTTTGGCTTCAGATTGCTCTGTGGCACTCTCAAATCCAGCTCTCCTCGTCTTTCTTCCAAGAACTACCTTTACTCTCAATACCTCCTTCAATTCTGCCTCTTTTTTCAAATATTCCATGATCAATACAGGAGTGCTCTCCTCAGAAAAAAATATTTATCTTTCTCTTTATGCCTTGGATTTCGGGGGCATATCTCTCCGCCTTAAAAGCTGGGCCTTTGCCCTCAGTCAGGCTCTGCTTGAGACCTATGATCGGCCTCAGGCTAAATACGACTATTTTTACCAAGGAAATCTTTATTACTCTCTGAATTTTACCCAGAAGGGAGTGCTGAAGAATTTGAATTTTTCTCTCTCTCGAAAATTCAGCCGACGCATTGCAATAGGCTTGGGCCTCAACTTTGTCTACGGAGATCTCAAAAAAGAGATCACAGAGGAATGGATTAGCGATGACATCACTATCAGAGATAGCCTCTCCCAGAAATTCAAAGGCCTTTTCCTCAACGGAGGATTTCTGGTTGAACTTTCTGACACCCTGAGCGTCGCTGCTGTGTTTCGCACTCCCTATATAAAGAAATCTGATAGTCAAAGCTTGTTGCGATACTCTTCTCCCCGGGGAGGAACAGACATAAAAATCGAAGCCTCTTCCAAGGATAAGTACAAACAGCCTCTTGTGATCGGCATCGGAGCAGGCTACAAAGTGTCTCCTCAACTCCGATTTGGAGCAGATCTTTCTTTTTTTAACTGGTCTAGATATAAGGTCGATTATTTTGAAGAAACTCAAGAAAGGAACTTCAAGGACACCCTGAAAATTGGAGCCGGAATGGAATATTCGACAGACTTCCAGCTCTTCGAGCAGAAGTTCGATTTGCCTTTTCGAGTTGGCCTGAGCTATGACCGTCAGCCGATGAAGGAGCCGATTTCTTCCTATCTCTATTACTCCTTGGGGATAGGTCTGCACTGGAAAGGAATCTTTCTTGACCTGGGCGCTTTCCTTGGCAGCGAAAGAGGATCAGGAAACTCTCTCTCTGCCAAAAAGGTGGCCCTCTCCTTGACTTTTCAACTTTGAAAAAATGAGGAATAGATAAAAATGAAAAAGATTTTCTTTTCTCTTTTCTTCTTTTTCCTTGGCTTCCTTGCTCTAAAGCCTGAAAACTACAGGAGTACAGAAATCATCAGCATCGAAAAAACAAGGGAGATCGAAAAAAAAGTCCTGGAGATGAACCTCGACCTGTTGATGGAATGGAAAAACAGAATCTATATTGTCGCCAGCCCTGCTGACATCTTCAACCTGGAAAAAGAAAATATTTCCTATATTCTTGAGAGTGGGAATTTCTATCCATATAGACAGAAAAGCCTAGCTCTCCAGGCCGGAAGAAATGGAAAATACCATTCCTACCTGGAACTGGAAAGGGATTTGCTGGCTCTCCAGAATGCTTATCCGCGCCTGGTCCGAGTTTTTGATATAGGAGAAAGCATAGAGAAAAGGAAGATCTATGCCCTTAAAATTAGTGACAATGTTGAGCTGGATGAAGAAGAAGCTGAAGTTCTTTTTCTTGGTTGTCATCATGCCCGGGAATGGATCTCTGTTGAAATCCCTTTTCTCCTCGGCAAGTTTCTGGCTGAAAATTATGAGAAAAAATCCGAGATAAAAAGCCTTGTCGATAACAGTGAAGTCTGGATTGTCCCCCTTGTCAACCCCGACGGCCTTGAATACTCCATTCATTTCTATCGTTACTGGAGAAAGAACAGGCGCCTCAATAGCGATGGAAGTTATGGCATTGACCTTAATAGGAATTACGGTTACAAGTGGGGGCATGACAACATCGGCTCGAGTCCTGTTCCAGGCTCTGCGGTCTACAGGGGGACATCTCCCTTTTCTGAACCAGAAACTCAGGCCATCCGTGATTTTTTCCTCGAGAAAAATTTCCAGGCCCTCATTTCCTACCATAGCTTTTCTCAATTGATCCTTCATCCCTGGGGTTACACAACTACGGTTACAGAAAAAGATGCGCTACTTCGGGAGATTGCCTCCAGAATGTCTGAAATCATCAAGAAAGCAAGAGGCACTGTCTATGAATATGGCCAGGCTGGAGGATTTCTCTACTTGACCAATGGCGACACAATTGACTGGAGTTTTGCCAGCTCTGGGATTCCTTCCTATACGATAGAGCTTCCACCTCTAGACGAGCTTCACGGCGGCTTCTTTAATGCCGAAGAGGAGATAAATGGAATCTTCCAGGAAAACCTTCCAGCACTGCTCTATCTTATCGAATGGTCTGTCGAGAATTTCAAACACTCAAGGAACTCCTCTCAAGGAGATAACTAAAAAGATTGACAAAGTGAATTTAAAAGGATAAGAAAAAGGTAAGAAAAATTCTTAAATAGAGCGAGCGCCTTGGAATCCAACGCTGCTTTTCTGCAAGAAACAACTGCCCTTCCCAGAGAAGGCCTCCCCTACTGGATTTTCTGGCTTCTCCTCTGCATTATTTTGCTCCTTTTGACCTTCATTTTTCTCAGGGACAAGGATTTAAGACAGAGGTTGAGTTCTTTTTTGTCGGGGGCCAAAAGAAAATTCAAAAAGTTGCGTCTTCAAGCCAAACTTAGTAGGGAAAAACGAACGAAGATTGACCTCCTCAAAAAACTGGGGAAAAAAGCCTGGGAGGAGGATATCCGCACTGAGAGAGGCGAGAAAATCTGTAGTGAGCTCAAGTCCCTGGATGAGAAAAAAAATCTTTACCAGGGGGAAAAAGAAGAGATTGTATCCCAAATGGATATGGTCAATAAGAAGTATCAGGAAAATAGAGCGTCTCTCCTAGCTCAAATCAAAGCGGAAGAAAGCGGCAAAAAGCCTTATAAGGCAAAAATGGCCGAAATTAAGAAAAAGGATGAACTGGCAGAGGAGAGAGAAGAGACTCAGAAAAAAATCGACGAGTATGGGGAGAGGATAAAAGAACTAAGAGGAGAAGAAAAGTCTCTAAGCAGGGAACATAAAAGGGAAATCAGGGAGTGGCTGAAAAAGAAAGGTCATGTGGAGGAGAAAATCCTTCAAATCGAGAGACTTACAGAACCTCTTTTTGAATTTCTGGGCAGAGTCATTGATGATCAGAGAATTGACCATAATGAACTCAAAGGTTTCTATTCCCAGATAGATAGAACTAATAGAAACATTCAGGATTTAATCGGCGAGCTGGACAAAACATAAATTGGGATCAGACTTTTAAAAGTTTTATTATTTGATGAGATAGCAAAGTGGGGTCAGACATTATCATAGGGGTGAGAATAAATCAGGGGTATGTACTGTTCTCTTCTCCATAGCAATGTCTGACCCCAAAATCCTTCTTTTCAGCAAATAATAAAACTTTTAAAAGTCTGACCCCATCTATTAAAATAGAAATATGGAAAAAGCGAGGATATTTGTCCACATCTGCTGCGCCCCGGACGCTCTCTATGTCATGGACTTGCTTAAGGGAAATTATGATGTCACAGGTTACTTCTACAATCCGAATATCCATCCTAGAGAAGAATATGATTTGAGGCTCAAAGAAGCAAGGCGAGTGGCCAGGCTTCTCCATTTTAACCTTATCGAGGAAATCTATGATGATGATCGATGGTTCAAGCTGACAGAGAAATTCAAAAATGAACCTGAGAAAGGGAGAAGATGCGATATCTGCTATGCGACGAGGTTAGAGAGGACAGCCCGCAAAGCTTCTGAACTTGGATTTTCAATTTTTACCACCATCATGAGCCTAAGTCCCTGGAAGAAAGCGAACGTCCTTAACCGGATAGGAAAAATGCTTGCTAGGAAGAATAAAATCCAGTTTCTTGAGGCTGACTTTAAAAAAAATGATGGCTTCAAGAAAAGCATTGAATTGAGCCATCGCCACAATCTCTACCGCCAGGATTACTGCGGCTGCGCCTACAGCCAGAGAAAAAAATGAAAAAAGGAAATGCGCTAAAAATTGTCGTCTTTGGAGTCGTCCAGGGTGTGGGATTCAGGCCTTTTATTTACCGCCTGGCCAAAAAATTTCAGTGTACAGGATGGGTCAAAAATATCGGCTTTGGCGTGGAAATGCACATTGAAACCAAGGAAACAGCCGATTTTTCGCCTTTCCTCAAAGCTCTCCAAGATGAGAAGCCTGCTCTTTCCAAAATTGAAGAATTGACAATCGAGCCGGCCTCTTTTCGAAATTTCAAGGATTTCCGGATAAAAAAATCCAGGCAGGGGAAAAGCTTTGTTTTCATCTCGCCTGATATTTCCATCTGCGAGAACTGCTACCAGGAAATGATGAATCCTGAGGAGCGAAGGTATCATTACCCCTTCACTAACTGCACGGACTGTGGGCCGCGCTACACAATTGTCAAATCTCTTCCCTATGACAGAAAAGAGACAACCATGGAAGGCTTCACCATGTGCGAGGACTGCGCCAGGGAATACAGCGATCCCCTTGACCGGCGCTACCATGCCCAGCCCATCGCCTGCCCGACCTGCGGTCCCAAAGTTACACTTTTTGAGGTGAAAAGTGGAAAGAAAATACGCGGTGGAATTGAAAAAGCCGCCACGCTGATAAAGAAGGGGAAAATTCTAGCTGTAAAGGGCCTGGGTGGTTTTCATCTCGTCTGCGATGCCCTCGATCCGAAAGCAATTTGCCGGCTGAGAAAAATCAAGGAACGAAAAAATAAACCCCTGGCTCTCATGGCTGCGGATCTGGAGACTATCGAAAAATATGCTTTTTGCAATTTTGCTGAAAAGAGGGAACTCCTCTCCGCCCGCCGGCCCATCGTCCTTCTTCGAAAAAAGAAAGATCTCAAAGGAATTGCGCCCCACCTTGACGAAATGGGATTTATGCTTCCCTACACTCCCCTCCACCACCTCCTTCTTCAGCATCTTCCTCTTATCGTTGCCACAAGCTCAAACAAAAAAGATGCGCCGATCATGAAAGACGAGGAGGAAGGGATTTCCCTCCTCTGCGATTATGTCCTCAGCCACAATCGGCCGATCCAGACGAGAGCAGATGATTCTGTGCTGAGAGTTATCAGGAACGAGCCTCTTTTCCTCCGGCGAGCCAGAGGGTATGTCCCTTATCCCCAGAGAATTCCTGAGCAACTTGAATCTCCTCATCATGTCCTGGCCTTGGGAGGGGAGCTCAAGGATACAATTTCCATCTATAAAAATGGCTATGTTGTCACCAGCCAGTTCCTGGGAGATCTGGATGAATACCAGAACTATAAATATTTTGAAGAGACTCTCTCCCATCTCCTCCGCCTTTTTGAAGTCAAGCCCCAGATTGTCGTCTCCGACCTCCACCCCGATTTTCACACTACCCGCTATGCTCAGAAATTGGGTATCCCCCATCTTCAGGTTCAACACCATTTCGGCCATGTCCTTGCTGCTCTCCTCGAGCATAAGATTTCTCCCCAGCAGAAAGTCCTCGGCATTTCTTTTGACGGCTATGGCTACGGTCAGGACGGATCTGCCTGGGGAGGAGAATTTCTCCTGGCAGACTATTTTTCCTTCCAAAGGGTGGCTCATTTCAAGCCTGTTGCCCTTCCAGGAGGAGACCTGGCTTCAAAACAGCCCTGGCGAATGGCCCTCTCCTATCTCCGCCATATCTATGGCCCGAGACTCCCCAAAGTCAAAGCCCTGGAAAAAATAGCTCCCAGAAAAAGGAAAGCAGTCCTGTGTATGATCGATCAGAATCTCAGTAGCCCTCTTACTTCAAGCTGTGGCCGGCTGTTTGATGCTGTTTCCTATCTCATCGGTCTTGCCCCTTTAGAGGTTGAGTTTGAAGCAGAAGCGCCTATGAGGCTGGAGTCAGTGGCTTCAGATGGGATTAGAGAAAGCTATGATTTTTCACTTCTGAGAGACAAATTCCCCCTTCAGGTTTGCTTTGCCAAAACCATAAGAAATATTCTGAAAGATATGGAGAGAAAAGTCCCCCTCCCCCTTATCTCATCGAAATTCCATAATACCCTGGCTAAAATGATCGTTGCCGTTTCAGAAAAAATAAGAAAAGATTATGGTCTAGAAACTGTGGTCTTAACAGGTGGATGTTTTCTCAATAAAAAGCTTCTTACCCAGGCTAGTCAACGCCTTGAGCAAAAAGGATTTCAGGTTCTCAGACCAATCAATTATTCCCCAAACGATGAGTCCCTCTCTCTGGGACAGATTGCCTTTGCCCTGGCAAAATTAAAAAGGGAAAGCAGAGTCTGACTACCTGAAAGCTTCAGGCAATATCTTCTTCAAAATCTTTACTGATTCAGGGAAAAGGGTCTCGGCACTTATCTCCTCCCATTCCGCTTCTCTGACCAGCCATTTTGAATCTCTTTTGACGAGCTTTATTCTGAATCTGTAATACTCGCCGTAATAATTCACCAGTTTTCTGAAGACTTTGCCAAAGCCGCTGGAGATGGCCATATCGGTTTCAATCTGAGCTTCTGGAAGGATGATCTCTTGGATGCGGGTGGAGAGGAGATGAATGACTATGCCCTGATAGCGGGGAAAATAGGTGTCCAAGAGGCCCCTGATATCTTCCTTTGTCCGCTGGAGAGAATCAAAATAATCTTCAGAAACAAAGGTGAGGATTGCCTCTTTATCCTTTTCTTCGGCCAGGCTCCCCAATTCTCCCATTGTTTCTCTAATTGCCTCTTCCTCTGAGGCAGTCCGGCAATGGGAAGCTGCTAAAAGGAGGGAGATAAGAGCGAAAAGAAAGAGAAAATATTTTGCCAAGAATTCCCCTAATCTTCTTTCCTACTTATTTTTTCTTCTTCGTCCGTCTTGCTGAGAGTGATTTTTATTCCTCCAACAAAAGAAGAGATAGCATTGATGAAGATCGCTAGCAAAAAACCAGTTAGACCTAAAAACAAGAACCCAAAAACTCCTCCCAGGCAAGCAAAAATGAGGCCGCCAATCAAATTCCCATGAACTTCCTGCAAAAATGGAGGCAAACCGTTGCCTGTTGAGAAATAGTCTGTTGTTCCAGCAAAAGCGCCTAAAATGATGCCCAGCAAAAATCCTGCTGTTCCAGTGAAGAAAAGGAAGGAGAAAGGATGAAGAGAACGAAAGACAAAGTTAGCAGTTTTTTCTTCTTCCAGACGAGGGCTTTCCCCAGGTGCCCACTCCTTCTTGTCTTTATCTTTGTCTTTTTCTCGGCTGCAACGGGGGCAATCCTGGAAAGGCCCATCCAGTTTCGAGCCACATTTCGGGCAGAAATACTCCTTATCCAAAAGGCTGCCACCGCAGCGGACACAAACATCGTTTTCAAGCTTATTCTCAAAACCACAGTAGATACAGATTGCCTTTCCTTCCTGAAGAGAAGGCGGCTCAGATTGAATCCAGTCCTTGCCATCAAAATAGTACCATCTTCCGCTCTGGGCTCCGATCATCCAAAAACGGCCATCCTCATCCCTGAAGCGAAGCTTCTTCATATCGGCAATGAATTCAGTCCGGCTGATCTCTCCCCTTTCAAACTGCATCTTCAAGCGGAGGAAGGCTTGCTCCAGGTCTTTAAATTGACTTTCCATTTTCATTCCTTAACATTTTCCCTCTCAAGCCCCTTTCTTGTATCTTCTTTATTTTCAATAAATTCATAATTTATTGATTATAAATAAATTAACATAGTGACCAAATTTTGTGCAATTTGTCGGATCTTCAATAACCTTCGGGAATTTTGATTTCCTTTTTGCCACTTTTCCACAACTTTTCCACAGATTCTGTGTAAATCTTCCTGCCTTCATTGGAGCCGAAATTGCCTGAGCAGGTCAAATACATTATATCCCTTAATGGGGGCAGGAATAAAGGAGAGAATGAAAATCAGCAAGGCCATAAATCCCATAATTTTTCGGGAGGCCGAAAGAGGAGTCTCCTCATCAATGACCCGGGGATGCCTGAGTCCCAGGAGAAGGATAATCAGGGCCCAGACAAACCAGCCAACCCAGAAAAAAACTCCCATGATCAGAAATACGATAAAAAAAAGACGGGCCACAGATCTAGATTTCGGGCCGAGTAGAGCATAGGAGATATGGCCTCCGTCAAGCTGTCCAACTGGAAAAAGATTAAAAGCTGTGACCAGAGTTCCCACCCATCCGGCAAAAGCGATAGGATGCAAAAATACATCGGTCCCAGAAGGAATATTCCTTAGAGTCAAGCTGCTGATGATCTTGAGGAGAAGAGGCTCCCCAAAAATGAGAGACTCCTCCCGAGGCAAAGAGGGCACTAACTTTGAGAGAGATAGGCCATAAAAAAGAGCAGGAAGAGAAAGGACAAATCCTGTCAGAGGACCAGCCACTCCGATATCAAAAAGTTGCTGTTTTCTGGTTATCGGCGATTTGATTTTGATGAAAGCCCCCAGTGTGCCGATCAAGGTGGGAGCCGGGATAAAGTAAGGAAGAGTGGCATTAATTCCATAATAGCGGCAAGTGAGATAATGGCCTAACTCGTGACCGAGGAGAATGCCAATAAGGACAGCCGCATAGACAATCCCCAAGACAAAGACTTGAGGGTCTGAAAAAATGCTGACTCTAAGCCCAAGCTGGGAATTCTGATTAGCCAACTCTGCATACTTGAAGTTCAAACTAAGGACTATCCCCACAAAAAATGTGGAAAGGACAGTAAGGACAAAGAGTAAGATGTTCAGCCAGAATCTTTTTTTCCTTTTCTCTTCTTCCATCTTTCATATAAAAAAATAGGAGTGATTTTCATCACTCCTATTTAAGAAGAATCAAATCTTAGTTAGCCTTCCTTTTGGAGCCTCTCATACTTGAGTTTAAGCTCTTCTCTGCTTTCTTTATGGTCAGGATCAGGCAGACAGGCATCAACAGGACAAACTGAAGCACATTGAGATTCATCGTAGTGCCCCACGCACTCTGTACATCTGTCAGGATTAATGATATAAATCTCTTCCCCAGCCGAGATAGCCTGATTGGGACACTCAGGTTCGCAGGCGCCACAATTGATGCATTCTTCAGTAATCATATAAGCCATTTCATTGCCTCCTCAATAAAAAATTAGAGATTATTATATCTTTTTTTTTTCATTTTACAAGAGAAGCTATTACTTCCTTGTTTCCAGACGCTTAGTCTTCAGAGAGGCATCATAGCCATAATAAGTCTGAGCAAAGTCAGATTCCAATTTCTTATAAAGGGCTAAAGCTGCCTCTGTATCTCCTTTTGCTTCCAGAGCTTCAGCGCGGTGAGAGATGACAGCATCAAGCGAATATTCTTTGGGATTAAGGGCTTCGATTCCTTTATAAATCTCTATCGCCTTATCATAATTTTTAAGTTGATAAAAGATCTGGCCCCGAAGATCTTCAGCCTCAAAGTAGAGAATGTCCTTTGGACTTTTCGGCATTTTCTCCAGATAAGCCAAAGCCTTGGCAAAATCTCCCTTTTCCACGAAGTGAGTGGCCAGAACAAGGAAGGCTAAACGAGAGAACTTCCCCTTGCCAGTCATGCTTTCCAGTTTGTTCAAATTCTGGGGGTTGGAGTCGAGGTCTTTTCCCAGATTGAAGATCTGGCCTGCCACCTGGCTCTGTTTGGAGAGATTCTGAGCCTTGATGTAGCGTAAGCCTATAAAAAATAAAATAAGCACGCAAACCGCCACTCCAAGGGCAATAATTTCCTTTGTCCTGGCCTTGACAAAATTGAGGAATTTATTCAAAGTTGAAACAAATTCATCCTCTTTAAGCTGTCTCTTCTTTATCCTTTTCATCATTCACTCCCTGAGTTAATGGGAATCTCTATGACTTCTTTTTCCACTGGCCATTTTCTTCCTGAACCCACCAGCCTGAACGGGCATTCTTAATCCAGGACTCAGCAAAAATTTTCTGGATTCGAGGAATTTGGCTAGGATCAATGTTGAGAGCACCGGCAACTTCGGCATAAAGGTTCTTTCGATCAGCGTTTTCATCCTTGACCAGGTTCCTGAGATCCGCCTTTTCTTTCAGGGATAAAGCGCTCTCGTCCCGGATCTGAATGAATCCGTCATTGGCTTCTCCGATCGCACCTCTCTCAAAAAAAGGCTCGATAGCAGGGAATCTCTGCTTTAGAGATTCTTTGAGAGCCCGGATGGCTGGACTCGAAACCTCTGTTTCCTGCTGAGCATAAGCAGAGGATACAAGGGAAAATGAACTGGATTGAGCAGAGATGTCTTTTTTTTCTTTTTCTTTGCTTTCTGGTTTTCGGACTTCCTCAACAATTTCATCGGCTGTCTTTTTGACTGTTGCTTCTGGGAAGTAAATATTTATGGTGACACAGGAAAAAAGAAAGACCAGAGCAGTGGCCAACAAAATGCCTTTGAGTGATTTTGATTTCATCTTTCACCTTCCAATAGAAATCTCCATTATTATATCTTAATTTTTAAAAATAACACAGAGAAACTATAAGCCCAAAATTGCCGTTAGGAAAGCGCTATCCCAGTCATCGCGAGCACCCATTGGGTGCGTGGCGATCTCATCAAAATAAACTGAGATTGCTTCGCTTCGCTCGCAAAGACAATTTTCTATCGGCAATTTTGGGATAAGCAGAAAAGTTTCGGGGTCGGGCTTTATCATCCAAGACAGTCATCATCAAGGCGATGAGAAATCGCTTTTTCCTTGGCAAAGCATGACCCAAGCGACTATTTCCCTTCATCTTTTCTGGAGGAGCCAATTCTCTTCAGCCGGCCAAGCATCTCTTTAAAGCTAATTTTCCCTTGTGGGTCTCTATTTATGACACTGATCCCAAAAAGCCAAGACTTCTTGACCAGATACTCAGTTCCTTTTTCTTTTATTGTTCCCCTCAAAGTGAAGATATCATTCTTCAGGGAACAAAATATTCCAATTTTTTCATAGTGGAATTCTCGGACAAAGGGACTCAATTTTTTTACCGAGGAAACAGAAGCCGTATCACCCGAACTAAGAATAGCTACGTCATTGACAGCCCCGATGCTAAACTTCTGAGGTATTCCTTTTCTTTTTTCTGATTCTAGGCGCAAAGTGAATCTCTCTGGCTGTCCGTAAGAGAGGGCAAAATCCTGAATCTCTCCATTGACGATCCCTGTCACTCGTCCAAAAGGAATGGAGTCTGTCATTTTCTCCAGATTTAAGCCTTTGAAGGCAATATCGCAGGAAAGAACTCTTCCTCTGGAGAAAGGCCTGCTAATTTTGAGATTTTTCACGGCGATCTGGCCATCAAACATATTTATCCTTACTTCGTCCTGAGCAGAGATTACTTCTGAGCTTATCTCAATCGGATCGAGATTTGTCTGGAGCCTTCCTTTGAGTTTGAACTGGCTCGATTTTATAGGAAGTCGAGAAAGATCTCCCAGAGTG
>CAZPAX010000030.1:0-18141 GCA_964584535.1 uncultured Eubacteriales bacterium
GCCTTCCCTTTATCCGCACTTCTCCTGATCATGGGACAGCCTTTGATATTGCTGAGAAAAATATGGCAAATCCACAGAGCATGATTGAAGCCATCAAGCTCGCCTGCGAGTTATCTCAAGCTTCTTTTCAGCTCAGCCCTTAGCTCCCTTTCCCGGTCCCTTTCCTTGATGGTCTCTCTCTCTTTTTTGATAGGCCTTTTTCCCTTAAGGCCTCTGACTTCACTATCGCTTGTTTTATGAATCTCCGTTCCTTCGATGGCAGGAGTCTACTGGCCTCGACATGCAGAGCGCACGGTCTTCTACTGGGTGCTTCTATTTTGAGAGGTTTCTCTAAGAATAAGAAAACCGCTTTGAAACACGGTACGCTACTTCAATCCAATCATCCAGGAGGTGCTGGAAAAATATCTCCACTGCGGCAATCCGCGCTGCAAAGCCTCAGCCACCGCACATCGCCTGTCAACAACGCCTGGTGGCTGCTGAGGCATCGGACGAGTATTTTTAGCCTATAGTGAATTTCTCTCCCCCAGCAAGAAGAGCTCAGCGCAAGTTCTGGGCTTTTTGGCGACTCAGAAGCCTCATGAAGGCTTTTATCGGCTTTCAGGTCAGCTTGACACCCATGCTTCTAATGATTTACATTTTTTCTTGATGAGGGCAAGAGAAAAATTTGGGCAAAAATGTGAAGTGTCCTTTTACGACTCAAAACGAAATCCCTATTTCCTAGATTTAGAATATATAATGCCTTGTTAATGAGTAAGAGGATGAGAGCAAGAAAAAGGAACCCGTTCTTGGAGAAAAAGGTTTTCTCGATCTACATGGCTTTAATCTTCTTATTTGGCATAGTTACACCTTTATTTCCAAAAACTGTGACTTTGGTTCACTCCAATGATACCCATGGAATTTATAAACCCTATAAAGTCCAGATAGACAAGGGAGAGAGGTTAGTTGGTGGCATGGAAGCTGCGAGTCATTACATCAATGAAATCAGGGCCAAGGATAAAAATGTTCTGCTGATTGAAACAGGCGATATGACGACTGGCACTCTGGCCGCAGATATAAAATATAAAGATGTAGCTGGCGGAGCGATGGTGGAATTCTTAAACAGGCTAGGTTACGATGCCTGGTCCTATGGAAACCATGATTTTGATAAAGGACAACTTAATGCAGAGAAGCTGGCAAGGTTGGCCAATTTTCCAACCATAATGGCCAACATTGTCTACAAAAAAAACAAAATGCTCTTTCCGGCTGAACCATACCACATCTTTGCTCTAGGCGGAATAAAAATTGGAGTCGTCGCTGTCATGGAAGAAAAATTCTTGACACAGGTTCAAAAAGAAGCAGTTGAAGGTCTGGATGTTCTTCCAATGGTTCCTATCCTTAATTCTTATGTCCCTCTATTGGATAATGAGACTGACTTGATTATTGTCATCACTCACAGCTCTTTTGATGAGGCAGAAAGAATAGCCAGGAGTGTGGCGGGAATTGATGTCGTTCTGGCAGCATCGAATGATGCAAGATTCAAAGAAGTCGATGGCGTACTGGTCAAGTCAACTTGGGGTTATCAAAAAACTCTAGGCTATTTAAAGTTGGAGGTCGAAAACGACAAGATTATAAGCTATGAAGAGAAGTTGGTATGGTTATGGGCAGATGGGAAGCTTAAGCCGTTGCCTCGAGTTGCAGCTTTAGTCAAAGAAGTTGATAATTCTATTGGGAAAGAATTCACTGAATTCATAGGAGAAGCAAAGGCAGACCAGAGCAGAAGTCATTACCCAAAGGAAGGTGCACAGGTAGAAAGTGAGCTTGGAGATTGGATTACCGATGTCATGCGCTGGAAGACTGGAGCACAAATCGGGCTGCACAATAGCGGAGGAATCCGGGCAGATATCAAAGCTGGACCAGTCACTAAAGCCGATGTGTTTGATGTTTCACCTTTCCAAAACACTTTGATTGTATTCAAACTCACTGCGCGACAGATAAAGGATGTCCTTGAATATGATGTGGAAAGAGGCTGGGACAGGCTCCAGGTTTCTGGGCTCAGATACAAATATTATTCTAGGGCCTTAAAACCCTACGGAAAGAGAGTTGACTATATAGAGGTCAATGGGGAAGTTTTAGAAAAGCAAGGCATGCTTCTCAAGCCAGAAAAAGTTTATATCATTGTCAGCAATGATTACCTGGTTGGGCATGCTGAAGATAAATATTTTGGCTTCAAGGTGGATGGCGCAAGGGATACTGGCTTTACTTTAAACCAAACTTTGATAGAATGGCTTAGCATACACAGAGTGCTCGATTATAAAATCGAAAAAAGAATCATCGAGATTAAATAATTTACTGATTCTGTATAAAAAAGCTTGATGTCTCTTTTCTCTCTTACATTTTAACTCAGAGAATATAATTAATCAGATAAGGACTATAAAATTTAAACTAGTATATTTCAAGTTTGATGGGTGAAGGACGTGTAGCAAGCAATGAAACACTTCACAAAGGAGATCTGAGGAAAAAGATAAAGATGCGGCCTATTCATAGGAAGGAAATGGAAGTCCGTTCGTCTTCCTACCCAGAGCTTTTCACGATGCCTTGACATCATTTTGCGCCATAGTTTACCATCTTCCTAAATGCGAGGACAGATAAATCGGTCTAAAACCACGCGTCCTAAGCTATTAATTAAAAATAAAATTCTCTATGCAACCAATTTTGTGAGGTGCAACATGCGCAGAGTCTTTATCTTTGTTTCACTACTTCTGGCAATAGCCATGGTTGGAGCGCAAACGCCTCCAACGCTGTCACCTGCAGTTAAAGCCTTTGTCACGGTTGACTCGCCCCTCTTTGCTCTCACACACGTGCGCGTAATTGATGGGACAGGCGCTCCCGCGCGTGAAGACCAGACCATTGTGGTCTCGGGAGGGAAGATCCAGGCGATTGGCGACGCTGCTTCCACTCCGCTGCCAGCAGGAGCAAAGGTTATAGAGATGCGTGATTACACAGTAATCCCCGGGCTGGTGGGGATGCATGATCACATCTTCTACCCCGTCGGTCGGGCGCATTACAACACGCTGGCCTTCAGTGCGCCGCGATTGTACCTAGCCTGCGGCGTGACTACCATCAGGACTACAGGCAGCCTGGAGCCGTTCACAGAACTCAATTTAAAAAAGGCCATTGATCAGGGTAGAGTGCCCGGCCCTAAAATGCACGTCACCAGCCCATACCTTGAGGGAGTCGGGGCCTTTACCTTGCAGATGCACGAGCTCACTGGTCCGGACGACGCGCGCAAAATGGTCCAGTACTGGGCTGAGCAAGGCATTGACAACTTCAAGGCGTATATCAACATCACGAGTGCTGAGCTTAGCGCTGCCATAGAGGAGGTTCATAAGCGCGGCATGAAGATTACAGGCCACTTGTGCTCCATTGGTTTCCGTGAGGCTGCAGGGCTGGGAATAGACAACCTCGAGCACGGGCTGCTGGTGGATTCTGAGTTCGTGTCCGGAAAAAAGCCTGATACCTGTCCCAGGTCGCGAGATGTGAGGGAGACACTTATCAAGCTGGATATTTCTAGCGCTCAAGTCCAGGAGACTATCCGCGACCTAGTTGCGCACAAAGTGGCTTTAACTTCCACGCTGCCGGTATTTGAGATCTCTATACCGGGCCGGCCGCCGCTCCAGCAGCGCATCTTGGACGTCATGGCGCCCGAGATACGGATCGCTTACCTAACGCAAAGGGCGCTCGTCGGCGAGGCCAAAGATTCACCCTTGCCCGCTCTGCTTAAAAAGGAGATGGAATTTGAGCGGGAGTTTGTGAAGGCGGGAGGCCTGCTCATTGCCGGACCGGACCCTACAGGCTACGGCGGTGTGGTGGCAGGATTCGGCGACCAGCGTGAGGTCGAGTTGCTCGTTGAAGCGGGATTCACTCCGCTAGAGGCCATCAAGATTGCAACTTCGAACGGTGCACTTTACTTGGGCGAAGTGGATCGGATCGGGACCTTGGCAGCCGGCAAACAGGCGGACATGGTGTTGATCAAGGGAAATCCAGCGAAAGATATTGCTCATATCGAAAAGGTCGAATTAGTATTCAAAGATGGAATCGGCTACGATTCCACCAAGTTGATTGAGGCCGTACGAGATAGCGTAGGTATCCGTTGAGAAATTTGAAGACAGATCCTCTTTCGCCTCATCTCCTTTGTCAAGAGAAAGCAAAGAAGAATAAAAGCCCTCAGTACTTGAGGAAATGAAGGGAAAGGAATCATGGAATCACAGGAAAACTCAAGTTCTGTCCGAAGTGCGGGTTTAGGTATTATGGAGGTCCAGATGAATGAACTAAAAAGATATCATGCTTCTGATTGCTTTCAAGCTGGAAGCTTTTGAAAAAGGTGTTAATCTGACTCTTGGGCTTCTTTTATCTGCACTTCTCCTGATCATGGAAGAGCCTTTGATATTGCTGGGAAAGATGTGACAAATCCCCACAGAATGGTTGAACCGATCAGGCTTGCCTGCGAGTTATCTTAAGCGTCTTTTTAGCTCAGCCCTTAGCTCCCTTTCACGGTCCCTTTCCTTGATGGCCTCTCTTTTTTGATAGGCCTTTTTCCCCTTGGCTAGGGCGATTTCAACCTTCACTTTTCCTTTCTCATTGAGCAGAATCTTCGTTGGAACCAGAGTGAAGCCTTTTTCCTTTATTTTTCCTGTCAACCGCTTTATCTCTTGGCGGTGGAGGAGAAGCTTTCTCAGCCGGCGAGGTTCATGGTTGAAACGGTTGGCCGCTTCATAGGGTGAGATGTGGCAGTTGAGAAGAAAGACCTCGCCTCCCTTGATTTCCGCATAGCTGTCTTTCAGACTGATTTTTCCCTCTTTCACAGATTTTACCTCACTCCCAACAAGAGCAACGCCTGCTTCCAGTCTTTCTATGATTTCGTAGTTATAGCTTGCATCTCTGTTGATAGCCAGAGTTTTCATCAGTGAGGAAATCCTTTCTTTACTTCAGGCTCACCCGGACTAGGCTTATATGACGCTTGCTCATTTTTTCAACGATAAATTTATGACCCTCGTAAAAAAGAATATCTTGTTCATGAGGGATCTTTCCATATTCATAAAGGAAGAATCCTGCCAGGGTGGTGTAATCTCTCTTTTCTGGAAGCCTAAGAGGAAGTCTTTGGTTAATTTCTTTGATCGAAGCATTGCCTTTGATGATGTAGACATTTTCCTCTATCTTTGAATACAGTTCCTCTATTTCGGTATCATATTCATCCTGAATCTCGCCGACTATTTCTTCAATGATATCTTCAAGGGTGACAATGCCTTCCATGTTTCCGAATTCATCGACAATAAAGGCGAGGTGAACAGTGTTTTCTTGCATCTGGAGTAAAGTTTTTTCCAACGAAGCGGATTCAGGCACAAAAAAAGGCTTGCGGAGAATGGAATTCATGCTAAACTCTTTATTAGCAATAAGATAAGAGATAATATCTTTGGCATGGATCAAGCCTTCGATGTTGTCCAGACGACCCCTATAAACAGGAAATCTGGAAAATTCTTCAGAGATAATGATATCCAGAATTTCTTTAAAAGGAGTCCCTATCTCTATGGCTTTGATCTGAGGACGGGGAACCATAATCTCTTTGATCGGCCGAGCGGCAATATCTAATACTCCAGATATCATTTTCTTGCGGAGAGAAGACATTCCCTTGGCTCCTTTTATCAATAAGAGTTTTATTTCTTCTTCATTGAGAGTCCGGGATAGCCCCCCCTGTTCTTTTAAAGCGGGAAAGATGAGATTCGACAAAAAAGTAAAGGCCTTGACAAAAGGATAGAAAAGAAAAACAAAGACTCTCAGGGGATGAAGGAAAAGAAAGGAGATTTTCAGGGAATTGTAAGATGCAAAGATTTTTGGATTGATCTCGGAAAAGAAAAGGATTAGCAATGTTGTTGTGACTGTGGCCAAAAAAACAGCTTGCTTTTTGTTCTGGATGAAAGAGACAAAAATAAAGGTGGCCAGAGAGGCAGCGGCAACATTGACTAAGTTGTTGCCAATAAGGACCGTGGCCAGAAGAGTATCAATCCTGGTCAGCATCTGTTTAACCATTTTGGCTCTCTTAGAGCCCTTCTTTTCCAGGTAATCAAGAGTGTGGGGATTGGAGGCGACAAAGGCTGTTTCAGAAGCAGAAAAGAAAGCACTAAGAAGCAAAAAAAGCAAGAAGAGAAGTAGGGCAGGTAACAGCATCTTTTTGGAAATCAGACGTCTAGGCCGGGCTTGATGTTTTTGAAAGAGAGCGAAAGAGTCTTATTGACTTTTTGTTCAATCTCTGAAAAAGAGAGGGAAGAAACCTCAGAAATCTCGGAGACAATAAGCTCCTTTGCTTTTTCCATCATCTTTTTCTCTCGAAAGGAGAGAGGCTTGATGAGGCTGAGATAATAGAGGCTTTTTAAGACGGAAACCAGATCAAAAAGCGTTCCTGACTTCATAAGGTTGAGGTGCTCCTTATATCTCCCTTTCCAATCCATGGTCACATCCACTTCTCCGTTCCTCAAAAAGTTAAAGATTTTTTTAATAGAATCCTCAGAGACGGGCTTCCTGATTCCAATCTCTTCAGCACTTGATGAGGGGACTAAGACCAGGGTGTTGTTGGATAGGATTCTGAGGCGGTAAATCTTGAAATTTTCGCCGAAATGGTTTTCATCCTGGATGTCTTCGATAATGCCAAGCCCTTGATTGGGATAGATCACCCTATCACCAATCTTTAATGATTTCATTTTGAAATATTATAATCAATAACTTCAGAAGAGTCAATCAATTAAATCAATCTCCAAGATTGCGGTTAGAAAATAAAGACAGGGCCAGGCCAGTCCCTGTATGTTCGAAGACCTATATTCCATCTCCTAGGCACGAACGAAGTTGGGGGAATTCGAGCGCTCTATGGATCAATTCAAGCTTGACAGATAAGAGGAGCTTTATTAACATACTTCTATAAAACTTAAGCATAGAAATGAAGAGAACATTCCAACCCAATGTCAGAAGAAGAAAAAAGACTCATGGTTTTTTGGTCAGAATGAAAACTAAAGATGGCCAGAAAGTCCTCAAGAACAGAAGAAGGAAAGGCAGAAAAAAACTTGCTCTTTGATGAGAGAAAGCATTAGTCCTCAGGAGAGGATAAGAAAAAGAAAGGATTTTTTATTTCTTTATAAAAAAGGTAACCGTTACAGAGGAAGATATTCTAGTCTTATCTATCTCCCCAATAATTTAGAATTTTCCCGCATGGCTGTTGTTGCCAGCAAAAAAATCGGCAATGCAGTTATGAGGAACAGAATAAAGAGATGGATGAGAGATTTATTCCGTAGGAACAAAGATTTGCTCAAAAACCCTGTTGACATCATTATCGTTGCCAAAAAAGAAGCTCAAGATGCCTCCTGGTCAAAGCTGAAAGAAGACTATGTTGCTGCTATTGAGACTGTCTTCCAGAAGGGTTTGGCCCGATGAAGAAAATTGCCCTGACCTTGATAAGAATTTACCAGATCTTCCTTTCTCCCCTCCTCGGCAATCGCTGCCGTTTCTATCCCAGCTGTTCTTCTTACACGAAGGAAGCAATAGAAAAATATGGATTGGGAAAGGGAATAATTTTGGGAGGAAAGAGGCTTCTCAAATGTCATCCTTTTCACCAGGGAGGATTTGACGCCATACCCTAAGAGGGCTAAAAGGAAATGGAAAAAAGAATTATATTAGCCATAGTTCTTTCTTTTTTGGTTTTAATCCTTTATCAGGCTATTTTTGTTAAAAAGCCCCCCCAATCAGAAGTCCGGCCAGAGGAAAAGATCCAAGTAGAGAAAAAGCCTGAAGAGAAGATTCTGGAAAAAGAGACTCCTCCGCCTTCAAAAGTTGCTCAAGAAAAAAAAGTTGAGGCAGAAGAAAAGAGTTTTCCGCAGATCGAAGCCCAGGCTGAAGAACAGATTCTCCTTGATACTTCTCTCTATTATGCTCTCTGGAGCAACAGAGGTGGCGTCTTAAAGAGCTGGAAACTGAAAAAATATAAAGATGATAAAAAAGAAGATTTGGAGCTTGTCTCGCTCCATGCCGGGGAAGTAAACAAATATCCCTTCTCTCTTGAGACTGAGGATCCAGAATTTAATGACCTTATCAACAATTCTTTCTACAAGTCTTCAATAGCGAACTTAAAATTGAAAGATGGCCAGAAAGGTGAGATTCGGCTTGAATATGCAGACGGAAAAGGAACAAGAGTTGAGAAAATCTTTACCTTTTCGGATGGAAATTATGACTTTCACCTGGAGATAAATGTCTGGAAGAATGGGCAAAAAATTGAGCCTCGCCTTGTCTGGGGCCCCAGTCTTGGCAACCCTTCGGTCACAGAACAGAGGCAGAGATTCGGAGGTGGAAGCGGAATAGCCATTCTTTCCTCTGGAAGGGTTTATCGGCAATCGGAGAGAAAATTCAAGCCTGAAGAAAGCGCCTTCAACTTTGTCAACTGGGCAGCTTATGAAGATAACTATTTTGTGGCCCTTATTCTCGCCAATGCGCAGAAAGCGAATGCTGTTTTTATTAGAGAGATCAAAGGGCAGACTCCCTACTTCTTCCTTTCGGTGACAGATGCCCAGAGGATTTACATTGGGCCGAAGGAATTTGGCCATCTGGACAAGTTTGGCTCTCAGGCAAAGAGAGTTATAAATTTTGGATTTTTCGGCTGGATTGCTGAGATTCTCCTCAGGGCAATCAAGTTCTTCCACAATTATATACCCAACTGGGGATTTGCCATCATTTTTCTTACCTTAATTATCAAAATAATATTTTTCCCTCTAACTTACAGCAGTACTAAGTCCATGGCCAGAATGCAGGAGCTCCAGCCAAAGATTAAAGCTTTGAGAGCAAAGTACAAAAAGGCAAAACAGGATATTAGCCAGCGCCGCCAGATGAACGAAGAGATGATGAAGCTCTACAAAGAACATGGCATTAATCCGGCTGGAGGCTGTTTGCCCATGCTCATCCAGATTCCAGTTTTTTGGGGGTTTTTCCGCCTCCTGGTGGTAGGGATTGAGTTTCGGCACAGTCCTTTTATTCTCTGGATAAAAGACCTTTCTGTCAAAGATCCCTATTATGTGACTCCCATTTTAATGGGCGTCTCCCAATTTATCAGCCAGAAAATGACACCCACTTCAGCAGATCCTAGCCAGGCAAAGATGATGCTGATCATGCCTGTCATCATGACCATCTTTTTCATGAATTTTCAGAGTGGTCTTGTCCTTTACTGGCTGACTTCAAATGTCCTTCAGATTGGCCAGCAATATATCATGAATCGCCTTATGAATAAGAAAAAGAGAGAGACTCATGGAAAAAGAAGAAAAAAATGAGCAAAAACAGGAATTCAAAGGAAAGAACTTAGAAGAAGCCATAGGTCATGCTGAACATGTTCTCAAAATTCCCAGGTCAGAGCTCAATTATGAAATTGTAACCGAAAAAACCAAGCTCTTTGGAATAAAAGGCAAGGAAATTGTGATTCGGGCTTGGCCAAGGGAAGGGCCAAAAGATAATCCAGTCACTTCATTCCTGGAAAGAATCCTTCCTCATTTTCCTCTGGAACTCACCTACCAGATTAAGAGAAAGAATGATTTTATTTACCTCATTTTTAATGGAGCGGATAAACAGCTTCTGCTCCGCAAAGAAGGGTCTCTGCTTCTGGCTTTTCAGCACATTCTGAATAAAATTTCTTCTCAAAAGGTCCAGGTTGATTGTGAATTCTTCAGAAAAAGGAAGGAGAGAAGATTGAGGGAATATGCCGAGCAGATAGCCCATCAGGTTTTTGAAACAGGAAATAACGAAATCTTGGATTTGATGAATCCCTATGAGAGGCGGATCATTCATATTGCTGTCAATCAAATTCCTGGAATTACGAGCGAAAGCATCGGCGAAGGATTTCTGAAAAGAGTCAAGATTTTTCCCGTTAACAAGCAGACTAAATAGGTTTTCGGGGTCAGACATCTGGGGTTCCGGGGTCAGACATTATCATAGGGGTGAGTGGATAGGCAAGGGCGTGCGAGGACCTGTTCTTCATGGCAATGTCTGACCCCAAATCTTTACCCCAGATGTCTGACCCCAAGCTTGATGAGACCATCATTGCCATTTCAACTCCATTTGGCTATGGCGGGCTGGGCATTGTTCGCCTCAGCGGGAAAAGATCTCTGGCCATAGCCAAAAAGATATTCAAGCCAAAGAAAAAAAAGAGCTTCAAAATTTTGCCCCGGGCTGTCGTTCTTGGAAATATCTTTAATTTTGAGCAGAAAGAGTTGTTCGATGAGGGTTATCTGACATTTTTCCCTGCTCCTCATTCTTATACAACAGAAAATATGGTGGAAATAAGCTGCCATGGAAGTCCGGTCATATTGGAGGAGGTTGTCCGTCTGGGAATTAAGGCCGGAGCAAGGCTCGCCCATCCTGGAGAGTTTACTCTGCGCGCCTATTTAAGGGGAAGAATTGATATCCTCCAGGCAGAAGCTGTCAATGATTTGATCCAGGCAACATCTCTCCAGCAGGCAAGGGTTTCTTTTAGTCAGATTCAAGGAAAGCTTTCCCAGAAAATATCCTCTCTGCGCAGCAAGATTGTCCATGTCCTGGCCCAAATTGAAGCCAGTCTTGAATTCCCTGATGAAGGCCTGCCAATCTCTTCAAGACAGATAGCAAAAACTATGGATGAAATGATCTATTCTATAAGGAGGCTTATTGATAGCTATGATATAGGGAAAATTCTGGCTGAAGGCCTAAGCCTGGCCATAACAGGCAGAACAAATGTCGGGAAATCGACTCTTTTCAATTCTCTTCTTGAAAAAGAAAGGGCTATAGTTACCCCTTTTCCCGGGACAACAAGAGATTATCTGGAAGAGAGAATAAAAATAAGAGATTCTATTTTCAAATTGATTGATATGGCGGGCTTGGCCAGGACTGCTCATCCTGTAGAGGAGGAAGGGGTAAGAAGAGGGGAAAAGATTGCTTCCCAGGCAGATGGGTTGCTTCTTATTTTTGATGCCTCCAGAAAAGAGACCTCTGAAGATGTAAAACTTGCCATTAGATTTAAAAACAAAAAAGCTCTTTTCCTTTTTAATAAAATTGACCTTCCAAGAAAAATAAACAAAAAGAAGATCCTGGCTCTAAATAGAAATCCTCGCTATCTGGAAATATCTGCTTTGAAGGGGACAAACCTGGATAAATTGAAGGAGCTTATTTATGAGTTCTTTGTTCCTCCCCTTAAGAATGGTGAGGAGATCATTCTTCATTTAAGACAAAAGCTTCTTCTTGAAGAAATTCATTCCTTTCTGACCAGAGCTCTTGAGCTCCTCAGACTCAGGTATCCTGAAGAAATCTGGGCAGAGGAGGTCCGCAAGATTATTCCCTTGATTGGCCAGCTTACAGGCGAAATTAAGGTGGATGAGATCATTGAAGCTATCTTCAGCCGATTCTGCGTCGGAAAATAAGAGTTAAGATGAATCCAAGGGATGAATACGATGTCATCATTATAGGTGCCGGCCATGCTGGCTGTGAAGCTGCCTTTGCTTCAAGCACCATGGGCCTTCGGACCTGCCTCATTACCATTCACCTTGAAACCATTGCTCAGATGTCCTGTAATCCTGCCATAGGAGGACTGGCCAAAGGCCATCTAGTCAAAGAGATAGATGCTTTAGGCGGGATTATGGGCCTTTTGGCTGATGAGACAGGAATTCAGTTCAGACTCTTAAACCGCAGCCGGGGAGGGGCGGTTCAGGCCCCCCGTGCTCAATGTGATAAAGCTCTATACAGGCTGACCATGAAGAAGTGGCTGGAGAATGTTCCCAACCTGACCCTTTTCCAGGGAATCGTCACTGAAATCCTACTCAAGAATGGCAAGGCGCAGGGAGTGATGACTGTGGATGGAAGTTCTTTATTGGCCAAGGCGATTATCCTTACTCCTGGAACCTTTTTGAATGGGCTTATTCACCTCGGACTTAGCAGCTATCCAGCAGGAAGGGCAAATGAACCTGGCTCTTATGAGTTAAGTGAAAATCTGAAGAAATTGGGGCTGAAGATATTCCGCCTGAAAACAGGAACACCGATGAGGCTGGATAAACAGACAATAGACTGGAACGTTTTTATCCCTCAACCAGGTGATGATGTTCCAGTCCCTTTTTCCTTCCGGACAAAAGAAATCCTGGAGAACAAAGTCACCTGCTATATAGGCTACACAAATTCCAAGACCCATGAAGTTATAAGGAGAAATCTTGATAAATCCCCGCTCTACAGCGGGAAAATTACAGGTATCGGTCCCCGTTATTGCCCTTCGATCGAGGACAAAGTTGTCAAGTTTCCCCATCATGAAAGGCATCAATTTTTTCTTGAGCCAGAAGGGCTGGAAACCTCTGAAACTTACGTCAATGGCCTTTCTTCCAGCCTTCCTTATGAGGTTCAAAGGGAAATTCTGAACAGTATCCCTGGTCTGGATCAGGCGAAAATACTGAGACCTGCCTATGGAATAGAATATGATGCTGTCCTTCCAACTCAGATCAAGCCAACCTTGGAGACAAAGGAGATTGAAAATCTGTATCTGGCAGGCCAGATCAACGGGACTTCTGGCTATGAAGAGGCAGCTGCTCAGGGATTAATGGCTGGAATAAATGCAGCTTTAAAAATAAAAAAGAAAAAGCCTTTTATCCTTGGCAGGAATGAGGCTTATATTGCTGTTCTCATCGATGACCTGATTACCAAAGGTGTGGAAGAGCCATACCGTCTCTTTACTTCCAGGGCAGAATACAGGCTTGGCCTTAGGATCGACAATGCCGAAAAAAGGTTGCTTCCTTACGGATATAAGCTGGGAATGATAAAAGAAAAGGATTATCAGGCATTTCAAGATAAAGAGGAGAAAATAAAGAGAGTTATGTTTTTTCTAGAAAAAGAAAAGATCATAACAGAGAGCAGAGAAAAGATATCTTTGAAGCAGCTCTTGAAAAAACCTGAAATGAAGTTTAAAAATGTGATAGAATATAAAAAATTTTCAGAGCCTTTATCAGATGAGGAAATAAGGCACATCGAGTCAGAGGTGAAATATGAAGGCTATCTTAGAAAGCAGGAGAAGGAAATAGAGAAGATGATGAGGATAGACAGGATTAAGGTGCCTGAAGCTATACAATTCAAAGAAGTTCCAGGTTTAACCAGGGAAGCAGTGGAAAAATTGCAGAAATTCAGGCCAAAAACAATCGGCGAAGCCAAGAAAATTCCAGGCATAACCCCGGCTGCCATTATAAACCTTCATCTCTACCTGAATATGCTTAAGAAGAAGAGAAGCTAGGCAGATGTTTCACGTGAAACATTGAGGGAAGATGAACAAGATCATTGCTGTGGCCAACCAGAAGGGAGGAGTCGGCAAAACAACCACGGCCATCAACCTTTCCGCCTGTCTGGCGAAGAAAAATCAAAGGATCCTGGTCGTCGACTTCGACCCCCAAGGGATGGCTACATCTGGCTTAGGGAAGTCCAGAGAAGATAAAAAGGGGATTTATCAGGCTCTGATGAATGGGCAGAACATGATGGATTGTATTTTATCAACAGAGGTCGATAACCTCTACCTCAGTCCCTGCTCTTTGGAATTAGCTGGAGTGGAGGCAGAGCTTTTTTCCCAAGAAAATAGAGAGAAGAGGCTTAAGGAAGTTCTCTCCAAAATCAGAAAATATTTTAACTTCATTTTTGTTGACTGTCCTCCTTCTCTGGGTTTTTTGACCATAAATGCCCTTGTCGCTGCGGATTCTATTCTCATTCCTATTCAATGCGAGTATTTCTGTATGGAAGGCATTCCCGATCTTTTCCGGACACTGGATGAAGTGAGAACCTATCTCAATCCATCTCTTGCTATCGAAGGAATCGTTCTGACCATGTATGACGAGCGAACTAACCTTTCCAAACAAGTGGCCGAAGAAATAAGAAATTCTCTGAAAGAGATTGTCTATAAGGTGGTTATTCCTCGAAGCGTGAAACTTGCCGAAGCCCCCAGTTTTGGCAAACCTATTATCCTTTATGATATTAAATCAAAGGGAGCTGAAGCGTACTTAAATTTAGCAGAGGAGATCCTAAGTAGATGACAAAGAAAGCATTAGGAAAGGGTTTAAAAGCATTTCTCTTAGAAGACTATTCGATTTTGAAAGAAGAAAGGTATGCTGAGGTGGAGATTGAAAAGATCAGGCCGAATCCTCTTCAGCCAAGGATGAAATTCGACAAGAGGTCCATCGATGAACTTGCTCAGTCGATAAGAGAATCCGGGATTTTGCAGCCCATCCTTGTTGCTCCAGAAGCAGATGGCTATCGAATTATTGTCGGCGAGCGAAGATGGCGTGCGGCCCAGAAGGCAGGCCTGAATAAGATCCCTGTTCTTATCAAGCCTCTGCCTCAAGAAAAACAGCTTGAAGTTTCTCTTATTGAAAATCTCCAGAGAGAAGACCTCAACCCGATTGAGATTGCCCTGGCTTATCAAAAATTGGTTGAAGAACTGAATTATGCCCAGCAAGAGGTAGCTCAGAAAGTAGGCAAAGACAGAACATCAGTAACCAATTATCTGAGACTTCTCAAGCTTCCCAAAGAAATTCAGGACTATCTTGCCGAGACTAAAATATCCATGGGTCAGGCCAGGGCTTTGCTTGCGCTTGAGGATCCTGAACTCCAGAAATCTCTTGCCAATCTCATTGTTCAGAGAGGTCTTTCTGTAAGGCAGGTGGAGAGAATGATCAAACGCTTGAAGAGAAAGGGACCTGGCGAGAAAAGAGAGGCATTAAATCCCGACCTGCTTGCTCTTCAGGAAGAATTTCTAAGAATCCTGGGGACCAAGGTTTCCATCTCTGGAAATCAAAATAGGGGAATTGTCAAGATATATTATTTTTCAATGGATGACTTGAACAGAATTTTTGAACTAATCAAAGGAGTAAGTTGATGAAAGAAAAGAAAAAGGAATTTGATGAACACAAAATCACTGGTTTTTTTGACAAAGACACAGAGTTTCGAGGAGATCTCTTTTTTAAAGGGTCCTTTCGTATTGACGGGTATTTCAAGGGGAAAATAAATTCTGACTCGATGCTCATCATTGGCGAGAAAGGGAAGGTTGAAGCAGAGGTCAAGGTAGGCTACATCATCGTCAATGGCGAGGTTCGGGGCACGATCGAGGCCTCAGAAAAGGTTGAAATCAGCAACCAAGGAAGGGTCTTTGGGACGATAATGGCACCCAAATTGGTAGTCGAAGAAGGCGCTTATCTTGAGGCTACCTGCCAGACAACTGATAAAATTCATTCTAATCTAACTCAAATAAAAGAAGAATCAGGATCTCCATCTTGAAGCCAGCCACTGGAATTATTCCCGCCAGGTATAGATCCACACGTTTCCCAGGCAAGGCATTGGCTTTCATTCTGGGAAAGCCGTTGATTCAGAGAGTCTATGAGGGAGCAAAAAGGGCAAGGCTTCTTGACCAGGTTATCATTGCCACTGATGATGAAAGAATCTTCCAGGTTGCCAGGAAATTCGGGGCCCAGGTGGTGATGACCTCTGCCCTTCATAGATCAGGCACAGAAAGGGTAGCAGAAGTAGCCAGAAAAATAAAAACACCAATCATCATCAATATTCAAGGAGATGAACCTCTTATTGAGGGCAAGATGATCGATAAGCTGGTCAAGGTCCTCCAGGATAAATCCATATTGATGGCCTCGCTCATGGCCAGAGTCAGCGATCTGAATCTCCTTGCAGATAGCAACAGAGTTAAGGTGGTTGTTGATAAAAAGGATTATGCCCTTTACTTTTCCCGTTCTCCTCTGCCCTTTCAGGCTTCTCGTTTCTTTTACCAGCACATCGGAATCTATGGCTTTAAGAGAGATTTCCTCCTCAAGCTTGTCCGGTTGCAGCCCTCAAGGCTGGAAAAAATGGAAAAACTGGAGCAGCTCAGGGTTTTAGAGAATGGCTACCGAATAAAAATGGTGGAAACAGATTTTCTGACCTTGAGTGTTGATTTGCCGCAGGATATAATCAAGGTCGAAGAAATTTTGAGAAAGAAAGAATGACTAAGTATATCTTCGTCACTGGCGGAGTCCTTTCTGGCTTAGGCAAAGGTATTGCTGCAGCCTCTATCGGTCTCTTGCTCGAGAGCCATGGCTATAAGATTACGATCCAAAAATTAGATCCCTATCTGAATGTTGACCCAGGCACCATGAATCCCTATCAGCACGGCGAGGTCTATGTCACAGATGATGGAGCTGAGACAGACCTTGACTTGGGCCATTATGAGCGTTTCACCTCAACAAAAACGAGTAAATCCCATAACTGGACAGCTGGAAAAATTTATGAATCCATCATCCGCAAAGAACGCAAGGGAGTTTTTCTGGGCAAGACAGTCCAGGTCATCCCTCATGTTACAGATGAAATAAAGAATGCTTTCTCTGCTGTGGCTGATGAGAATGATATTGTTATTGTCGAGATTGGAGGCACTGTGGGAGACATTGAGAGCCTTCCTTTCCTGGAAGCAACGAGACAGATGAGGCTTTCTCTTGGCCTCGAGAACAGTCTTTTTGTTCATCTGACCCTTATTCCCTTTATCAAAACTTCAGGAGAACTAAAAACAAAGCCGACTCAGCATAGCGTCAAAGAGCTGCGGGCCATAGGAATTCAGCCTGATATTCTTCTCTGCCGAACAGATAGATTCTTGACAACAGATTTAAAAGCAAAGATCTCTCTCTTTACCAATGTTCCTCTTGAGGCGGTTATTACAGCTAAAGATGCAGATAACATTTATGAAATTCCTCTTTTTTTTGCCAGGGAAGGCTTGGATAAGATCATCCTCAAGCAGTTGAGACTTCCCCAGAAAAAAGGGAATCTCGGCCGCTGGAAAGCTATGGTGAGGAAGATGAAAACTGCCAGGGATGAGGTGGAAATTGCCTTGGTAGGCAAGTATGCAGGACTTCAAGATTCTTATTTGAGTTTAAAGCAGGCTCTGAGTCATGGAGGTCTTGCTCATAGGCTCAAAGTCAATATTCACTGGATAGAAGCAGAGGACATGGAGAGCGGCAAGGTTGAGAAGATATTGGGTGAAATAGACGGCGTTCTTGTCCCTGGTGGATTTGGGGTGCGGGGAATTGAAGGAAAAATAAGAGCTGTTAATTTTGCCCGCAAGAATAACATCCCTTTCTTTGGCATTTGCCTGGGAATGCAATGTGCCGCCATTGAGTTTGCCCGCAATGTGGCTTTGCTCCGCGGGGCAAATAGCACAGAATTTGACCCTCATACCCCCCATAAGATATTTTTCAAATGGAGGGAGCTCAAGGGAGATCATGACCTGGGTGGAACGATGAGGTTAGGCCAGTTCCTCTGCTCTCTTGAAAAGAGCTCTTTGGCTTACAAGGCTTATAGGGAGAGCGATATCTATGAACGGCACCGTCATCGTTATGAGTTTAATCCAGAATATGAAGGAATTCTGGCCAAACAAGGCCTTTTCTTTTCAGGGAAGAATCCAAAATACGATTTAGTTGAGATCATCGAAATTAAAGATCATCCCTGGTTTCTGGGCTGTCAGTTTCATCCTGAGTTCAAGTCCAAACCCCTTATCCCCCACCCGCTTTTCAAATCTTTTATTGGAGCAAGTTATGAATACCGTCTCAAGAGAAATAAAGGTAAGCTCAAAAGTTAAAATAGGTGGATTGAATCCTTTGTTTCTGATAGGAGGCCCCTGCGTTATTGAAAAAGAAGAGCATGCCTTTTTTATGGCTAAAGAAATAAAAGAGATATGTGCTAAGCTCAAAGTCCCTTTTATTTTTAAAGCTTCCTATGATAAAGCCAACCGCTCCTCTCTCTCCTCTTATAGAGGGCCTGGATTGGAGAAAGGACTAGAGATCTTGCTTAAGATCAAAAAAGAGCTCTCTGTCCCTGTCCTTTCTGATGTCCATGAGCAAAACCAGGTCGAGAAGGTAGCCGGGGTTTTGGACATCATTCAGATTCCCGCTTTTCTCTGCCGCCAGACTGATTTAATCCTGGAAGCAGCAAGGACAAAAAAGCCTCTTAACCTCAAGAAAGGGCAATTCTTGTCCCCCTTAGAGATGAAGAACGTTGTGGAGAAAGTACTAAGCCAGGGAAATGAAAATATCATCCTCACTGAAAGAGGGGCTTGCTTCGGTT
>CAZPAX010000031.1:0-1960 GCA_964584535.1 uncultured Eubacteriales bacterium
TGACTGCCAAAACCGAATCCCAATCCTCCTCTTTCATCCGCATCAGCAAATTATCCTTAGTAATGCCCGCGTTGTTGACCAGATGATTGATCTTCTTATGATTCTGAAGAATAGTCTTGACAATTTCTTCGACCTGCTCAAAGCGAGAAACATCTGCCTGATAAGGAAAGGCCCTTCCCTTTTTTTCTTTGATTTTTTGAGTGACTTCCTCGAGCTTTTCTTTTTGAATATCAACGAGAATGACTTCTGCCCCTTCCCTGGAGAGCTCAAGAGCAATGGCCTCGCCAATTCCCTGCGAGGCCCCGGTGACGATTGAGACTTTTTCCGAAAAAGCCATTTCAGGCTTTGATTCCATCAACCACCTCAGGCATCTTGGCGATTTCATTCTGAATTTTTTCCTGAACTCTGGAGACCACAAAATTCTTGGCCATCTTCACTGCATTTTTGACGGCCTTGGAACTGGAGCGACCGTGGCCGATAATACAGACACCATTTAATCCCAAGAGATGGGCTCCTCCATACTCTGAGTAATCAACTTTTTTATAGAGCCTCTTTAGATTCCTCTTCATTAAGAAAAATCCAATCCGGGACAAAAAGTTCTTCATGACTTCGCTGCGAGCCATAGAGAAAAGGGTCTCTACGACTCCCTCGCTGACTTTTAAAGCCACGTTTCCAGTAAACCCATCGCTGACAATGATATCCGCTTTCCCAGAATAGATATCCTTACCCTCGACATTGCCAATGAAATTGAGGGAAGATGATTGGAGCCAATCAAAGACTTCTCTGGTCAGATCATTGCCCTTTGTCTCTTCCTCTCCGATGCTCATCAAGCCTATGCGAGGATTCTTCAAGCCCAGCACATTCTCCATAAATATTCGACCCATTATGGCAAACTGCTGCAGATGAAGGGGACGACAATTGGCATTGGCTCCCACATCGATGAGGAGGGTAAGGCCCTTGAGGTTGGGAACAAGAAGAGCCAAAGCAGGCTTGTCCACTCCCTTCAAGGCACCCAGTATTTTCCTGGAGATGTAGACTACAGCCGCTGTATTTCCGGCACTAACAAAAGCATCGGCGCTTTTTTCTCTGACTAGTTCTGTCCCGATGAGGATGGAAGACCTCTTCTTCTTTCTAAAAGAAAAAAGGCCCTCGCCCATGCCAATGGCCTCAGGCGCGTTGATGATGGTCACATTTGCTCTAGAGCTCTGGAGCTTGTTAAATTCTTTTTTGATGAGCTCCTCGACCCCTACCAGAATGACTTCTAAGTTATAGTCTTCGGCTGCCCTAACCGCACCTTCTACTGTCACCCGAGGGCCAAAGTCTCCTCCCATGGCATCGACAGCTATCCTCATCCACCACCCCTTATTATTCTTCTGTTCCCCCTATCACCTGTCTTCCCCGGTAGAACCCGCATTCAGGACAGGCCCGATGGGGCAATTTGGGAGTTCCACAGTTCGAACAAATAGAAAAGGAGGGGATGACAACGGCGTCATGAGCCCTTCTTTTTCCTTTCCTTGAATGAGAGTGTCTTCGTTTTGGATTTGGCATTTATCCTTTATCTCTTAAATGTTTTTAGCTTCTCCAGTCTAGGATCAGATTCCTTGACTACACAACCACATCGCCCTTCTTTCCTGATTTTTCCACAAACAGGGCACATTCCCTCACAGTCTTCTGAACATAAGGGTTTCGCAGGAAAAGTCAAATTCATCTGCTCGAGAACAACTTCCCTGATGTTGATTTGGTGGCTGTAATAAAAAAGCTTGTTGATATCATCATCTTCGAGCTCTTCCTTGACCACATCTAGCTCTTCTGGAAAATAGACAAGATCGAATTTGGAATCAACAGGAAACTCATACGGCATCAGGCAGCGACTGCAGATAAAGCTCAGGCAAGTCTTTATTCTCCCTTTAATCCAGAGCTCCTCGCCAATCTTGCGCACCGTCAATTCACCATGGACAGG
>CAZPAX010000031.1:2060-18054 GCA_964584535.1 uncultured Eubacteriales bacterium
CTTTAATCCAGAGCTCCTCGCCAATCTTGCGCACCGTCAATTCACCATGGACAGGTTTGAGAAAAACTGCATCTTCTTCGACAAGATCCACGCTCGCAAAATCAAAGTCTCTTGAAATCTTGAGACCTTCCTTGGGCAGTTTTTCAATATCGATTAACATTTTTTCCTCGAGAATTCAATCTATTATACCATCTTGCTTCCCTTTGTCAAACCTCACTAGAATACCTGAATTGCCGATAGAAAATAAATACTGGGCTAGCTACCCATCGAGTAATTATTTTTCTCTTCCATCTCATGCGCATGAATGAATTTATGGGAATCTTAGTGTTTACCTTGGAGAAATATCTTCGGCTTGATATCTGGGCTCGCTAGAGTATAATAATAAAAAATCCTTAAAAAATGCGCGGTTTAAACACTCAAATGAAATATAAAGGGGCAACTTTCTACATCCAGACTCAAGATATGGGAACTTCTGCCCGCTATATTGAATCCCTCATTTATAAATCCGGAAAGCTCCTCACCTCGCGCAAAACATCATATCTTCCTTTTCTCGGCAGCCAGGACCTCAAGGAAAAAATCATCAAAATGATAGAAGATCAGCATAGCGCGATTCTCAAGGAAATATCCAGCGGGAAATTTGATCATTATCTCAGCCTGGAGAAAAAAAAATAAGTTCCCTAGAAAAACTTTCGAGCTCCGAGCCGCAAGGGATTTGCGCTTAAAGATTAAAGGAAATGAGTGAAAAAAAGCTCTTTTTGATTGATGGGAATTCTCTCCTCTACCGCTCCTACTACGCCATCCAGCGCCTTTCTACCTCTGCGGGTTTTCCGACCAATGCCATTTACGGCTTTGTCATCGCCCTGAGAAAGCTCCAGGAGAAAGAAAATCCGCGCTATCTGGCGATTGTCTTTGACACAGCAGGCCCTACGATCCGCCACAAAGTCTTCAAAGATTATAAGGCTCAGCGCAAGCCAATGCCAGAGGATCTCTCTCGCCAGATACCAGTCCTGAAGGAAGTCATCCATGCTCTGAACATTCCTTTTTTCGAATATGAAAACTATGAAGCGGATGATGTCCTAGGAAGTCTTGCTCAGAAGGCCTCCCGGAGGAAAATCCGCTCAGTCCTTGTCTCGACCGACAAAGATCTCCTTCAGCTTGTCGATGAAAAAACATCTGTCTTCAATCCGGTCAAAGAGATTTATCTCGATGAAGAAAAAGTCAAGGAATCTTTTGGCGTTTCTCCTTCCCAGGTGATAGATGTCCTTGCTCTCTGGGGAGATCCTTCGGATAATATTCCAGGTGTTCCTGGAATTGGAGAGAAAACATCCAAAGCTCTGATCAGTCAATTCGGGAGCCTGGAGAATCTCCTCAGGAATCTGGTAAAAATAAAAAATCCCCGCCTGAGAGAAAAAATCGAACAAAACCTGGAAAAGCTCCAACTGAGCCGGCAGCTAGCCGAGATCGAAAAAGGTCTTGATGTGGAGCTCGACCTGGAGAAGTTGGCTGTCTCTGAGCCAAACTATGAGGAAATAACCAAGCTCTTCCGGGAGTTAGAATTCTCTTCGCTTTTATCCGGATATCTAAAGAAGCCCCAAGAGACTCACAAGTCATACAAAGTTATTCTTAAAGAAAAGGAGCTGGGCCAGCTTGTGGCCAAGATAAAAGAGGCAAAAAAAGTGGCCCTTGATACAGAAACAGATAGTCCTTCTCCGACCCAGGCCCACCTTGTCGGGCTTTCCTTTTCCACAGAAATTGATCAAGCTTACTACCTTCCTCTTGGTCATGACTATCATAAGGCCCCAAGTCAAATTCCAAAGGAAATCGCCTGTAACCTTCTCAGGGAAGTCCTTTCTGACCCAAAAATAAAAAAAATCGGGCAGAATATTAAGTATGACTTTATAGTCCTCAAAAGAGAAGGAATTGTTCTCAAGGGCATAGATTTGGATACGATGGTTCTCTCCTATCTTCTAGAGCCGAACTGGGGAAAGCACAATCTGGACAAGCTGGCCTTGAACTATCTCCAAGTCAATACCATTCCTTACGAAAGTGTCGCTGGCAAAGGGAAGGAAGAAGTGACCATGAATGCTGTAGATATCCAAAAGGTTGCTCCTTACGCCTGTCAGGACGCGGATCTCGCCCTCACCCTCAGCACTGTGCTCTGGCCCCGGGTCAAAGAAAAAAATCTGGACAGGCTCTATAGCCAAATCGAGCAGCCCCTGATTGAGGTCCTGGCTGATATGGAAACATGGGGAGTGAAAATTGACACTGCAGCCCTGAAGCATCTTTCCTCAGAACTGGAGAGAGAGCTTGGCCAGCTCGAGAAGAAAATTTTCCACTTGAGCGGGACAGAATTCAATCTCAACTCTCCCCAGCAGCTAGCCCATATTCTTTTTAACAAAATGAATCTCCCCCCTTCACGGAAAACAAGAATCACCAAAGGTTACTCCACCTCCCTCGATATCCTCCAGGAATTGGCCCTCCTTCATCCCCTGGCCAAATATGCCCTGGAATACAGGCAGCTGGCAAAACTGAAATCCACTTATGCAGATACCCTTCCTCTTCTTCTCAATCCAGAGACAGGGAGAATCCACACTTCTTATAACCAGACTGTGACCGCAACTGGCAGGCTTTCCAGCTCTGATCCGAATCTCCAGAATATTCCTGTCAGAGGAGAACTAGGAAAGCGCTTCCGTCAGTCTTTTATTCCTCAGCAAGGGCATCTTTTCCTCTCAGCCGACTATTCCCAGATTGAACTCAGGATTCTGGCCCATCTTTCCAAAGACCCAGCCCTCATTGAAACCTTTCTCAATGACAGGGACATTCATGAAGAAACTGCTCTCAGAGTTTTCGGTGAGAGCTCATCTCTCTTCAAAGAAGAACAGCGGAGACGGGCCAAGATTATCAATTTCAGCATCATCTATGGGACATCCGCTTTCTCTCTGGCTAAAGAGCTTGAGACTTCCCCTTCAGAAGCCCAAAAATTCATCGACCGCTATTATCTGAAATACCCGAAGGTCCAGGAATTTCTGGAGAAGAAAGTCGAAGAGGCTAAAGAGAGAGGCTACTCAGAGACTCTCTTTGGAAGACAAAGACAGGTCCCTGAACTCAAACACCATGATAAAGTTGCGCAACAGGCCGGCCGCCGCATCGCTCTCAACACTCCCATCCAGGGCTCAGCAGCAGACTTGATGAAAAAAGCGATGATTGACATCTGGAGGGAAATGAAAAAACAGAAGTTAAAATCAAAGATGATTCTTCAAGTCCACGATGAGCTGGTTTTCGAAGTCCCGGAAAAAGAAACCAAGGCCATGGAATCCCTGGTCAAAGAAAAGATGGAGAAAGTTCATTCTCTGCGAGTTCCTCTGAAAATTCACCTCGGCTGGGGCGCGAACTGGGCCGAAGTTAAATAATCAAATTTTGGAAGCATCTTTTATGATGGTGTGATGCAATCAGGTGCAGAAAGCTGCCCTTGGCCCCCGCACCCCGGGGAACCAGTCCCGTCGGAGGACCCGAATCTTAGAAGGGAGTCCAGGGGGATATTTCCTCCTGGTCGCAGGCCGAAGGCCGAGAAGGGGAGGCAGCGAGTCTTCGAGCGTTGGAAGGGGACTCAGAGTCCTCTCCAAGGCAGCGGGTCCCCCCTCCGCTACGGGGGCTTTCGGGCAGCCTCCTGCACCCATCATAAAGATCACATATGCAGAGATGTTTTCTCAAATTTTTGACAGTCTGTCTTTCCTGTGCTATAAGCTTTTCTTGAATAATTCCAAGAAATAAATGGTAAAAAATCAAAGAAATAGCCACGAGCCTATTTTAAAGATGTTTCTATTCTTCTCTGAACTGCTGGGCCGTTCTGTGATTGACTCTCAAGGTGAACCCCTAGGAAAGTTGGCAGATCTGAAAGCAAAGCTGGGAGATCCTTATCCTAAAGTAGTCAATCTCATTGTCAAACAGAGGAGAGAGAGAAAGCCCTTAGCCCTGGACTGGTCAGGGGTCCAAAGTCTAAACGGGAATATCATCAGCCTTAAACAGGATGCACAGAAAATACTTGGATCTTTGGAAGTGAAAGAGGACGAGATACTCCTCAGAGAAGAGCTTCTGGATAAACAGGTCGTGGATACTTATGGGGCAAAAATCGAACGGGTTAATGATATCCATCTCTTGATTGCCGAGGAAGAGCTCCATATTGTCCATGTTGATTTTGGGATAAGGGGAATACTTCGGCGATTAGGCTGGATTAAAGCCATAGATTCTATTACCAATTGGCTCTTTGCCTACCAGTTTGCAGAAAAAATGATTTCCTGGAAATATGTACAGCCATTAGCCAGCCATCCCCAGAAAAAGAATCTTAAGCTCAACGTGACACTGCGAAGACTGCACGAGATCCATCCCTCTGACCTAGCAGACATCATTGAAGAACTCGACCAGAGGAACAGATCGACTGTCTTCAAATCCTTGGATCTCCAAACAGCAGCCCAGACTCTGGAAGAAGTCGATCCCAAGCTTCAGCTTTCTCTCCTTGAGTCCTCTCCTGTAGAGCTTGCCTCCGATATTCTGGAGGAAATGGCGCCCGATGAAGCCACAGACCTCCTGGCTGACCTGCCAGAGGAAAAAAAGCTAAAATTGATCGAGACCATGGAGAAGCCTCACCGGGAAAAGTTAGAGGAGCTATTGAAATTCAAAGAAGGAACAGCAGGCAGCATTATGACCAAAGATTTTATCTCTATCGAAGAAGGTAAAACGATCGGAGCAGCCATCGAAGAATTCAAAAGAACAACCCATCCTTTAGAGACAATTTCCTACATCTATGTCATTGATAAAGAAGGCCACCTGCTGGGGATAATCACCTTAAGGCATCTCCTTCTCTGTGAAAAGGAAGTTCCCCTGTCCAAATTAATGAAGACTCACCTGATCAAAGTCCACCCAGAAGATGATGTCAAAAAAGTGGCAGAGATATTCAAGAAATACAAATTCCTGGCTCTTCCTGTTGTGACTGAAGACGATTTCCTGCAGGGAATCATTACTCTCCGGGATGTTGTCGAATCAGAATACATCTAAGAGAAATTCATAGGCTTTTGGCTATGAACAAAGCTCGTCTCAAGTCCCGCTGGAAAATGCTTCTCATTTTTCTAGCCGTAGCAGGGCCAGGGATTATTACCTCCAATGTCGACAATGATGCTGGCGGGATCGCCACCTATTCCATAGCCGGGGCTCATTTTGGCTACAGCCTTCTCTGGTCTTTAGTCCCCATCATGGTTGCTCTCATCATCATCCAGGAGATGAGTGCCCGGATGGGAGTTGTGACTGGAAAAGGGCTTTCTGATCTTATCCGTGAGCGATTTGGCGTAAGAATCACCGTTTATCTTCTTTCTGCTTTGGTTCTTACCAATTTTGGAAACGTGATTGCCGAATTTGCTGGAGTTGCTTCAAGCCTAGAAATCTTTGCTATACCCAAATGGGCTTCTGTTTCGGCGAGCGCCCTGTTAGTCTGGCTTCTCGTCCTCAAAGGAACCTATAGGTCAGTGGAAAAAGTTTTTCTGGTTGCCTGCCTTTTCTATGTGACCTACATCATCTCCGGTTTTCTGGCCAAGCCAGACTGGAGCTTGGTCAAAGATAGCTTAATCCGGCCTTCTTTCCAGCTTTCAGCAGGAAGTTTAGCCATGCTCATCGGGCTGGTGGGGACAACGATTGCCCCCTGGATGCAATTCTATCTCCAGGCTGCTGTGGTCGAGAAAGACATAAAAGTCAAGGATTACAAATATTCCCGATCAGACGTCATCCTGGGGAGTATTGTCGTCACCCTGGTGGCTGGGTTTATCATCCTGACCTGCGCTGCTACTCTTTTTAAAGCAGGAGTCAGGGTCGAGACGGCCAAAGACGCTGCTTTGGCCTTGAAGCCTTTAGCTGGAAAATACTGCTCTGCCCTTTTTGCCTTTGGCCTTTTAAATGCCTCCCTCTTTGCAGCTTCAATCTTGCCCCTCTCAACAGCATTTGTCGTCTGCGAAGGCATGGGCTGGGAGGATGGGGTCAATAAAAAATTTTCTGAAGCGCCTCAATTCTATGGCCTTTATTCCCTCCTTATTTTCCTTGGTGCTGGAATCGTCATTCTCCCTGGAATCCCTCTCTTTCCCTTGATCTACATTTCTCAAGTGATTAACGGAATTGTCTTGCCCGCAATTTTGGTCTTCATGCTCATCCTGATTAATAACAAAAAGCTGATGGGAGATTACGTCAATAAAAAAATTTATAATCTTATTTCCTGGGCTACTGTGATTGTGCTGACTGTCTTAAGTCTGGCCTTCTTTTTCTATTTATTAACTTAATCTCATAAATTAAAGATTTTTCTGATAGACGCGAAACTTTTTATAAATTTTCCCGCCCATTCTTTCCATCTCAGCTCTAACCCGGACATTCGCTTCCATCTCATGGTGGGTATCCATGATTTTAAAGCCCGCTTCCTGGGCAGAGATGAGCATCCGCACGCCCATCAGAACATCAAGGCCAAGACCTCGGTACTTCTCTTTTATTGCGCCAAGCAGGAGATCAAGCTGCTTTGTTCTTTTTGCAGCTCTGAGGATTTTCAGAAAGCCAAAAGGAAAAAGTTTCCCTCTTGCCTTCTGGATGCCCTCAGTCATATCAGGAATGCCAACGATAAAAGCCACTACCTCTTCATCTTTCTTGACAACCTTGACAAACCTAGGGTCAATAACAGGAAGGTACCGTCGGGCGAGATCATCCATCTCCTTTTCATCCAGAGGAGCATAGCCGTAAATATTGCTATCTGTGTAACATTCATTCATCAGGTGAAGGACAGGCCTAATCCAAGGTTTCAGCTCCCCTCTTTTTTGAAATTCGAAAACTTCAAAATTTCCTCTTTTTTTGACCCTTTCATAAATTTTCTGGTAGAATTCCGGAATTTTCTCTGGGACATCCAGCTTGTAGACAAAGTAATCCACATCCTTTATATAACCCTCATTCTCGACAAGACGAGGCATCCATTCAAAGTTATAGTAAGTGGCGATGGTGGCCCGATTCTCAAATCCTTCAATCAAGAATCCCTCTGGGTCTTGATCTGAAAACCCGTAGGGCCCAATAATTCTTGTCATTCCCTTTTGCCTGGCCCAGTCCTCAACAGCGCTCAAGAGGGCATGGACGACTTCTTGGTCTTCCCACGTCTCTAAATAGCCCCATCGAGCGACTTTTTCCTTTCTGTGCTCATTGTATCGAGGATTGATGATGCCCATGACTCTTCCGACTAAATCTCTTCCTCTAAGGCCCAATAAAAGAATGGCCTGGCAATAAGTGCAAGCCTTGTTCTTCTTGAGGTCAAAATACTTCCATTCGTCGCTATATATGGGAGGAACCCAATTTGCTTGGTTGGCATGGATTTTTTCAGGAAGATAGATGAATTTCTTCAAATCTCGCCGATCCCTGACTTCTTTTATCTCGATTTCCATCGAAACTTCAAATCCTTGATTTCGTCCTTTCATTATCTCCCATAACGAAAAAAAATCAAGCACGGTTGACAACTCCTCCTCATTCTTTGTAATCTTTTAATCTTTGAACTGAAGAAAAACTTTTCGATCTTTCTGAATGCCCCATGAAGATTAAGACTTTTCACCACGGAACTCATCCCCCTCAGGATAAAGAGAGAACAGCGGAAAACGCCATTGAAATCATGCCTCCTCCAGAAAAGGTTCTTATCCCTCTCCTCCAGCATTTCGGAAGTCCTGCTCTGCCCCTGGTTAAAAAAGGAGAAGATGTCTATCTCGGACAGAAGATTGGCGAAAGCCCTGCCCTATTTTCCGCTCCTATCCACTCCAGCGTCTCTGGAAAAATTCTGGCCATTGAAGATTATAATCATCCCTCAGGTATACCTCTCCCTGTTATGATAATCGCCAATGATGGCCAGGACAGGCCTGGCCCCGAGAAAAATATATCTCAAGATCCTTTTTCTTTGAGCCCGGAGCAAATCCGCCAAAGAGTAAGGGAGGCAGGAGTTGTTGGCCTGGGAGGAGCTGCTTTCCCCACAGCAGTGAAGCTTTCTCCACCTAAAGACAAGCCCATTGATACCATCATCATCAATGGTTGTGAATGTGAGCCGCTATTAACTTCTGACTACAGATTGATGGTCGAGTATCCAGAGGAGATTCTCAAAGGAGCTGAGCTTGTCCGGCTGGCTACGGGTGCTAGCCGGATTATTGTCGGCATCGAAGATAATAAACCGAGAGCGGCTGAGATCCTCAAGGAACACATCGACAATTTACCGGCTGAGATTGCACTCCTCAGGACAAAATATCCCCAAGGCGCTGAAAAGAACTTAATATCTGCCCTTCTCGATAGAGAAGTGCCGAGAGGAGGACTTCCTTTCGACGTCGGCGCCCTAGTTCAGAATGTGGGGACAGCCAAAGCTATCTGGGAAGCTGTGAGCTGTGGAGAGCCTCTCTATAAGCGAGCCATCACTGTTTCTGGAGATGCTATCAGAGAGCCAAAAAATCTCCTTGCCCGGATTGGAACTCCTTTTCAAAAAATCATAGATTTCTGTGGAGGGCTTGAGGAAAGAGCAAACATTGTGGTCATGGGTGGCCCGATGATGGGCATCAGCCAGTGGACTCTCGATGCCCCTCTCATCAAGGGCACAACTGGGCTCTTAGCTTGGACTGTGTCGGCCTTTCCTCGGGAACACAGCTGTGTCCGCTGCGCTCGCTGTGTTGAGCACTGTCCGATGGGGCTTGTCCCAACACAGCTGGCGAAACTTGTCCAGTACGAGAAGTTCGAAGAGGCAGAAAAATGGGGAATTGTGGATTGTGTGGAATGCGGCTGCTGTCAGTACATCTGTCCGGCAAAAATAGCCCTTGTTCACTGGATCCGGCTTGGCAAAAATAAAATAAGTTCAATGAAAAGCAAAAAGAGTGCCTGATGGCCAAGAATTCTTTTCTCCTTCAATCTTCTCCCCATCTGCGGGATAAAGATTCTGTTCCTAAGATCATGTATACAGTTGTGACGAGCCTTGCTCCTGCTTGTATTGCCTCAATTTATTTTTTCCGCCTCAAGGCTCTTGTTCTTCTTCTTTCCTGTGTTGCTGCCTGTCTGGTGACAGAAGCTCTTTTTCTATGGCTGAGAAAGAAGTCCTTGAGCTCTGTCTGGGATGGCTCGGCGATCATTACAGGTTTGCTCTTGGCCATGACCTTGCCTCCTTCATTGCCAATCGGCGAAGCAATAATCGGAGCTGTCATCGCTATTGGTGTGGGAAAGCAGGTCTTTGGTGGGTTGGGATACAATGTCTTCAATCCAGCCCTTGTCGGCAGAGCCTTCCTCTCCACAGCTTTCCCAGCTGCCATGACAACTTGGATCCCCCCAGTCATCCTCAAAGTAAACACAGCCACCTTTGCCACGCCGCTTGGAAATCTCAAATTCCAGAATGCCATTGCCCAAGGGACTTTGACTCCCTTGAAAGATCTCTTCTGGGGAAACATAGGAGGCTGTCTGGGTGAGACATCGGCCTTCGCTCTGATCCTGGGCGGCCTTTTTCTTCTTTACCGCAAGGTGATTGACTGGCGAATCCCCTTGGGAATTATCCTTTCTTTAAGCCTTTTCAGTGGAGTTTTCTGGCTTTCGAATCCTTCGAAATATGCTTCTCCTCTTTTCCATATCTTGGCTGGGGGTCTCCTTCTTGGTGCCATTTTTATGGCCACAGACATAGTCACTTCGCCCATCACTCGTCTTTCCATATGGATCTATGCAATAGGCATAGGCCTTGTCATCGGTCTTATCCGCCTTTTCGGCGGCTTTCCTGAAGGAGTGATGTATTCTATTCTTTTCATGAATGCCTTTGTTCCTCTCCTCGAGCACTATATCCGACCCCGTATCCTGGGAGAAAGAGGAAAAAAATGACCCTTTCCAGCCGGATGATTGTTGTCTTGACTTCAATTGGAGTTCTCTCTGGAGCGTTTCTGGTGAGTGTTGGCATTCTAACCAAAGAAAGGATCGTTTTGAATAAACAGCGAGAAATAGAAACAGCTATCACGGCGGTTGTCCCTGGAACCCGGACCAGCCAGAAATTGTATGAAGAAAAGGACTTCTCCGTCTACTCTGGAGAGGACGAGCAGGGACATCTTCTCGGTTTTGCCCTGAATGCATCAGCTGCAGGCTTCCAGGACAAAATCCTTTTTATGATCGGCATAGATCCTGATCTAACCAGAATCAGTAGTCTTTACGTCCTTGATCAGAAGGAAACGCCCGGCCTTGGAGCGAAAATAACTGATAGAGAATCTTTCCTTGTTTTCTGGGAAAATAAAAAAATCAGCGAGCCTCTTAAGCTTCGCAAGCCTCCAGCAGCCTCTCCAGATGAACTTCTTCCTTATGAAGTTAACACTATTTCCGGGGCTACTGTCTCTTCAGAAGCTGTGCTCAGTGCTGTGAATATCTCTGTGGAAAAATTAAGAAAATTGAAAGAAGAGGGAAAGCTAAATAGCAAAGGAAGAGATGGCAACTAAAAGCGTTAGTTTTGATTTCGTGAAGGGCCTCTGGCAAGAAAATCCTGTCTCTCGCCAGTTGCTGGGCATGTGCTCAACTCTGGCTATAACCAATGCTGTGATTAATGGAATCGCCATGGGACTGGCCGTCAGCTTTGTCCTCATTTTTAGCTCTTTCCTCATTTCCTTATTTAGAAAGCTCATTCCCAGTCAGGTCCGGATCGGTAGCTTCATTGTCATCATCGCCACCTTCGTGACCATCGCTGATCGCTTTATGGCTGCTTACTTTCCTCCTCTTTCCAAGAGTTTGGGCCCCTATGTCCCTTTGATAGTTGTCAACTGCATCATTCTCGGCCGGGCAGAAGCATTTGACTCCAAGAATACTGTCGGTCGCTCTCTCGTTGATGCTTTTGGCATGAGTATTGGCTATATCCTGGCCTTGCTCATCCTCAGCGCTATTCGCGAGATCCTGGGAAATGGGACAATCCTTGGTTACCAGGTTTTGGGAACCTGGTATGAGCCCTGGATTGTGATGATCCTTCCTCCAGGAGCTTTCATCACTCTGGGCATCCTCATTGCCCTAGCCAATCAGATTGAGCGGAAAGCGAAACAGAGGAGATAGAATTGACTCTCATTACCATTTTCTTTTCGGCAATTCTGATCAACAATTTTGTCCTTCACTATTTCCTCGGGATTTGTCCTTTTCTGGGAGTTTCAAAAAAAATTGATGCTTCTTTTTCAATGGGAATTGCTGTCACCTTTGTAATGGTCATGACAGCTGTTCTTTCCTGGCCCATCAACCATTGGATTCTTATTCCCTATAACCTGGATTATCTCCAGATTGTCTCCTTTATTCTTGTTATTGCTTCATTTGTCCAACTGGTGGAGATGTTCATCCGCAAGACAAGCCCTCCTCTTTATCAAGCCATGGGCATCTATCTTCCCCTTATCTGTGTCAATTGCTGTATTATGGGCTTAGCCCTTCTTGCGGCCCTGAAAAATTATGATTTTGCCGAAACTGTTGTCTTCGGCCTAGCTGCTGGCCTTGGATTTACTCTTGCTATTGTCCTTATGGCTGCTATTCGAGAGCAACTTGATCTAGCTGATGTCCCAGAGCCACTCAAAGGGGCAGGAATTTCTTTAATTGTAACTGGAATTATAGCCCTTGCCTTTCTTGGATTTTCAGGGATGATAAAGTAATGGATATTCTAGTTCCTATTCTCACCATGGGGATTCTTGGCCTACTTTTTTCTCTTGGCCTTGTTTTTGCTTACAAAAAGTTTCGCGTTTATGTTGACCCAAAAATTGAAAAAATTGCAGAAATCCTGCCACAAGCCAATTGCGGGGCCTGCGGTTTTGCTGGCTGCCAGGCTTTTGCTGAAGCAGTTACTAAGGACAAGGCCATGCCTAGTGACTGCCGGGCTGGAGGTGAGGAAGTCTCTCTTCAGATCGCGGCCATTCTGGGAGTCAAAGCCGAAGAAGTCATCAGAAAAAAAGCAAGAGTCCACTGCCGGGGAACGCATGATGCAGCCAAGTCCAAAGGTACTTATCTTGGCCTCTCCACCTGTGCTGCTTCCCATCTTCTTGGCGGGAACAAGCAGTGCACTTATGCCTGCTTAAGCTATGGAGACTGTGCCCGCGCTTGTCCTTTTTACGCTATCGAGATGAGCCAGGAAGGGCTACCGATCATCCTCGAGGCGAAGTGCACAGCCTGTGGCATTTGTGTCGATGTCTGTCCCCGCAATATCCTCGAGCTTCATCCTCTTGATCAAGAGATAATCGTCTTCTGTCGCTCGCTAGATCGGGGGCCAGCGGCCAGAAAGTTCTGTACAAATGCCTGCATCGCCTGCGGAATTTGTTCCAGGGCTTGCCCTGAGGCTATAATAATAGAGAACAATCTGGCAAAAATCATGGATTATAAAAAGATTGATCCGGCAGCCATTCCCGAGATTGAAAAATGCCCGACTGGCGCCATTGGTCGGCTGAGAAAAGAGAATGAAAGATAGCGGCTTGGTCATTAGCACAGAAAAGGATCTGGCTCGGGTGAAGGTCTCCCCTGAGACTTCCTGTGATCAATGCTCAGCACTCTCCTTCTGCCAGAAACAAAAAGGAGAAAACGGAATCCTCACTGTGATGAATCCTCTTCATGCTCTCCCTGGCGATGAAGTCAAAATCGAAGTTCCCGAAGCAAACTACAATAGAGAGATCCTCATCTTCTTTGGACTTCCTCTCGGCGCTGCTCTGCTTGGGCTAGGCCTTGGCTATCTCGTAGCTTCCCTTCTCAATCTTCCCCCCTCTACAACAAGTTTACTCGGCCTCCTTCTTGCTGTGGCCCTTGCCGCCGCCGGCCTTTTCCGCCTTTTTAAGGCCCGCAACATGAGCAATCTCTATCCCGTGATCATCGCTATTATCAAGCAAGGAGGTTCCCATGGATAGGCGTGAATTCTTTAGAACGATTATCTCCTCAGCTTTACTTCCTCCGCTTTTGGCCACCTCAAGATCTCCATCTTCGAGTTCCGAGCTCTATCTTATCTCTGATTCTCCTCATCTTTTCCTTCCTATTCTCTTCGAAGGCCTGCAAAAATTCGGGCTTTATTCTGGCCGCAATTTCTTTTTCCGAAATTTTCATCCCCAGGCAGAAAAAATCCAGAAAAATCTTTCCCAAAAAGGTTGGTTGCATGTGCAAGGAGATATTCTGGGTGATGTCTTTATTTCTGCAAGCTGCCTGCGTCAGCCTGCTTCCCCCTCTTTTACTCTTATCAAAGAAGGGAGAGTTTTGGATATAAGATCTGAAATGCTTTTAACCCTCTGGAAAGAAATGAACCAAAAAGGCAAAGCCTCTTCCTCCCTAACCGTCGCCTCATTTAAAAAAGTGCTCCTTCTTCAACCTGGAACAAAAGCTTCGATTTATATCGAGGGAAGAAAAAAGCATTCACTCTCGCTCAAACATGAATTTTCCAAAACATTTTTAACGCGAGAAGGCCAAGTGACTGTTGCCATAGAGAAAGGGAAGGTCTTCGTTCAGAATTCTTCCTGTCCAAACAAAATATGCCTTTTTTCCTCTCCAGCATCTCTAGTTGGAGAGCGCATCATCTGCGCTCCTAATCATTTTCTTCTAGAAATAGAAGGGCCTCGCTTCATCGATACCGCCATTGGCTAAAAAATTTTCCCTCCTTATACTCTTGTTTTCGGTGATATCCTCCTGCCAGCCAAAGAAAAGCTGGCAGACATCTACTCTCCTCTTTTTTGATACAATCTGCGAAGTCAATCTTTTCTGTCTTCCTTATCAATTCGAATCCGCTGAAAAGGAAATCCGCCGGGTTTTCTCCGAAATTGAGCTCTCCTTTTCTCCGCGAGCAACGGATTTTTCCTCTCCTCTTGTCCTTGATCTCTTCGAGAAGTCCCGCCAGGTCTTCGCCTCGTCCGGCGGATATTTTGATATCACTGTAGCCCCCCTCTCCAGAATCTGGGGCTTTCAGACTAAAGCCTACAATCTTCCCAAAGAAGAAGAAATAAAGAAGACATTAAATTCTGTGGGCATGAATAAAATTAGAGAAGCGCAAGGAAAGCTTATTCTCCAACCTGGTATGGCCCTTGACTGGGGAGGGATTGCCAAAGGCCTAGGCGTTGATATGGCCTTTCGTTCTTTAAAAAATATGGGAATATCCCGTGGCTTTATCAATGCTGGCGGGGACCTTTACTGCTGGGGAAAAAATCCAGAGAATACATCTTGGAAGATTGGCATAAAGCATCCTCGAAGGCAAGGGTTTTTGGGCGTTCTGTATATTTCGGATTTAGCAGTTGCTACTTCTGGCGATTATCAGAGATATTTTGAGAGGGACGGTGTTCGCTACCACCACATTTTTAATCCCTATACAGGATACCCTGTCCAAGACAAACAAAGCGTTACTGTCATCGGGCCACAAACTCTTTTTTGCGATGCTCTCTCCACCGCTCTTTTTGCCAGTCCTGATCCAGCTCAAATACTCAAAAAATATCCTGATTATGGAGCCATAATTGTCGATAGGGAAGGGAAAGTAAGAATTCTGGGAAAAGCCTATCTTTTTGAGCTTCTCTAGCTCTTCCTAAATTTTCATTGGCATGAGAACATAGATGTGCTTGACATCTTCCTCGATTTCAGGCCTCATCAATGCTGCGCTATTTTCATCTTTAAGCTCAAGGCGCACCCTTTCTGCTTTGACTGTAGTCAGGAAATCTAGGATATATTGAGAATTGAAGCCAACCTCTATCTCATCTCCCCTGTAGTCGATATCCAGCCTGTCTTTTGCTTCTCCTATCTCTGGATTCGAAGAGAATAGTCTCATCTGGCCCTTTTCTATAGAGAACTTTATTCCTCGCGATCTTTCTGTTGACAAAAGCGAAACCCTGCGGATCGAATCTGTAAACTCCTCTCTGGAGACAGAAAGAACATTGGGATTACCTTTGGGAATAACAGCTTCAAAATTTGGGAATTTGCTTTCTATAATTCTTGAGATCAATATTCTATTTTTTGCTTTGAAAAAGAGATTGTTCTCATCCAAATCAAATTCCAATTTCTCATTGCTCATTTTTCTTAACTCGCTAAGAGTCTTCTTGGCTACTATAACCTGTATCTCGTTTTCTATTTTTAGGTTATCTATGTTTTTGGATGCGTAGGAAAGCCTATGCCCATCTGTGCTAACCAACTCTATGGATTTTTCCTTTAGGATTAACAATGCGCCGTTTAAATAGTATCTCTGTTCCTGAGCAATCGCATAATAAACCCGGTCGATCATTTCTTGAAATTTATCTAAGGGAATGCTGATATTCTTTTCAAATTTAGGCTCTGGAACCTGTGGATAATCTTCTTTTGGCAAGCAGAGGACTTTGAATTCACTTTCCCCAGAAGTTATTTCCATCATAAGGTCTTCATTTTCCCTAAATGTTACTATTTTTGATTCTGCCAAAGACTTCACAATTTCAAACATTTTTTTCCCAGAAATTGTGACAGCACCAGGTTCCTCGATCTCGGCTGTAAAACTAGTCCTTAAACCCACTTCTAGGTCTGTCCCCACAAGCTCGACCTCATTTTCGGAGACAGTCATCAGAATATTGGCTAAAATAGGCATTGTATTTCTTTTTTCAACGATTCCCTGAAAGAGTTGGAGTTCCTCAATAATATCTTCTTTTTTGATTGAGAATTTCATTTTTCCACCTACCTAAAAAATATTATTATATTTCTTTTATAATATGTCAAGTAAATTTTATTAAATCTTTATCTGCTCTGCCTAAGAAACCAGCTACGTCTGACCATGCAGTAATAGCCCAATCCGATTCACTTACTTCAACTTGACAAAAAGAATTAATGAAAATGTTTTGACCTGCTAAACATGCAGCACTCAAATCTCCTGAATCATACTGAAACGGAGAATTTACTCTTGTTGCAATTAAATTTGAATAAGGTTGTGAATGTGTTGGTTTATATTCCATCCCCAATAATACTGTACCTGGCCCTTTTAATTCACAGCCTGCTCTCCTTCTAGCAT
>CAZPAX010000032.1:0-18017 GCA_964584535.1 uncultured Eubacteriales bacterium
TAATTTAGATCATCACGGAAAAAAGGATGATTGCTTTGGAAAGCATCTCTGAATATGTGATCTTTATGATGGGTGCAGGAAGTTGCCCGGAAGCTCCCGTAGCGGAGGGGGGACCCGCTGCCTTGGAGGGGACTCTGAGTCCCCTTCCAACGCTCGAAGACTCGCTGCCTCCCCTTCTCGGCCTTTGGCCTGAGACCAGGAGGAAATATCCCCCTGGACCCCCTTCAAAGATTCGGATCCTCCGACGGGGGGAACCGACGGGACTGGTTCCCCGGGGTGCGGGGGCAAGGGCAGCTTCCTGCACCCGATTGAATCACATAAAAAGAGATGCTTCCATTACTTTGAAACCTTTGGCCTTTTCAGCCGCAAGAAAATATGATAGATTAAATAAAAAGGTAGAGGAAATGAGAAAAAAAATCTTCCTTATTTTTGTTTTTCTCATCATCGTTTTCCTCATCATTTTCTTCAATCTCCGCTCCCGGAGAGAAAAGGCGATAAAGGTCTCTGTCGAGAAAGTCAAAATGCATGATCTCACCTCTATCATCTCTGCTTCGGGCGAAGTCAAGCCCAAAAAGAATGTGAATATCAGTGCCAATGTGCCAGGAAGAATTGTCAAAATAGGCGTGAAAGAAGGGCAAGAAGTTAAAGCCGGCGATTTTCTACTCAAGCTGGATTCGACCCAGTATGAAGCCTATGCAGAGCGGGACAGGGCTTTGATCCAATCTAATCGAGCAGAGTTGATCAAGTCTGAGGCAAGATTAAAAAAAGACGAAAGCTATTATCAGAGACAGAAAAGGCTCTATGATGAGCAGCTTATCTCCAAAGAACAGCTGGAGACAGCCAAGGTTCAGTATGACATTTCAAAGGCTCAGGACAGAGCCATCCGCTATCAAATCGCCCAGGCTGAAGCCTCTCTCAAAAGCACTCTGGACACGCTGGCCAAAACTGTCTACAGCTCGCCCATTGATGGCATTATCACCAGTCTGAGAGTCGAAGAAGGAGAAGTCGCTGTTGTCGGCACTATGAATAATCCCGGGACAATTCTGATGACCATTGCTGACCTCTCGGTGATGGAAGTGGAAGTCGAGGTGGATGAAACAGATGTGGTCGGTGTCCAGCTTGGACAGGAGGCCGAAGTGAGAGTCGATGCTCTCCCCAACCAAATCATTAAAGGAAAAGTGACAGAGATCGGAAGTTCTGCCATCCAAAAAATTTCCCCTTCCGAGGAATCCAGGGATTTCAATGTCGTCATTACCCTGGAAAATCCGCCCGGAAAATTGAAACCCGGCCTTTCTGCTTCTGCTGATATCATAAGTGCTCGAAAAAAGGGAGTCGTGTCTATTCCCATTTCTGCCCTTGTTGTCAGAGAAAAACCTTCAGCCGACAAGGGCCAGAAAGAAGAAGAAGGAGTTTATGTCGTCAAGGATGGTCGAGCCGAATTCGTTCCTGTGAAAAAGGGAATTACTGGCGAGCTAATGATCGAGATTACCTCTGGCCTCAAGGAAGGAGAAGAGATTGTCGTTGGACCCTACAGCGCTCTCCGCGAGCTCAAGGATGGCATGCTCATCCGACAGGAAGCGAAGAAAGAAGAATAATGGAAGAGGCCAACAATATTCTCATTCAAGCAGAAAACCTCTGGAAAATCTACCAACTGGGAAAACAGCAGGTCAAGGCTCTTTGTGGACTGACCTTCACCATATCCTCCAATGAGCTAGTGGCAATCATGGGCCCTTCTGGCTCTGGGAAATCGACCCTAATGAACCTTCTAGGCTGCCTGGATACCCCGACTGAAGGCAAGTACTTCCTTAAGGGGAAGCTGGTCAGCTCCATGACTGAAGATGAACTTGCCTATATTCGCAACAGAGAGATTGGCTTTGTCTTCCAGGTCTATAATCTTCTCTCCAGAGCCACAACCTTCCGCAATGTGGAGCTTCCCCTCATTTATAAAGGGACAGGGAAAAAAGAAAGGGAGAAAAAAACGCGCCGCGCTCTGGATATGGTAGAAATGACCGAGAGAATGAACCACCGCCCTCCTGAACTTTCAGGAGGGGAGAGGCAGCGCGTGGCCATAGCCAGAGCCCTTGTGAATGAACCTTCCCTTCTCCTTGCCGATGAGCCGACTGGCAACCTTGATTCCAGAACAGGAGGGGAAATTCTCAGCCTCTTTCAAAAACTTCACTCCCAGGGGAATACAATTATCATTGTCACCCATGACAAAGATATTGCCCAGCAAGCCCGGCGAATCATCTACCTCAGAGATGGAAGGATTGAAAAAGAAGAATGGAAAGAGCCTGAGAGATGAACTTCTTTGACCGTTTTCAAGGCGTCTTTTTTAGCCCTCAGCAGACCTTCAAGGCCATTTCAGAAAAACCTGTCTGGATTGATGCCTTGATCATACTTCTTGTGCTTCTCGCAATTTTTACTTATATCGCTTCGCCCTTTCTCCAGAAAGACAGTCTTCAGGCGATGAAAGACAATCTAAAACTTAAGGAAAGGTACGGAGAAGAAAGATACAACCAGATGATCGAACGCCTGGAGAACACTTCTCAGACGACGATAATGGTTCGCTCTTTCCTGGCTACTCCTTTCACCTTTCTCATCGGCTTCCTCTTCTCAAGCCTCATTATTCTCGCTCTGGGGCGCCTCTTCTCTGCAGAAGGAAACTATCGCCAGGTTTTCACGGCCTATCTCCATGCCAACTTCATTGACAAAATTCTTGGCAATTCTCTTCGTCTTGTCCTGGTTTTGAGCAGAAAATCCTTTGCCCAGGTCACAACCAGCCTGGCCCTTTTCTTTCCCAAATTGGAAATGACCTCTAAAGCCTATGTCGTAGTCAGCCAGGTGGATTTTTTCCAGATCTGGCTCTTCGGAATTTTTGCCTTGGCTCTTTCAACCATCTTCAAGATCAAAATGAAGAAGGCTCTCCTCATTTCCTACAGCTTCTGGTTCCTCAAAAGTCTCATTTATGTAGTTCTGGGTTTTCTGAGCCTCAGTTATTTCCAATGAGGTCGTTTGACAGAGAGCCTGTTCATCGATAAATTATGTGTATGGAGGAAAGTTCTTTCCAAGGTAACCTCAATCAAATTCCCCTCCCCCGGCTCCTCTTTTTGATCTGGCAGAAAGAAAACTCCGGCCTTCTTTTGATTCAAAGAGAAAAAGAAAAAAAGGACCTCTATTTTGAAAAGGGAAATTTGTTCATCGAGAGAAACTCTTTTCCTGAAAAAGATTTCCTGAAGACATTGGTCCGAAAAAAGATCATGACTGTGGACCAGCAAAAAAGGTGTGAAAGCCATGCCAGCCAGAATAAAGTCTCTTCCCTCAAGGCTTTGATCGAATGCCAGGTACTCTCTCCTTCTCAACTCTGGAAACTCATCGAAACTTTCTTTGAGGGGCAGGCCTTTGCGCTTTTCGACTGGGCCGAAGCCAGCTTTCTCTTCGATTCGCAACCGCTGGAAGGCATTCTGAACCTTTCCAGAATTGAGACTCCCAACTTCATCCTTCAGGGAATCCGCCAGATGCGGAATTTCGCTCTCATCGAAGCCTGGCTTCCTCCTGAAAATGAATATGTCCAGACTCTCTCTCCTCCTCATCTCCATCTCCTGAGCTTCAAGCCCCATGAAATATATCTCCTCCAGGCGATAGATAAGAGCAGCCTGAAAGAGGTTTATGATTCCAGCGAGATCGGGAAAAAAGAAACCCAGAAAGCAATCTTCACTTTTCTCTGCTTGGGAATAATCGGAACATCTTCAGGAAAATTCGATCTCAGATCCTCTCCTGAATTTTCTCCTCAAGCAGTGGAGAGAATTCTTTCTGCTTTCAACGAGAAGTGTTCTTACATCTGTAAATATATCTCCAAGGAGATAGGCCCGGTGGCTTTGAATGTCCTGGAGAAGACACTTGAGGAGGTAAAATCCAACCTGAGTCCGCTTTTTCAAGAAATTGAGCTCAATCCTGATGGCACCTTTGAGACAAAATCGATTCTCGAAACAAACAGAAATCTCTGCGGCCACGAAGACCTAACAGATCTCCTCAGAGATCTGAATGAGATTCTGGCCGCAGAAGTTCTGACGGTCAAAAAAACGCTAGGCAATGAACACGAATCTAGCCTTGTCAAAAACTTAGAAAAAATCGGGGAAATCATTTGAAAAGACGGCAGCTTTTTGCCCTCTTGCTTTTTGTGACCCTGCTTATCCTTTTCCTTTTAATCAAAATTGGACTCTAAAGCAAAAAATCTCGTCATCATTTTGGGTCCCACTGGAGTGGGAAAAAGCGCAACCAGTATCTTCCTGGCAAAAAAATTCAGGGGAGAAATCATCAACTGTGACTCAATGCAGGTTTATAAAGGATTTGATATCGGAACAGATAAGCCTCCCCTGGATAAAAGAGAAGGTGTGCCTCATCATTTGCTGGATATTGTCGAACCATCAACCCAATTCACAGCTGCCGACTTCGCCAAAAGGGCCCAGGAAGCCATTTCCGAAATCCAGCAGAGAAAAAGGCTTCCTCTGGTTGTGGGAGGAACAGGATTGTATCTTAAAGCTCTGCTCGAAGGCCTCTTTCCAGGGCCAGGAAGAGACCTTCATCTTCGCCAGGAACTAGAAAAGGAAGCAAAGGAGAAAGGGCTAGGGAGCTTGAGAAAAAAGCTTGAGGAGATAGACCCTGTCTATTCCCGGAAAATCGGCGAAAGCGATAAGATGAGGATCATCCGGGCTCTAGAAGTCTTCTTCCTGACAGGTAAACCCATCTCCGAGCATTTCCTGAAGACCAAACCTTATCTTGAGGATTTTCATATTTTGAAAATTGGTTTAAAATTAGAGAGAAAAGAACTCTATAAAAGAATTGAAGAACGAGTGGATAAAATGTTCGAAAAAGGCATTGTCCAAGAGGTTACAAAACTCCTCGAGCGGAGAGTGAAGGAAGACTCTCCACCTTTCCGGGCCCTCGGCTACAGATATGTCCTCAGTTTTCTTAAAAAAGAAATTTCCCTGGAGGAAGCCATTTCTCTGACCAAAAAGAGCACCCGCCACTATGCCAAAAGACAGATGACCTGGTTCAGAAAAATTAAAGATGTGAATTGGTATTCTCCTTACGAAAGATCCGCTCTTTTGGAATTTCTGGAAAAGAGTTTCGCCTGAAAAATGGAAAAAGCAATCCTCGTCAATCTTTCCACAAACAAAAAAGAAAAGCTGGGGGCTGGGGAATCCATGGAGGAACTTCAGGGCCTGGCCCGAGCCGCAGGAGCAGAGGTTGTCCAGAAAGCATTCCAGCTCCGGCCTTCTATCAGCCCGAAATATTTTATCGGTGAAGGGAAAGTCGAAGAGCTCAGCCGAATGAAAATGGAACTAGGGGCTGACCTCATTATTTTCGACCACAACCTCAGCCCCGTCCAGCAGCGAAGCCTTGAGGATAAAATCCAGAGCAAGATCATCGACAGAACCCAGCTCATTCTGGATATCTTCGCTCAGCGAGCAAGGAGCAATGAAGGCAAGCTTCAGGTCGAGCTGGCTCAATTGACCTACCTCCTTCCCCGCTTGGTGGGAAAGGGAATCGCCCTCTCGCGTCTGGGCGGTGGCATTGGCACCCGTGGCCCTGGTGAAAAAAAACTGGAAGAAGACAGACGGAGAATCCTAGACAGAATCTTCAAGATAAAAAAGGATATCCAGAGCATTCAAAAAAGAAGAGCTAGCCAAAGAAAAAGCAGAAAGAAGAGCCCTGTTCCGACAGTCTCCCTTGTTGGATATACGAGTGTCGGGAAATCCACTCTTTTCAACCAGCTCACTGAGGAGAAGATGTTCACCTCATCACGACTTTTTGCTACCTTGGATCCAGTTCTGCGCCGGGTCTCGTTTTCCGATGGCCTTTACTTCTTCCTGAGTGATACGGTCGGTTTCATTAAAAAGCTTCCAGTCGAGCTCATTACTTCCTTCAAAGCCACCCTGGAAGAAGTCAGAGAATCGGATTGTGTCTGTCATATTATCGATGTCAATTCACCCCATTCAACAGGTCAGGTCGAAGCTGTGGAGACAATTCTCTCTGAGATCGGAGCAGCCAGCATTCCTACACTCCGTGTCTTCAACAAGATCGATCTTCTTCCTAACAAAAAAGAGCTTCTGGAAAAAAATTTTTGTATTGAGAGCCGTGTCGTTTATGTTTCGGCAAAAACGGGCGAGGGAGTCGAAAGCCTGAAAGAAAAACTCAGGACTCTCATCTTCAAGGATTACCATTTGTATTATTTGCGCATTCCCAGGGCAGAAGAAGAAATCATCCATTCTTTTTCGAAATGGTCTCTGGTTCTAAAGAAAAGAGAGAATGGAGATTTTTTTGAATTGAAAGTCATGGCTCCCCCTCAATCGATGCTGAATTTCCTGCCTTATCTTGAGAGAGGAGAGGAAAATTGGTGAAAAAAGCTTTTCTTGTCTTTTTCCTTTTTTCCCTGCTTTGGTCATGTGCCACTTTCCCACCGCCACCACCTTCTCTGTATATTGACAGCCTGCCCGCTTCTCTTGTGACCAGCCTTTCCCTTGAAGAGAGAATCGCCGCTGAGGAAGCCTGGTCAAATCTCAAACAAGGAAAGGCAAACAAAGCTGAAAAAATCATCTCCCGCTTAGGGGCCAAAAGTCCAATATATGCAGTAGGCCTTGGCTACACCCATTTCCTTCTCAATAACCTGCAGGCCGCAGAAGAAAGCTTTAAAGAAGGCCTTAAAGATTATCCTGACCTGGCCTTGATCCATCTCGGCCTGGCCCAGGTTTACAAGAAAGCTTCCGAGGAGGATCTGGCTTTCGCAGAATTTTCGGAAGTGCTCAAAATAATACCTGATCATCCCTTTGCCACGCAGGAATACGAAACATTGCGGACAAAAAAAACAGAGGAATTCTTGAATGAAGCAAGAGTGTCTCTTGAGGAGGGAAAGACAGAAAAAGCAAAAGAAGCCTATCTGAAGGCTCTCCATTATTCTCCAAAATGGATAGAAGCACACCTCACCCTGGCCGAGATCTATAGAAAAGAGAATAGACCTCAAAATGCTCTGGTCCACCTCCAAGCAGCCTATAGTCTTGAGCCCAAGAACAAGAAAATATTGAAAGATTATGCAGACACTCTTTCTCTCACAGAGAAATACTCAAAGAGTCTTGAAGTCTACGAACGCCTCAAAGAGCTGGACCCAAAAAATAAAGAGGTTGAGGATCAAATCGAGAGCCTTAAAAACAGGCTAGGAATATATGAACTGCCCAGCCAGTATGAGACTATTCCTTCCATCCAGGCAGTGACCAAAGAAGATATGGCTGCCCTCCTGGCCCTCAAATTCAGGGGGATTCTGGATGAGACACCGGCCAAGCCTCCGATCATTGTCGACATAGCCACTTCCTGGGCCTCAAAATTTATCCTGAAAATAACCTCGCTGGGTATTCTGGATGTTTATGAGAATCATACCTTCCAGCCCAAAAAAGTCGTGACTAGGGCGGAAATGGCAGAAATCCTGCTCCGCTTCATCAATCTTCTGAAAAAGAAAGGCTACAGGCTCATCCCTCAGTTTCCAGCCGAAAGAGTCCAGGTTGCGGATGTCTCTCCGGATAATTACTATTATCAGCCGATCGCCCAAATCATATCCTACCAGATCATGGATCTTGACCGGAATCGAAATTTCAGGCCAGAGCTAAGCCTCTCTGGAAAGGAGGCCACAGATATCTTAGATCTTCTCCTAGACTTGATAAAATAGATCAATCCTTTAATGAATGAAAAAGAGAAAAGTCTTTTCCTGACTCTTCCCAATATTCTCAGCCTTCTGCGGATACTTCTTATTCCAGTCTTTATGATGGCCATGATCCAGAGAAAAGCCTTCGAAGCATTGGCAATCTTTACTCTGGCAGGATTGACAGACGTGCTCGATGGCTTCACTGCCAGAATCTGGCGTCAGAAAACAAAAATTGGCGTCTTTTTGGATCCGGCAGCTGACAAATTGCTGCTCACCCCCTCTTTCATCCTTCTCTCGCTGCCCTCCTTGAGTTCCCCAAACTTAATTCCTATCTGGCTGACAGTTCTAGTCATCGGCCGGGACGTGCTCATCGCCTTAGGCTCCCTGATTATCTACAGGCTGGGGAATCTGAAAATCTTTTACCCTTCCCTGTTGGGAAAAGCAACCGCTGTCTGCCAGGTCGGAACTGTCTTTCTGGTTCTATTTCTCAATTACCTCGGGATTTCCTTTCCCTACCTCAAATGGGTCTTTTACCTGACTTTTGCTGCCACCCTTCTCTCTGGAATACACTACTCGGTTTTCGGCCTTAAGCAGATTTTCGAACCCCGCAAGAGCTAAATCTTATTTTAGGTTTCGATCGATGAATCCTTTTCTTAAGGTCCTCCAGAGGATTTCCAGATCCAGCGCCAGAGACCAGTTCTGGATGTAATAAAAATCATACTCAAGGCGCTTCTCAATGGATGTATCCTGCCTCAATCCATGAACCTGGGCCCAGCCAGTGATTCCTGATTTCACTTTGTGTCTGAGCATGTATTTGGGAATTCTCTCGGTAAAATCCTTGACAAAGTTTGGTCTTTCCGGCCTGGGCCCGATGAGACTCATCTCCCCTTTGAGAACATTAACCAGTTGAGGGATTTCATCAATGCTGTATTTCCTCAGGAATCTTCCGATTTTCGTTATCCGGGGATCACCCTCTTGGCACATCACAGGGCCAGTCTCTTTCTCCGCATCGAAAATCATTGTCCTGAACTTGTGAATGACAAATCTCCGGCCATCAATCCCCACCCGTTCCTGCCTGTAAAAGACTGGGCCGCGGGATGTCAGTTTGATCAGTGAAGAAACAACGAGGATTAAAGGCGAAAAGAGGGTCAAGAGCAGAGAAGAGACACCTATATCCATGATCCTTTTGACAATCCTTTTCATTCCCCGCAAAGGAACCTCATCAATAGAAATAACAGGGAAGCCATCCAGATCCTGGATATTCGCCTTGAGAGTGAGAAGCTGAAAAAGATCAGGAATGAGTCTGACATTAACCGGATACTTATTGACGATCTTTAGGGTCTCCAGAATTTTGGAGTAGTTATTCAAATCCAGGGCAACATAGACTTCACTGATATCGGATTTTTCAAGGATTGGCGCCAGTTCTTTAAGACCGCCAAGGACTTCGACTCCGCCGTTAACATCGATTTTCTCTCCCGCCTTTTTCTCATCATCCAGATAGCCTTTGACCACAAATCCCAGGTCCTTGTATTGAAAGAGCTTCTGAGCCACTGCTTTTCCCATCTCTCCAGCACCGACAATAAGGACATTCTGGAGGTTCAGCCCTCGAGCATAGCGCCGCTTCATGAAAAAATAAATCTGATGTCTGAGAAAAGAAATCAAGAAGATAACAACAACAAAATAAACAGCCAGAAAGCCATGAGAAAGCTTAAATGTCATGCGGAAAAGAGGATGAGCGCCCTGGCTGTAACTCGAAAGATAGCTAAGGCCAGCCAGAATGATGAGAATGGTGATAACGGCATTCAGAGTAATGAAAAGAAAATCTTCAATCCTTGTCCTTTTTAGCCGGCTCTTATAGAATCCCTGAAAATAGAAGATGACCAGATGCAGGGCCAGGAAAAAGGGGAAAACAAAAATATAAGATTTTATGGGAGGGATCCCTTTGGCCGGATCAACAGGAATGATGTAGGCATAAAAGCGAAAAAGATAGGAGTAAAAATAGGAGACGAAAATGGCCAAAACATCGCTGAGAATAAAAAGCCTGACAAGGCGGGCCCGATGTCTTGTGATCACTTCTTTCCCCTAAATTCTGACCATCTTTTCTCAAGGAAAAGAGAGAGCTTCTCTTTGAAGATTCCCCGGGAAAAATTCATAGCATTTGATCTTATGGTGTTTTTATTAAATTCTAAGCTACTCAATTTGTCAAGCGCCTCTCTTAGACTCCAGACCTTAAGTTCGGGAAAGAAAAGGCCTGTTTCTCCCGGGATTACTGTCTCGGTTGCTCCTCCCTTTCCATAGGCAAGGACAGGGATTCCACAGGCTTGGGCCTCCAGGGAAGTAATGCCAAAATCCTCCTCTCCGGGCAGGATGAGAGCTCTGGCTCCTTGATAGGTCCTGAGAAGATCCTGGGGATCGAGAGAGCCAAGGAACTCAATGTTCGGCCGGCCAAGCTTTTTTAACTTTTTAAAATCCGGACCTTGACCCACAATTTTAAGAACAAGTCCTGACTGATTAAAAGCCTCAATGGCCAAGTCAATCCTTTTATAAGGGACAAGAGCTGAGACGACCAGGAAATATTCTTTCTCAGAAGGCCAGTCGTGGGGCTTAAAAAATTGAGTGTCGACGGGTGGATGGATAACTTCAGCCTGCCGCCTGTAGTATTTCTCGATTCTCCTGGCCACATTCCTTGAATTGGCAATAAAAAAATCAACCCTCTGGGAAGAAGACTCATCCCAAAGCCTCAAGTAGTGGATGATGGGAGGAATGAAAATCCTGGAAAAAAAGGAAAGCCTGGAGGACGCAAAATAGGGAAAATATTGATTCCAGGCGTAGCGCATCGGAGAATGGACATAGCAGATATGGAGAGCATCAGGATGAGGGATGACTCCCTTAGCCACACAATGGGAAGTGGAGACAACAAAGTCATAGTCCCGCAGGTCGAAAAGCTCTGCAGCAAGAGGAAAGAGGGGCAGATAGAACCGGTATCTCTCCTTGAGAAAAGGGAATTTCTGAAGAAAGCTTGTCCTTATTTCCTTATTTTCGATTTCCGCAATCTGGCTCCCCTGAAAATGGAAAAGAGTGTAGATCGGAGCCTGAGGGAAAATCTCAGCCAGAACCTCGAGAACCTTTTCTCCCCCTCGCTGGCCGGTCAGCCAATCATGAACAAGGGCAACTTTAGTTTTTTCCATTGCGGAGATTATAAAAAGGGGGTGGAGAATTGTCAATTAGGCTAATTTTTTGTAGTCAATTAGGGGACAGGCACCTTTTTCAGGGAAAAAAGGTGCCTGTCCCCATCATTTCTAAATAAAGCTCTTGCGTTTCTTCGATCATTCTGGAGAGAGAGAAATGGGAAGGGATTGTCTTTTTTGCCTTCTCCCCGAGCTTTGCTGCATGGTCTCTATTTCGAAGAAGGCTGATCACAGCTTCTGCCAGTTTTTCTGAATTACGGGCAGCAACGAGGACTCCTGTCTCTCCGTTGGTGATTACTTCTTTGACTCCATCCACGTCTGTGGCCACAATGGGCTTGCCCGCTGAAGCAGCTTCGATGAGAACATAGGGAAGCCCTTCCCAAAGAGAGGGAAGGATAAAGATATCAAAGAGAGAAAGGATCTCCGCCGCATCTTTCCTTTCGCCCAAAAAGAATAAGAATTTGTCGACGCCCAATCTCTGTCTTTCTCTCTGGAGCCTTTGCCTTAATGGCCCTCCGCCAACAACAAAAATCTTTGCCTCAGGGAAAGAGCGCTGAATCTTTGCGGCTGCTTGGAGAAGATAGATGATCCCTTTCTGGCGATGGAGACGGGCCACTGTCCCCAGTACCGGTTGTGACAAATTTAATCCCAGTTCTTTTCGCCTAGCTAGGACATCTTCTTCCCTGACCGGGGGAAGATCAATTCCATTCCTAATCAGATGCATCTTTGTCTGGGGAGCGAGTTTCAATTTTTTCCCTTTCTCCCTATCTGAATCGCAGACAAAAACAAGAGCATCTGTAAATCGGGAAAAGATTCTCTCCAGGAAAATAGTGATTTGTTTCAGGAGCAAGTTCCTGTAATGGAGATAATGGATGCCATGAAGAGTATGGACAACGACTCGAGTCCGGCACTTTTTGGCTGCCCAGCGACCATAAAATCCAGCAATTCCGCCATGGGTATGGAGAATATCAAATCTGTTATTGAGAAGGATAGAGGATATCTCGCGGATAATCCTCCACTTGAATTTCTTGCTGAAAGATATAGGAAAATGGACAATCCCATTTTTCTTCACTTCCTCAACTAGGGGCCCTGAGTCTTGGGAGCAGACTGAAACAGAAAATTTTTTCCTGTCCAGATGCCTGACTAGAGAAAGAAGGGTTTTTTGTCCTCCTCCCAAAAAAGGCTGGTCGATCATCTCCAGGACTTTTATCTTTTCCATTTTTTCTCTATTCCTTCAGCAACTGAAAATAGTGGGAGCGAATCTCGCTGTCTCCTATCCAGAGAGAAAGAAAGCTAAAATTCAATCTCAGATAGAGACGGAGCAAAAAAAGAGAAATTTTTGAATTGTGCTTTCGATAGTAGTAGAGCTGGGAACGTCTGTATTCCAGGCGGCTCGAAAGTTTGAAGGACAAAGTGGATACTCCTCCTTCATGAAAGACTTTAGCCCTAGGAAAGAAGATAAGCTTCCAACCTCTTTCTCTCATCCTCAAACAGAGATCAATATCTTCAAAATAGAGGAAAAATTTTTCATCAAAAAAACCTACTTCTTCCAGAGCAGATCGCCGGACGAGAAGGCAAGCTGCACTCAGCCAGCCAACCTCGCGCTTCTTCTGGACAATTTTCAACAAAAGCCTGTAATAATAGTTAAGAAAGCATTTCTGAAGAATCTCAGAAAAAAAACTGACTTTTTCCCCGAAGGAAACCTGGTATCTTGTCCGATCTCTAAAAAGAGCTGGCCCCAAAGCCCCAATCTGAGGATTGGCCCTCATCTCTTCCAAAAGGAGCTTCAAGACACCTCGGGGGAGAAGTGTATCTGTATTCAGAAAAAGAATGAATTCTCCCCTGCTTATCCGAATGGCTTGATTGTTTGCCCTAGAAAATCCCACATTTTCCCGGTTATGGATAAGGTTTACGGCCGGGAAATTTTTCTCGATGAATTCCGGGCTCCCGTCTCCAGAATTGTTGTCAACAATAATGATTTCAAAAGCAAAGCCCCGGCCATTGTCGACTAGCGAGGAAAGGCAGCTTTGAAGATGAGTTTTGTCATTATAATTGACGAGAATAACAGACAGTTCTTTTTCCATCAGCCAAGCTTTTACTTTCCTAAATCTTTAATCAGAAAAGAAATTCGAGAGGCCACTCTCTCCCAGGAAAACTGTCTTCTTTTCTGGGAGAACCTGGTGAGAATGTCCTTCTTTATCCTCTCCTCAGTAATCGCTTTTTTCAAGGCTTCCTTGATTTCTTCAGGCTCAGAGGTCTCAACCATAATCGCCATATCCCTATAAATTTCCTTAAGAGAGGAGAGGTTCAGGACAATAGGCACAGTTCCACAGGCGATGGCTTCCAGCGGCGGAAGGCCAAATCCTTCATATTCAGAAAGATAAGCAAAGGCATCAATTGCTGAATAGAAGAGGGAAAGCTCTTTCTCGTCAATAAACTCCTCCCATCTTATCCACTCTCTTTCCAGAAGCTTGGGAATAGCCAATGGAGGATGAGTGAGGTCTTTTCCGACGAGATAGAGGAATGTCTCTGGGAATTCCTTGCGAAGAAGTTCCATGGCCCGAACAAGGCCAGGGATATTCCTCCGATTAAAAATGGAGCCTAGATAGCCGATGACTTTTTTACCTTCTAAACCTTTTCTCTTTTTCCATTGGAGGATTTCCTCGAAGCTGGACTTCTTGAACCTTTCCTCCACTCCCAAGGTAATCACCTTTATCTTCTTATGTTCTATTGGTGATAGCCTGACTATTTCCTTCTTTGTAAATTCTGAAGGCGTTATGAGTAGGTCCGATTTCCTGAGACTTCTGCGGATAAGGAATTTTCTTGTTAGAGCAGTTTTCCTCGGATACCACTCGGGGTGGGCTAGAGGGGAAATATCGTGGACGATCAAGATGGATTTCCATCTGTTAAAAAAGGGAAGCGTGTAATTAGAAGCGAGGAGAAGGTCAGGGTCAACTCTTTTCAGGCCTTTCCAGAAAGGGCCATTCTGCCAGCGGAAATATCCTTTCTCCCAGGGAATGACAAATTGTCTGACATGATCTCTCGAGTATCCCTCGATCAAGTTCCTGCTGAAGATAAAAAATTCGTGGTCAGCTAAAAGATCGAGGAGGTCATTCAAAATATTATCAATGACTCTCCCCGCGCCAGTGGCCTTTTCATTGACTTCGAAGCAGTCAACAGCAATCTTCATCACTCTTTTCCGACAAGTTCCTGATAAAAATGGAGGGTCTCTGCTGCTGCCTTTTTCCAGTCAAAATCAAGAATTCTCTTTTTTCCTTCGGACCGAAGGGACTGCCTCAAAGTCTCATCAACCAAGAGCCGAATGATTTTCTCGGCCATATCTTCAGGATCTTCTGGCCGAAAATAGAGGGCCGCTTCCTGAGCAATCTCTGGGATAGCCGGAGCTCGGGAGGCAGCAATGGGCAAGCCGCTGGCCATGGCTTCAAGGAGGGGAAGGCCAAAACCTTCACAGAAAGATGGAAAAACAAAAGCCGAGGCCAGGCGATAGATGCTCTTTAAATCCTTTTCTGGAAGGTAGCCTGTGAATTTTACCCAAGATTCGAGCTTTTTTTGCTTTATTCTTCCTCTCAGATTTCTGGAATCCTGCCCCTCTCTGCCAATAATGAGGAGAAGTATCTTTTGATAGTCTTCGTGAATCATTTTAAGAGCATCGACCAGGTAGAGGAGATTTTTTCTTGGCTCCAAAGTCCCCACAAAAAGAATAAAGGAAGGGGGAAGAGAAAATTTCTGTCTTGTTCTTTCCAGCTCTTGGGCGTCAATCTCTTCCTGGAATTTTTGGTCCATGCCGTGGTAAATGACTCTGACCTTTTCGCTTTCTAAACCAAATTTATCCCTGATATCATCTTTTGTAAATTGGCTGACAGCAATGACCCCATCGGCTCTTTGGAGAGAGTCTCTTATTTTATGCACAAAAATTTTTTTTACCTCTCTCTCTGCCTTCTGGGGAAAATCCATAAAGAAAAGATCATGAACAGTGATAACTTTTTTCCCTTTGGTGGGCAAGATGAGGGGATTCGGAGAGTGGCTCAAATCCAATTGCTGTTTGAAGAGATAGTCCAAAGGGGGCCAGCCGAGCCTGTACCAGAAGAAGTTCGTCGCTTTAACCGGAAAAGGAAAATGGCGGAATTTCATCTTGGCAAAGGCTGGAATTTTCTCAGCTGGAAAACGGTCTTTCAACGAGGAAGAAAAGAGAAAATATTCATTGCCCTTGTCAATCTGGGCCAGATGAAAAAGGAGGTTTCGATAATAAGTGCCGACACCAGTCTCTTCTTTGAGGAAAGGCCGGAGGTCAAAGCCAATTCGCATTTTTTGTAAATGTATGCCCAATCAGGGGAAAAGTCAAGGAAGCGAAAGGCTTGCTTCTTGCCTGCTTCGATGTTATGATTCTCTGCAAATGGAGGAGGCCATGACTAAGTTCGAAAAAATCGCAAAGAGAATCGATTCCTTCCGAGATGAAATGATTGACATGCAAATCAAATTATGTTCTATTCCAGCGATCTCTCCGGCAAGCGGAGGAGAGGGAGAGGGAAAGAAGGCTGAGTTTCTCCTCAGCTTTTTAAAGGAAAATAGATTTAAGGATATCGAGGTCATTAAGGCCCCTGACATAGATTCTCCCTCCGGTTACCGGCCAAACATTCTCGGCCGTTTTAAAGGAAAAAGCTCAGCGAAAACCATCTGGATCATGACTCATATGGACATTGTCCCGCCCGGTGAATTATCGCTCTGGCGAGGTGATCCCTTTAAAGCCTGGATTGAGGGAGGGAAAATTTATGGAAGAGGGGTGGAAGACAACCAGCAGGAAATGGTGGCCTCTCTTTATGCAATCAAAGCCTTTCTCGCAGAGAACACAAAGCCCAATTATGATGTCGGAGTGGCTCTAGTCGCAGATGAGGAAACAGGGAGCGAAAAAGGGATTGGCTATGTCCTCCAGCACTCCAAGGCCTTCCGCAAGCAGGACATGATCATTGTCCCTGATGCGGGAAACGAAAAAGGGACACTGATTGAAGTGGCGGAAAAAAGCATCCTTTGGTTGAAATTCAAGACTCTTGGAAAACAAGCTCATGGGTCAACTCCGGAAAAAGGAATTAACAGCTTCAAGGTCGCAAGCTTCCTGATAACAGAACTGAACAATCTCTACCAAGCATTCCCAGAGCAAGATTCCCTCTTCAGTCCTCCTATCTCGACTTTTGAGCCGACCAAAAAAGAGGCCAATGTCCCCAACATCAATACTATTCCTGGGGAAGACATCTTTTACATGGACAGCCGCATCCTTCCCAAATATACAGTAGATGAGGTTGAAGAGAAAATCAAGGAAATCGCAGGCAGAATCGAAAACAAATACAAGGTCAAGATTACTTTTGAGGAACAGCAAAAAGCTCCTGCTGCTCCTCCAACTTCTGCCGAGGCAGTTGTCGTTCTGGCTCTCAAAAAGGCAATTAAGGAAGTCTACAATGAGGAAGGCCAGGCGAGGGGAATTGGAGGCGGAACAGTGGCAGCTCTTTTCCGAAGAGCTGGCTATGAAGCAGCCTGCTGGTCTCGGGCTGACGAGACAGCCCATCAGCCCAACGAATACTGCATCATTGACAACATGTTGGGAGATTCAAAGGTCTTTGCCCACATCTTCCTTCAAGAATAATGACCGATTATATTCTGGTCTTGGTCACAGTGCCTGACCAAGACAAAGGCAAGGAAATTGCCCGCCGCCTGGTTGAGGAAAGGCTCGCAGCTTGCGTGACCATCTCAGGAGCCTGCCAGTCTTTCTATTGGTGGGAAGAAAGAATCGCAGAGGAGAGCGAGCACATCCTTTTCATTAAAACCAGAGCAAGCCTCTATGGGAAACTTGAAAAGCGGATCCGAGGTCTTCATTCCTACGATGTTCCTGAAATCATCGCCCTCCCTATCTTGAAAGGTTACGAAAAATATCTCGGCTGGATTGATAAAGAGACAAAAACCTAAGAATACTTTCTCTGCACCTTCTGGGCCACTCTAATAGTGTTGAGATGAATTTCAACTGTGTCCTCAACTTTTCGGGCATAACCTCCAGCAAAAACGACTGCAACAGGAATGCGGAGTCTCCGGGCTCCTTCGAGGATGATCTGGTCCCTTTCTTTTAGGCCTTCCTTAGTTAATTTCAGGCTTCCCAGTTCGTCCTCTTCATAAGGATCTGCACCGGCCAGATAAAAGACAACATCAGGCTGAAACTCTCGGTAGAGGCGAGGAAAATGTAAACGCAGGGAAGAGAGGTACTTCTCATCCCCATCTCCTGACCAGAGGCCAACATCCACTGAACTTGAAGGCTTTTGGGCAGGATAGATATCCATCTGGTGAATGGAAAAGGTGAAGATATAGTCCTTTCTGGCAAAGATGAAGGCTGTTCCATTACCCTGATGGAGATCGCAATCAACGACCATCGCTTTCTTAATTCTTTTATCCTGCTTCATTTTTTCCAGAGCCACAGCCACATCGTTGAGAACACAGAAGCCTTCGCCATGATCTGGGAAGGCATGATGAAATCCTCCGCCGATATGGATTGCAAGCCCGTCTTCTAAAGCTCTTCGAGCGGTGAGGATTGTTCCGCCCACATACAATCGGGCAAACCTCAGAAGCTCCGCAGAATAGGGCAGCTCCAGGGTCAGAATTTCGGATTGTAAAAGGCTTCCTGTCTTCAACTTCTTCAGGTATTTAGCTGTATGAACGAGGAGAAGATCCTCATCCGGGGATGGCTCAGGAGCCAGAAAACTCTCCTTTTTGACTCCCATGGAGAGGAGTTTCTCGTAGATGAGCCTGTACTTCTTTACGGGAAAAACATGCTTTCCAATGTCTACCATCCAGTAATCTTGGCAATAGATGAACTTGAAAGGAAATTTCTTTCGAGGGAGAAAACTTAAGAGACGCATGTATTCAATTTTAGAAACTATAAATATCAAAAAAACTCAAAATCGTAAAGGAAGCATCTTTTTCCCTGTGAAACCTTTAATCTTTTGATGGATGGGTCCTGTCCATTAATTTAAATCATCACGCAAAGAAGATGCTTAAAATAGTAAAGGAAGCATCTTTTTTCCCGTGATAGCATTGACCGGGAATAGGGTCCTGTCACGGTGCGTCCCCGTCCGTCC
>CAZPAX010000033.1:0-17556 GCA_964584535.1 uncultured Eubacteriales bacterium
CCCCAAATCCCAGGGCTAAAGTCCCATCTGGAGGAGATTCCCAGTGATTGGTATGAGAAGAGTAAGCTGGCACGAGCAAGAAAGAGAAAGACTGGCTCAGCTGATAGGATAGACTCAATTGGAGGTTGAATTTTATATTTTCCGAGCGAAGAGTCTCTTTTTCCGGCTCTCGCTGCGTAACCAGACTTCCTCCAACGAGAAGGGCAGCAGAAATAGGAAGAGGCAGTTTTTTCTCCTCTTTGAAGATGAGCCACCTGAGTGAGAGTTCCAATTCTTGATAGGTGTTTGTCCGACCTAGGGAAAGACTTAAATCGTCCCTGATTCCATAGTCAAAGCTGAGGAGAACTGCTGCTGGCCCGTCCAGTCCATAGAAAGAATCATAGCCACTCCTCACTGTCCGATAGAAACGATGGGATACTCTAAAGAGAAACTCTCCCTTCTCGATGGCCTGGGTTGTTGGCAGATTGATAAGCCGGTTTCCCAAGAAAGCCGCATTTTGGAAATCTCTCTTTCCCTCCGCTCCTTCTTTTTCCTTTAAGCTGAGAATCCATTTTTCGATAATTTTAATTTTTTCCTCATTCAAAGCTGCTCTTTCTAAAGGCATCCGCTCCCCCCGAATGTCTTTATCTCCCCTGATTTTCATTAAAAGATAACTTTTCTCAGGATGGAGAGGATCAACTCTCTTGAGGATTGGGATTTCCTCACTGGGGACATTGACCAGAGACTCGAAGAATTTACCCGGCTCGAGATTTAAACCTTTTGGTGGATTTTTTCCTCTGTGGCAGCCTGAGAGGCTACAGCTCTGTTTAAATATTTTTTCAACTTCCTTCTCTAAATCCTCTTTTTGAGATTGGACAGAGACATTGATGGAGAAAACAAATGCTTTGATCAAGAAAAAAATAAGTAAAAATGGAAAAACTCTTTTTATCATTCTTGATCTCCGCTTTGGTCGTTTTTGCCTTATAGCATGGACATTGTGATAAGTCAAACAATAGTATTTTTGATTTTCATCTTTTTTCTGTGGCGATCTAAATTAATGGACTTGTCCTGTCACGGAAAACTTTATTTTGCTTCTTTGGAATGAATGTATTAGAATTCTTTAATCATTTTTTTCGATTGGCTAAGCGATGATGGCGGAAAAGCCAGAAGTTCTTGAGGATTATTCTTTAAGGCAAGTCCCTTCTGATCAACGAAAACCCTGGATCGATATCGCTATGGTCTGGATTGGGGTGGCCATTGTCCTTTCTGCCTTGCTGCGGGGAATGATGGTCGGAATGGGGCTGGGCTCGATAAAAAAAGTTTTGATTGCCTATTTGCTTGGCGAAGCCCTTCTCATCGGGATGATGTCTCTCACCGGTTTTATGGGAGCAAAGATGGGCCTCTCCACTCCACTCCTGGCCAGAATTTCCTTTGGCAAGCGCGGCTCCCTTCTCATTTCCCTCTGCCTGGCCATTGCCTTTATGGGTTGGTTCGGAGTCCAGGCAGCTCTCTTTGCCGAGACACTTGTCGTCTCGACGAAAACTTCTATCTCTTTTGCCTTTCTTGCTTTTGGCAGCGGTCTGTTGATGATGACTCCTGCTATATTTGGTTTCAGGGGGCTCAAAGCATTAAGCTGGGGAGCAGTCCCTCCCATGGTTCTTGTGTTCCTTTATGCAGCTTTCAAGATGGGTTTCAATTTTTTACCATCAGGAGAGCTAGTGGAGCTTGCTCAGAATCATCCTTCCTCTCCCTATCCGCTGACTCTGGGCGAAGCCTCATCCATCATTGCTGGAGGATTCATCGTTGGTGCTGTGACGTCGGCTGATGTCTTCCGTTACGCACGACCTCGATTTCGGGATATCCTCTATGCGGCAACATTTTCGATGGGCATAAGCGCAACCATGCAGCTTGTCGGGTCTGTGCTTTCCATGAAAACAGGACTCTATCATGAGCGCCTTCCCAGCTTGATTATCAGTCGAGAATACGCTGGCCTGGGAATAATCGGCTTTCTGGCCATAGGCTTTGCTCAGTGGACAACCAATGACTCAAATCTCTACTCTTCTGTTCTTGCCTTTAACACGATCATCAGATGGACAAGGTGGAAGCTGGCCATCATTGTCGGAATTCTGGCCTCCCTCTTAGGAGCCTTCGGAATACTGGAGAGGCTTAGTTTGTTCTTGAGTTTGCTGAGCATTGCCATCGGTCCTATCGGAGGAATCCTCATCGCTGATTACTATTTTTTGAGAAGAAGAAAAATGGATGAAGCAAGTAGGGCTTCGCAGAAGCTCTGGAACCCAGTCGCTCTTGCAGTCTATTTGCTGAGCTTTCTCGCTGGCTGGCTGACTTCAGGACATCCATTTAGGATCAGTGTCTTCCCTTTTTCCATTTTCGCCTTTAATGGAATAATTTCAGCCTTATTCCTTTATTGGGCAGGGATGAAAATTTTTAGAAAATGAGCAAGAAAATCAAAATTGAAAAAGAATCTGTGGAAGCTGCTGTGCTGGGTGGAGCAGTTCTGGGCGGAGGTGGCGGAGGCTGGATTGAGGAAGGAAGAAAAATCGGCCATCTTGCCCTCGAAAAAGGTTTTTCTGAAATCTTGACGGTTGAAGATTTATCCGAGGAGGCTGTTGTCTTAACCTGTTCTGCTGTTGGGGCTCCTTCAGTAGGGGCTTGTCTTCTAGAGCCAGAGGATTATGTCCGGGCTGTTGAGCTTTTCGTCCAGGAAACAAAAATCAAAGTCAATGGCCTTATCTCGAGCGAAATTGGAGCTCTAGGGATTGTAAACGGCTGGCTGCAATCTGCGGTTTTAAACATTCCTCTGATCGATGCTCCCTGCAATGGCCGGGCCCATCCCCTGGGATTAATGGGCTCGATGGGTCTCAATCGCGAGCAAGGATATATATCTTTGCAGGCTGCAGTTGGAGGCAGTTCCGCCGGAGGGAATCGAGTTGAAGCCTTTTTCAGAGGCCCCCTCAAAGAAGTTTCAAAGAAAGTCAGAGAAGCTGCCGTTAAAGCAGGAGGGATGGTGGCTGTGGCCAGAAATCCTGTTCCAGCTTCTTATGTGAAAGAGAATGGAGCACCTGGCGCCATTACTATGGCCTTCAAAATCGGAGAAATAATTCTCCAGAATAGAGATTCGGAAAAAACAGTAAAAAAGATTCTTGATTTTCTTAGTGGGGATTTCATTAGTAGAGGAAATGTGGAAAGAATAGATCTTTCGACCGTGGCTGGTCTAGATATCGGCAAAATCAGAATCAAAGGAAAGAGGAGAATCTCTGAGCTTTGCTTCTGGAATGAATATATGACGCTCGAGGTCGAAGGGACAAGGATTGCCACTTTCCCTGATCTTGTGATGACCTTTGATTTTGAAACTTCTCTGCCCGTGATAAGTGCCGAGATGAAAGAGGGCAGGGAAGTCATCATCATCAGTGTTCCGGCGGAGAAACTGATTCTTGGCTCGGGAGTTAAAGACCCTGACCTTCTCCTAAAAATAGAGAAGGCCATCGGAAAAGAAATCCTAAGATATTAGGTATTAAGATGAACGTGAAAATTGGCTTCCTCACCATTGGCCAATCTCCTAGGGATGATGTTGTTCCCGAGATTGTTTCTTTTCTCGATCCTGGAATCGAGGTCATAGAAAGTGGGGCACTTGATGGCTTGTCCCCGGCTGAGATTGTAAAGCTTTGTCCTGAAAAAGGCGATTTTCCTCTAATTACTCGACTCAGAGATAAATCTTCTGCGGTTTTGGGAAAAAGAAAAATAATTCCTCTCCTTCAAAAAAAGATTTTCGAGCTTGAAAAGCAGGGGGTCAATCTCTCTGCTCTTCTCTGCACAGAGGATTTTCCGGAAATCAAATGGCGAAAGCCTTTTCTGCTGCCTTCCAGGATTCTTTTTAGTTTTATGACTTCAGTTCTGCGCCAGGGAAAGCTCGGCGTGCTTGTGCCACTCGAAGAGCAGAAAATTGGGGCAGGAAAAAAATGGGAAAAGACGGGACTAAAATTAGTTGTTGATGCTTTTAATCCTTATCTGGGAACTAAGGAGTTAGAAGATGTTGTGAACCAGATCAAGAAAGAGAAAGTTGATTTCATTGTCCTTGATTGCATCGGGTATAATTTAGAGATAAAAGAAAAATTGAGGCAGGCTACAGCAAAGCCAGTTCTTCTGGCCAGGTCTTTGCTGGCTAGATTTATTAGCGAATTGCTTTAGTGGTTTTCGGGGTCAGACATCTGTGGTCATGGGGTCAGACATTATCATAGGGGTGAGGGCAAATCAAGGGCATGTACAGTTCTCTTTTCCATGGCAATGTCTGACCCCAAATCTTGACCACAGATGTCTGACCCCAGTTACAACAAAAGGAGTTAATCATGGCTCTAAAACAGGTTATGGAAATTTATGATTTATTGGATGCCCCTGTCATTGACATAAGAATTTTAAAAAAAATTTTTAGCGAAAGAGGTTTAGGCACCTCTGAATTTGAGACCCATAAAATTAAGGGTGATAAAGGAGAGACACAGTTCGTGAAGCTAAAAATAAAAGGGAAGGAGGGAAAATCTAGAGGAAAGTACGCTCCTACTCTAGGGGTCATCGGCCGCCTGGGAGGCATAGGCGCCCGGCCCCATAAGATCGGCATTGTCTCTGATGCTGATGGAGCGATCACAGCTTTGGCCACTGCTCTAAAGATTACAGAAATGAGGAGCCGCGGGGATGAACTCAAGGGCGATATCATTATCGCTACCCATCTTTCGCCTCGCTCACCAATCATTCCTCATGAGCCTGTTCCTTTTATGGATGCGCCTGTATCCATGGAGATTATGAATAAATACGAAGTTGACAAAGACATGGAAGCAATTCTCTCTGTTGACACCACCAAAGGAAATCGAATAATCAATCAGCGAGGATTCGCCATTTCTCCGACAGTCAAAAATGGCTATATTCTCCGGGTCAGCGAGGATCTCCTGGACATCATGCAGACCGTAACCGGAAAACTGCCTGTTGTCTTTCCGATCACCACCCAGGATATTACTCCTTACGGGAATGGCCTTTATCATCTAAACAGTATCCTCCAGCCTTCAACCGTGACCAGCGCTCCCCTGGTTGGATTGGCTATCACCACTGAAGTTGCGGTTCCTGGATGTGACACTGGTGCCAGCCAGCCTGTCGACATCGAGATGGCAGTCCGCTTTTGTGTTGAAGTGGCCAAGGCTTTCAGCGAAGGGAAATGCTCTTTCTATGATGAGAAAGAATTTCGAAAATTAGTTTCCCTTTATGGTTCTTTAGAGCAGCTCAAAACTCTGGGAAAAAAGGGCTAATATCTTGCATTTTGTCCGTATTCTAATCGCTTTATTTTTTTGTTTTTTTTTCGAAGTAACTGTAGAGGATGGGCAGAACAAGCAGAGTCAGGAGAGTCGAGGTGATCAGTCCCCCAACTACGACCACAGCCAGGGGCCGCTCGATCTCTGAGCCAGGGCCTGTGGCGAAGAGGAGGGGAATAAGGCTAAAGACAGCAATCGAAGCTGTCATCAGGACTGGCCTGAGCCTTACTTCACAACCTTTGAGAATTGCCTTACGAAGAGGAACATCACTTTCATGAATCTGTGAGATATAGGAAACGAGCACAATTCCATTGAGTACAGCTACACCGAAGAGGACGATAAATCCGATAGAGGCTGGAACAGAAAGATAAAGCCCTGAGAAAAAAAGGGCAAAGACCCCTCCGATCAGGGCAAAGGGAAGGTTGAGGATAACCAGCAAGGCTAATCGAAAAGAATTGAAGGTGAAAATGAGAAGAATAAATATCAGGACAGTAACGGAAGGTCCTATAACAGCAAGCCTTTTCATGGCTCGCTCCTGGTTTTCAAACTGTCCGCCCCAACTCAGATAATAACCGCTGGGAAGACTGACCTCTGCACTTATCTTCTCTCTAGCTTCATTGACAAAACTTCCGATATCCCTTCCCTTGACATTCAGTTCAATTCCAATTCTTCTCTGGCCATTTTCCCTCGATATCTGGACAGGCCCTTCGTTAATAGAAATCTGGGCCAACTCGCTCAAAGGAAGGCTAAAACCTTTCTTGGAGTCTATCAATATTTTCCCGATTGTTTCCAAAGAATTCCTTCTTTCTTCTGGGAATCTTGTGGTCACGTCAAAGAGTCTATTTTCTTCATAGACCTGGGTCGAGGATTTTCCTCCTACGGCTATCTCAATCACATTCAGAACATCATTGACATTTATTCCGAAGCGAGCAATTTTCTCTCGGTTGATGCTGATAGAGATGTAGGGTTGACCGGAAATTCTTTCCACGATCAGATCTGTTGTTCCCCTGATCTGGGATAAGACTTCAGCTATCTTATTGGCCTTTGTCCTGAGGACATTCATATCATCTCCAAAGAGCTTGATGATGATTTGAGCCCTTGTTCCTGCCAAAAGCTCGTCAATCCGGCACTGGATAGGTTGACTGAAAGTCAGGGCTAGACCAGGAATCTCGGAAACAGATTCCCTCATCTTGTTTGTCAATTCTTCTCTTGTTCTGGCAGTCTTCCATTCAGAACGTGGTCTGAGAGCTCCTACGAATCCAGTTTTATCCACTCCTCTTGCTTCAAGGGCAATTCCTGTTTGGCCAGTTCTGGAGACAATGGTTTCTAGCTCCGCAAATTCCATCAGTTTCTCTTCGACAAGCTTTGATACTTCGATAGCTTTCTGGAGCGAAATTCCTGGCAAAAGCTGGATATCCATGTCAAATGCTCCCTCATCCATGATCGGAATAAATTCTGTGCCCAACTGAGGAAGAAGGAGGACTGCTGCCGCCAGAAGAATTAAAGCAAGAAAGGGAATCAAGAATTTCGTTTTCAATCCCCAGCCAAGCAAAGGGAGGTAAATTCTCTTTGCTCCTTTTAATAGAGGACTTTCTTTTTCTACACCTCGTTTGAGGATAAAAGAACAAAGGGCAGGAATGACTAGGATGGAGAGAAGGAGGGAGGCAAAGAGGGCAATAGCCACAGTGAAGGCCAGAGGCGAAAACATCTTTCCTTCCATCCCCTGGAGCGAGATGATGGGAAGGAAGGTCAGGGCGATGATTAATTCTCCAAAGATGCTCGGTTTGCGGACCTCAAGGACTGCCCTCAAGACTTCAGAAATCTTCTTTGTTTGTCCTTGGCTATGGCTGAGATGCCTTTGAACATTTTCCACCTGGATGATAGTCGCATCGATAACCATGCCAATGGAGATGGCCAACCCTCCCAGGGAAATGAGGTTGGCTTCAAGGCCTCCTATTTTCATGACGATAAAGGTCAGAAGAGCTGAAAGAGGAAGGGCCAGGATGACAATAAAGGCCCCTCTAAGATTTCTCAGAAAAAGATAAAGGATGACAAGAACCAAGAACACTCCCACACTCAAGGCTTTGACCACTGTTTCTACGCTCTTGCCGACAATCTCTGACCTGTTGTAGTAGGATTTTATCTTTATTCCATTAGGCAGGATAGAGGAGCTATTGATTTCAACGACTTTGGCCTCAACTCTCTTCACCACGCTGCGGCTATTTTCTCCGCGGAGCATCATCACAATCCCACCGACAGCTTCTTTCCGGCCGTCTTTAAGAGAAGCGCCCTGTCGCACTGCCTGCCCACTCTTGACGTCAGCCACATCTTTGATAAAGACAGGAACACCCTCATGAGATTTGAGAACGATATTTCTGATGTCTTCCGTTGAGCTAATAAGCCCTATGCCCCGGACAATAAATTGCTCTGAATGTCGGTCGACAATGTTTCCTCCCACATTCTGGTTGTTGTTTCTTATGGCCTCAGAGATATCCATTATAGTGAGGTTATATTTGAGGAGCTGATCAGGGTTGACAACAACCTGAAATTGCTTGAGATAACCACCAAAAGAATTCACCTCATTAACCCCAGGAATACTTTTGAGTTGAGGGCTGAGAATCCAGTCCTGCACGGTTCTGAGCTCGGTTAGATAATTGACCCAATCCTTTTTGTCTTCTGGCTCATTTCCTTCCAAGGTGTACTGATAGATTTCTCCCATGGCGGTGGCTACAGGTCCCATCTCTGTCTCCACTCCTTCCGGGATTTTGCTTTTTGCCTCCGATAACCTTTGAAATACAAGTTGGCGAGCAAAATAGATGTCCACATTATCCTCAAAGACAAGAGTCACCACAGAGATACCGAATTTGGTAATGGAGCGCATCACCACAAGATCAGGCAAACCTCGCATTGACATTTCTATGGGATAGGTGACGAATTTCTCTATCTCCAGAGGAGAAAGACCGGCCGCTGTGCAGAGAATTTCCACCTGGATATTGGTCACATCAGGGAAAGCGTCTATTGGAAGACGCAGGAAGGAGTAGGTGCCAAGGCCAATCATTAAAACTAGAATCGCTAAAATCAGCATTCTTTTCTTAAGGGAAAAAGAGATAACTCTTTCGATCATTCTTCTCCCTCCAGAGTTTTTTTGAGCATTTCTGCTTTAAGGTCAAAGCTGCCCTCAGTGACCACTCTTTCTCCTTCCTTCAATCCGCTGGTGATCTCTACAAAACCCTCAAAGGTTCGTCCTGTTTTGACTTCTCTTATTTCAAAAGAGTTATTTTCCCGCGGAATAAAAACGACATTCTTTCCTTCAACCTTTCGCAATGCTCGGTCCGGGATGGCGAGAACTTTGTTTTCTGTAGGAGAGAAAAGGGAAATATCTGCATACATTCCTGGCTTGAGCTTGGCTTCGGTATTGGCCACTTCAACTCGGGATTTTATTGTTCTTGTTTCTTCATCCACAATGTCGCCGATTTGGATCAGCGTTCCCTCAAAAATTTCGCCAGGAAAAGCCGCCACTTGAATTTTTGCTGATGAGGAGACTTTTATCCACGCCAGGTCTTTTTCATAGATACTGACTTCGACCCAGAGAGTGGATAGGTCAGCAATCTTGAGAAGAGGCGAACCTATATCTACATATTTTCCGGGAATGGCGTTGCTTTCGATAAGAGTCCCTGCAAAAGGTCCCCTTATTTTAAGCAAAGATATTATTTCGTCATTCTCCTTGAGAGAACGAAGCTCTTCCTCAGCCAAGCCCATAAGTCTTAATTTATTCTCGGCAGAAGCGAGCATTTGAGCTGCTATGATCTTTCCCTCCTCATCTGAGCTTTTGAGCAGCCTTTTGTATCTAGTGTTTATCTGGATGAACTCAGCCTGCGAAGCTAAAAAATCAGGACTATAAAGAGAAAGAAGCTCCTGGCCAAGGCGGACTCTTTCTCCTTCAAAGGCATTGACCTTTTCAATTCTGCCCGAGACTCTGGAGGTTATATGGATGAGTCTCTTTGGATTGAAGGCGACTTTTCCCCAGGCTTTGACAGGAACTGAGAAAGACTTGAGCTGGACAATTTCAGTCTCCACCTTGACAATTCTTGAGACTTCATTCTTCAGAAAGATTCTTCCCTGGACTTGTTCTTGGAGAGGAGCTTGGGGCTCAGGGCTTTCTCTTTTGCATCCTTCAAAGACCATGAATAAAAGGCCTATTGTGAAAAAAATGACTTTATATCTTTTTCTCATTCCTCTCTCCTTTATTCCTCTTCCTCACCGGCCACTTGGAGTTCAGCGATGGCAACCCTGTGAAGGAAAATTGTTTTCAGAAATTCCTGCTTTGTTTCCTTGTAGCTTCTGTAAACATCAAGAAGGCTGAGGGAATCTGTCTTTCCATATTGATAATTGTTAATTCCCATCCGAAGAGCATCATCAATCTCGGCAAGAAGGGAATCCTCGAAAATTTTGATCTGTTCTTCAATAACTTTGAGATCTGAGAAAGCCCGTTCCAGGGAGCGCTCGATTCTTCTTTTCTTAGCTTCCATGGAAATTTGACTCATCGTGTTTTCTGCTTCTCTTAACAGGATTTCACCTTTTAGCCCTTTCTGCCAAACGGGCAAAGTCAAGCCGACCTCAAAGCCCCAGGCTCCTCTTCTCAAGCTCGGATAAAATAAACCCAATTTTAAATCAGGGAATCGAGCCTTCTTCGAAAGTTCTAAGCCTGTTTCTGTTTGTCTCTTTGCAGTCTGTAAAATTCTCAGGGAGGGGCTTTTCTCAACCTCTCTTTTGAAGTCATCCAGGGTTTTCTCGAAAGGAGTGAAAGAGAGCTCAGTGAGAAAGAGGTAGGGCTCCGCATCTTCGACGCCCATGACAAGATTCAGGGAAATTGTGCTCTCCTTCATTTCCCTCTTTGCCTCGAGCAATTCATTCTGGACTTTCAGATACTCGACTTTGCCCCGAATGACATCGAGATAGGAGACCTGACCAGTCTGGTATCTTTCAGTGGCCAGATCTATGTATTGTTTCAGAATGTCAAGGACAGATTCCAGTGAAGTAACAACTTTCTGCGAGTAGGCTGCCTTAAAATAAGCTTTCTCTACGCAGGAAGAGACAATCATTTTTATTCTCTGGAGCTCTATAAGGGTTGCCTCCTCTCCGTATTTTCCAATTTTTCCGCGAAGGACTCTCTTTCCTGGGAACTCGATTGTCTGCTGAATTCCAAGGCTTATCTCTTTTTCCTCGTTTTGGCCAGCTTTTCCCAGACCTTCGTTGCTAAAGACGAACTCAGGATTTGGGATTGCCTCAAGTTGAAGTCTTCTCCCTCTTGAAACATCTAACTCTTTTTGAACACGGAGAATATCAGGATTATTTTTGAGAGCCAAGGAAAGAGCATCTTCAAGGGTCAGGCCTCTTTCTTCTCCGCGGAGGAAGGAAATGTTCAGGGTCAGAAAAGCGACGAGAATCAGGATTCTTTTTGTCATGGATAATCCTCCTTTAGGGCGAAAAATCAGCCAAATGTCCAGGGACTGTTTAGACGGAAAGAACTTCCGGAGGATGCAAGATATTAATGACAATAAGAGGGAGGAAAAGATCCAGGTCTTGCCAAAAAGAGAATCCCTCAAAAGAAATCTGATCCTGAAATTGGTAGAGGCAGGGAAGGAAAAGAGCTCCCCAGAAACAGAGGCAGATAGGAACCCGGGGGGAGAAGGGAAGAGTTACGGAATTTCTGTCTGCATGGTTATGAAAAGGACAGGGATCTTTGGAAAAAGAATGATGGATATTTCCGATCAGGAAAAGGGCAAGGAGAGAGATAAGGATAATTCTTTTCACGCTTTCTTTTGTTTGGGGAGCATGGAACCTGGTTGAAGTACAAAGCTCATAGCTATTCATTTATAGCACGGGAAACCTTTAAGGTCAACGACAAGCTTAGTTCTCTTAATTTCGAGAAAAAGATTGGCAATCCAAGGGGCAGACAGTCAGAAAAAGGCCATCCTAGACCAATGGAAATGCTTCTTTTTCCTAAAATTAGTTGACTTGAAAGAGAAATTCAGGTATTATTCTGCATTATTTTTTAAAAATGGATAAAAAATGATTTCTATGCGTTTGATGAGGTTCGGAACAAGGAAAAAGCCCTCCTATAGAATTGTTGTTATCGATTCCAAAAAGCCAAGAGAAGGCAAGGCTATGGATTTTATCGGCTTTTATAATCCTTTAAAGGAACCTGCTGAATTTAGTATTGATTACGAAAGAGCCAAATATTGGCTGGATAAAGGGGTGCAGACATCAAAAACAGTTCAGTTTCTTTTAGATAAAGTTTCCAAGTCAAAGAAACTTTCCAACTAAGATTCTTAGACTTAAAGGAGGTTACAGTGAGAGAACTTGTGGAATTGATTGCAAAATCACTGGTGGACAATCCAGAAAGGGTGCAAGTTTCCCAATTGGAAGGGGAACAGACTACAATCCTTGAACTTAAGGTCGCTCCGGAAGATCTGGGGAAAGTCATCGGAAAACAGGGCAGAACGGCACGAGCCATCAGGATTATTCTCGGTGCTGCAGGGATGAAACTGAAAAGGAGATTCAACCTCGAGATCATTGAAAAAGGATAGTTTGTTTAGCATCGGAAAAATTACAGGGAGTCAGGGAAAAAGGGGTGAACTTAGGCTGAGGCTTTATTCTGAGCTTACCCTTAAAAATTTTTTTTTTGAAGGTCTACCTTAGAAAAAAAGGGGCCCTGGAAGAGCTTGAAGTTGAATATCTAAAGCCCTATAAAAATTTTCACCTCCTTAAGCTGAGGGGAATTGATTCGCTGGATCAGGCCAGGGAACTGGTTGGATTGGATGTCCTTGAGCCAGAAGAGAGTTTTCAACCTTTAGAAAAGGATTCATTTTACCACTTCCAGGTTATTGGCTGCTCAGTTTTGACCAAAAACAGGCAAAGAGTTGGAACTGTCAAAGGCCTCTTGTCGATTAAGGATAGCTGCCTCCTGATTGTCAAGGAAGCGACAAAGGAGATTCTCATTCCTTTCACCCATGAGATTTGTTTTCAGGTTGACCTAGAAAAAAAGGAGATCGTCATTGATCCTCCTGAAGGGCTTTTGGACTTGAATGAGATTTGATATAATTACCATCTTCCCTGAAATGTTCAGATGTGTTTTTTCAGGTGGAGTAATAAGGAAAGCGCTGGAGAAGGCGCTAATTGAGGTCAGAGTTCATAACTTGAGAGATTTTTCTTCAGACAAGCACAGACAGGTTGATGATCGACCTTACGGAGGAAGCGAGGGAATGGTTCTCAAACCAGAGCCCATCTTTGCTGCTGTCGAAAAAATAAGAGAGGATGAGAGAACTCCTGTTCTTCTGCTTTCGCCCCAAGGAAAAAGATTTGATTCTCATCTGGCGGAAAAATTGGCCCAGCACCATCAGATTATCCTCATCTGTGGCCGCTATGAAGCAGTGGATGAGAGAGTGAGCCAGTATTTGGTAGATGACGAAATCTCCATAGGAGATTATGTCCTGACCGGGGGAGAGCCAGCAGCTATTGTTGTCATTGATGCTGTTTCCAGGTTCATTCCCCAGGTTGTGGGCAAGCGGGAATCAGTCCTCCACGATTCTTTTTTTGAGAGCCTTTTGGATTTTCCTCAATACACCCGGCCTCGAGACTTTCGAGGGATGAGAGTCCCCCAAGTCCTTTTCTCCGGAGACCACAAGAAAATTGAGTCCTGGAGAAGAAAAAAATCTCTGGAGAAAACTCTGCTCAAGAGACCTGACCTACTAGAGAAGCGAGCGCTCTCTCCAGAGGAAAAAGAGATTCTAGGAAAAATTAAAAAGAAAGGAACGAGCGATGAGCCTGATCGATTTGGCTGAGGAGAAACAGTTAAAAAAAGACATGGAACCTTTTCATGTCGGTGATACAGTTAAAGTCCATGTCATTATCAGGGAAGGAGATAAAGAAAGAGTTCAGATATTTCAGGGAGATGTTATTGCCAAAAGAGGCAGAGGATTGAGCGGAACTTTCTGCGTTCGAAAGGTCTCCTTCGGCATAGGTGTGGAGAGGACTTTTTCTCTTCATTCTCCGATGACCAAAAAAATTGAGGTTATCAGAAAAGGAAAAGTAAGAAGGGCCAAGCTCTATTACCTTCGAAGTGTCAAGGGAAAAGCAGCTAGGCTGAAAGAAGAGAGATAGAAAGAAAAGTTCATTTAAATATTTTTAGAAATGGCAGATTTCAGAATTGAAAAAAGGTTTTTAAAAAAAGGATTCAAGTTCATAGCCGGCGTAGATGAAGTCGGTAGGGGGGCCCTCTTTGGTCCCGTTGTTGCCGCAGCGATTATTATTCCTCCTTCCATCATGAAAAGGTATCTTCCGGCCTGGCTAAGGGAAGTGAACGATTCCAAGCTTCTCACGCCTCTGAAGCGGAAGAGATTGGCCAGGTCGATCTTGATCGAATCAGAAGCTGTTGGAATCGGTCTTGCCTCTAACCTTGAGATCGATCAGAAGAATATCTACCAGGCATCTCTGCTGGCTATGAAAAGGGCAGTCGAGAGCATCTCTATCCTGCCAGAGATTCTCCTAGTTGACGGCTTTATCCTAAAAGATGTAGATTATTTTCAGATAGGCATTCGACAAGGAGACAGGAAAAGCCTGTCCATAGCAGCTGCCTCTATTGTCGCCAAAGTCTTGAGGGATGATATGATGGATCTTCTTGATAGCGTTTATGGAGGATATGCCCTGGCCAGAAACAAAGGTTATGGGACAAGAGAGCATTATCGGGCGCTTGAAGAAAGAGGTCCAACTTTTTTCCACAGGTTAACCTTCAATCTGAGAGCAAAGAGATAAGAGATGGATCCAAAAAAGGACAAGATCAAGATCATAGAGGCTGCTGAGAGATTTATCAGTTCAGGCAAATTGCAGGAAGCGATTGTCGAATACGAAAAATTGTTAGGTGGAGAAGAGCCGGATATTCATATCAGCATGATCGTTGGTGACTTGTATTCCAAACTGGGCAAGGATGACAAAGCTTTCGACCTCTTTCATAGTATCGCCACCCATTGCGAAAAAAAAGGCCTGCTTACCCAGGCCCGGGCTGCCTATAAAAAAATGATCAATTTAGATCCCAAAGATATTCAGTCAGGGATCAAATTGGCTGATCTCCTTAGGATCGATGGCTTTCTGACGGAAGCAAAGGTGGAGTATCTGAAAATCGCAGGAAGGCTGAGCGAGGCAAAACGCACCAAAGAACTCATTTCCGTGTATGAGAAAATCGTTAAGCTGGACAAGAAAGACAATGAGTCCAGGGTTGTACTGGCTGGACTATATACAGAGGAAGGACTGGTCGACCAGGCCGTTGGAGAACTCAATGATGTTGCTGAATCTCTGCTTGAGAAAAATGAACTCAAAGAGGCGGAAAAAGTCCTCAATCAGGCAAAAAAAATTAATGAAAGCTATGACAGAACAGTCTCCAATCTGATCAAGCTCTACAGAAAAGAAAATAAGATCAGAGAAGCCCTCGGGCTCGTGGAAGATAAACTCCGGGAAAATAAAGATAGTATCGAGTTTCTCAACCTTATGGGTGACCTCTGCATGGAAGATCGAAATTTCAAAAGGGCAGAGGAAATCTTTTCAAAAATATCTGCCGCCGATCCCTTGAATGTGGATGTCCGAATCAAGCTGGGGCGGATAAGGATCCTCCACAATGATCTGAATAAGGCTTATGAGCTCTATGAGCCTCTGGTTAATAATTTGCTCAAGAAAAATAACCCTGAAAAAGCAATAGGACTTCTCGGGCTTATTCTTACTTCCGAAAAAATCCATCTCCCGACTCTGGAGAAATTGGCCAGCATCTATAAATCAAGAAATGAGAGGAAGAACCTGGAAGTTGTGGACAGGGTGATTTTTGAAGAATGCCGTGAGAGAAATTTGAAGGAGAAGATGTTAGCAGTTCTCCAAGAGCTTTTGGAGCTCTGTCCCAGAGATGAAGAGTTTAACTATGAGTACAGGGCTTTAACAGGAAAAGAAAAAATTCGGCTTCCTTTAGAAAAGCATAAAATTGTCGAGAAGATTCCACCCCCGGAAGTTAAAATTCCAGAGAAGAAAAAAGAGGAGAAATTCCCGCCTCCTCCCCCACCTCCTCCCCTAGAGCGCAAGGTAGTTAAAAAGATAGAATTTGAGAAATTCCCTCCTGTTCCGCCCCCATCAGAAGAACGAAAAATCGTGGAGAAGGTGGAGGTTGAAAGATTTCCTTCCCCTCCTATGGAGGCCAAAATTCCTGAAAAGAAAGAGGAGAAAGTTCCGCCTCCTCCCCCACCTCCTCGGGTAGAGCAGAAGGTGATAGAAAAAAAGGAAGTTGAAAAATTTCCTCTTCCACCTCCGGAAATTAAAATTCCAGAGAAGAAAAGAGAGGAGAAATTCCCGCCTCCTCCCCCACCTCCTCCTCTGGAGCGCAAAATAGCTGAAAAGATAGAATTTGAGAAATTCCCTCCTAAGCCGCCAGAGAGGAAGATGGAAGAAAGAAAACACCTGTCTCTAGATGAAGCCAAGGTGCTAGAAAGGCAAAAGGAAGGGGCCTACCCCTCACTTTCTGACAAAGACTTGCAAATAATCAAGATGAGCTTTTCTAAGGCGGAACTCTATTTAGAACAGGGATTAATCAGGAATGCAAGAAGAATTCTTGAGAACTTGAGGATGAGATATGCTGATGAACCCCTGATTGAAGAGAAGATTGCTTACATTGACAAAATCCAGAGTCAGGTGAGTGATGAAGAAATTCCTTTTCTTGTCCAGAAAGTTACGGCGAAAGAGGCTGAGATTGAGGGAGAGACACGGAGAAGGACTGATCACGTAAAATCTTCCATGTATCTTCGCGACGAACTTGATGAGGAAGACAGAGTTACAGCCGCAGAGCTCTTTGAGGACACGGATATTGTGCCCACTCCCACCCGGGAATTCGGAGAGAAGATCTTCTATGATTTGAGAGAAAAAATAGACGAAGAACTGGCGATGATCCAGGCGACTCTCTATCAACAGCTCGCCGGCAAGACAACCATTATGGAGAAAGATCTAGCTGACATTGTGGCAGAATTCAAAAGGGGTATGGAAGAAAAGGTTGATAAAAAAGATTATGAAAGCCATTACAATCTGGGCATAGCTTTCTTTGAGCAGGGTTTGATTGATGAGGCTATAGAAGAATTCAAGGTGGCCTCAAAAGACAAAAGGCAGACCGTGGACTGCTATAGTATCATCAGTTATTGTTATAGGCAGAAAAGGGATTTCCATGAAGCTGTGAGATGGGTTGAAAAGGGTATCGAGTTCTCTAAGGCGAATTCCAGTCAACAGTTTGCCTTAAAGTATGAGCTTGCCTCCATTTATGAAGAGCTGAAAGAGATGGAGAAGGCTTTGGCTTTGTATTCTCAGATCAAGGAATGGAATCCTGAATACAAAGATGTCTCTGAGAGAGTCCATACTCTGGAAAAAATTGTTGCTGAGAAAAGCTTTTAGAATATTATTCCACTACCTCAAAACTTCCTTCAAGCCCTTCCACTGAATTTGGGCCTACCCAGACCTTGAAAATACCTGGTTCTACCACATATTCCAGGTGCTCGTTCCAGAAGCCAAGATGCTCGGGGCCAAGGGTGAAAATAACTGTTTTTGTTTCACCGGGAGCAAGGCTGAGGCGCTTGAATCCTGCCAGTTCTTTGACAGGCCGGGTTATACTTGAGACAAGGTCGCGGATATAAAGCTCGACAACTTCCTCTCCAAGGCGCGACCCTGAGTTCCTGATATCGACTGAGATAAAGAGGGAACCAAAGGTGCCAATTTTCTCACTGCTTATCTTGAGGCTGCTGTAATCGAAATTTGTATAGCTCAGGCCATAGCCAAAAGGATAAAGGGGAGTGCTCGGGATATCCAGATATTTTGAAGTATATTTTATTTGGGCTGGAGGTCTGCCGGTGTTTTTATGGTTGTAATAAATGGGGACTTGGCCTACTGTGCGGGGAAAAGTCACAGGAAGTTTACCGCCTGGATTATAGTCACCAAAGAGGACATCGGCAACAGCATTTCCGCACTCAACACCAAGGTGCCAGGTCTCAAGAATGGCTGAAACATTCTCCGCAGCCCAGGAAATGGAGAGCGGCCGTCCATTCATCAGAACTAGAATGATCGGTTTTTTTGTCTGGGAGAGAGCCTTGAGCATGTCTTCTTGCTTGCTGGGTAAATCGAGTGAGGCCCGGCTTGAAGCTTCACCGCTCATAATCGCGCTCTCGCCAAGAACAGCGATCACAACCTCTGC
>CAZPAX010000034.1:0-17383 GCA_964584535.1 uncultured Eubacteriales bacterium
ACGCTGATTAGATATTTTTTGTTAGGCATGAACCCTCCTTATGGCTATTTAATTAAAAATATTTTTAAAAATAAGTCAAATTTTATTGACCGCTTAGCTAATATCTGATATATTAGATAACAATGACTTTTAGTATGGAGGTATATTGGCAATGGCAGAAAAGCCTATCCTCAACATCAAGTCGTTGAAAGAACTGGTCTATGAATATCTCAGGGAGAAGATGCAGAAAGGGGAGATTCTCCCCGGTTCACTGATCAATATGGAAGAGACATCGAAGAAATTAGGGGTGAGCAAGACGCCCCTCCGTGACGCCCTGCTTCAGCTGGAGATGGAAGGTTTTGTCACTATCCTTCCCCGCCGCGGCGTTGTGGTCAATGTCTTAACCATCGAGGATATCAAAAGCATTTATGAGATAATCGGCGCCCTGGAGAGCACAGCACTTCTTTCCGCTTTTGACAAAATAAAAAATTCTGACATCAATAACATGGAAAAGCTGAATGAAGGAATGAGAAAGGCCATTGCCCAGGATAATTTTGACCTTTTTTATGAGAAAAACCTGAAATTTCATAACACTTATCTAGGCCAGTGCGGGAATGAGAGCTTGATAAAAATCGTCAATAACCTCAAAAAAAGGCTCTACGACTTCCCTCGTCAGAAAGGTTTTGTTAAAGAATGGGAAGAGGCCTCAATTGAAGAGCATCAGGAACTGGTCAACTTGATTAAGGAGAAAAAAGTTCAGGAAGCAATTCACAATATCCGGGATGTCCAGTGGTCTTTCAAAGTTCAGGAGAAATACATAAAGAAATACTACAAGAAAATACCTGAGTTCTTGAGCAAGCTGTAGAAAAAAAATGGTCAAAGGAACGATTTTCGATATCAAAAAATATTCCATCCATGATGGGCCAGGAATCCGGACAACTATCTTTTTTAAAGGTTGCCCGCTTCGCTGTGGCTGGTGCCATAATCCAGAAGGCCAGCTGGCTAAGCCCGAAATTATAGTCAAATCCTATCGATGTTTGAAAGGCTGCGATGCCTGTCTGGCTGTCTGTGAGCGGGAGGCTCTTTCAAAAGCGAACAAATTTCTTATTATCGATAAAAGAAAATGCAATGCCTGCGGAAAATGTGTGGATGCCTGCTCCTCTGAGGCTTTAGAAAAAATCGGGCGGAAAGTCAGCGTTCAGGAAGTCATGGGAGAAATTGAAAAAGACATGATCTTTCATGACGAATCAGGAGGTGGGGTTACTTTTTCTGGAGGGGAGCCTCTTGCCCAGCCTAATTTTCTAAGCGGCCTTCTTGAAAAGTGCAAAGAGAATGACATCCATATCACCCTGGATACCTGTGGCCATGCTGCCTGGAAGACGTTGGAGAAAGTTTTAGATAAGGTTGACCTTTTTCTTTACGATCTTAAGATTATGGAAGAGAAAAAGCACAAAGAATACACAGGACAATCAAATAGGCTCATCCTGGAAAATTTAAGAAATTTGGCGAAAAAAGGAAAAAAGATTATTATCCGAATTCCTCTCATTCCAGGGATAAATGCGGATGAGGAAAATATTAAGGCATCTGCTGAGTTCATCCGTTCTTTGGGAAATATCCAGCAGATTAGCCTTTTGCCTTACCACCGGCTGGGTAAGGATAAATACAGAAGGCTGCGAAGGAGAAATTCTTTTTCCAGCCTTGACCTTCTTTCGGAAGAAAGAATAAAAAAGATCAAAAAAGCTTTTCTGGATTATAAATTCAATGTCACGATTGGAGAATGAGAAATGAAGGATAGAATAAGAAAGCTCAGAGAACAGAGTGTTAATACCAAGCCATATATCACGCCAGAGAGAGCAAAGCTCATCACAGAATTTTATAAAAATAATCTTGCTCTGACAGTTTCTGCTCCTCTGAAAAGGGCCTTGGCCTTCAAATATATCGTTGAGCACAAAGCCATCTGCATCAATGAAGGGGAGTTGATCATAGGGGAGAGGGGACCAGCTCCCAGAGCCACTCCAACCTATCCTGAAATCACGACCCATAGCCTTCAAGATCTTGGAATCCTGAATAGCCGGAAAAAGACTTCCTTCCAGGTCGACAAAGAGACGCTCAGAATGTACAAAGAGGAAATCATGCCTTTCTGGAGAGGCCAGACTGTTAGAGAGAAAATTTTCAGTGAAATGTCCAGCGAGTGGAAGGACGCCTTTGAGGCCGGCGTTTTTACTGAGTTTATGGAGCAGAGAGCTCCTGGCCACACTGTCCTCGATGACAAAATATACAAGAAAGGTTTTTCAGATTTTATAAAAGATATCAAAAGAGCTATCCACGGCCTTGACTATCTGAATGACCCTGAAGCTTTTAAGAAAAGGGAAGAACTCGAAGCCATGGCCATTGCTGCTCGTGCCCTCATCCTCTATGCTGAGCGCCATGGCCAGAAGGCCAGAGAGCTGGCCAAAGTGGAGAAAGACCAGGAAAGGAAAAAAGAGCTGGAGAGAATCGTTGAGATCTGCTTCCACGTCCCAAGGAATGCGCCCAGAGATTTCTGGGAAGCCCTGCAGTATTACTGGTTTGTTCATCTTGGCGTGATCATCGAGCTCAATACCTGGGATTCCTTCAATCCAGGAAGGCTTGATCAACACCTCTATCCTTTTTACAAAAAGGGATTAGAGGAGGGAACTCTGACTGAGGAAAAAGCCAGGGAACTCCTCCAGGCTTTCTGGATTAAGTTCAACAATCAGCCTGCCCCTCCCAAAGTCGGGGTAACCGCTGAGGAGAGCGCTACCTATGCAGACTTTTGCCTGATCAATCTAGGAGGAGTTAAGCCTGATGGTTCGGATGCTGTTAATGAACTGACTTACCTGATCCTGGATGTGATTGAAGAAATGAGGCTAATCCAGCCCAGTTCAGCTGTCCAGATCAGCAAAAAGAGTCCAGACCGCTTTGTAAAAAGGGCCCTGAAGATTATCAGGACAGGATTTGGCCAGCCATCATTTTTCAACACAGACACGATTGTTCAGGAAATGATCAGGCAGGGAAAGTCATTGGAAGACGCCAGAAGCGGTGGAGCGAGTGGCTGTGTGGAAGCAGGGATCTTCGGCAAAGAGAATTATAATCTCACTGGTTACATGAATCTGGTTAAAATCCTGGAGATTACCCTCAATAATGGAATTGACCCCAGAACAGGGAAGAAAATTGGCATCCAAACAGGGGATCCGGCTGCTTTTTCTTCCTATGATCAGCTCTTTGAGGCTTTCCGGCGCCAGCTCAACCATTTCGTTGATATAAAAATAAAGGGAAACAACATTATCGAAAGAATTTATGCTGAGTATCTACCATCGCCTTTTCTCTCCCTCCTCATCGATGATTGCCTAAAAAAGGGAAAGGACTATCATGACGGCGGAACCCGCTACAACACTTCTTACATCCAGGGAGTGGGATTAGGAACGATCACCGACTCGCTGACCTCCCTTAAGTACAATGTCTTCGACAAGAAGACAGTGACCATGAGGGAAATGCTTGAAGCGCTGAAAAAAAATTTCAAAGATCAGGAATCCCTCCGCCAGCTCTTTCTGAACAAAACACCAAAATATGGAAATGATGATGACTTTGCCGATGAGGTCATGAAATCTATTTTTGAGGCTTACTATAGGGCTATCAACGGCAGGCCAAGCACCAAGAGAGGGACTTATCGCATCAATTTCCTTCCAACAACAGTCCATATCTATTTTGGAAAGGTCACCGGCGCCACAGCTGATGGCAGAAAAGCCTTTGAGCCGCTTTCAGAAGGAATCTCACCAGTTCAGGGTGCGGATAGGCAGGGACCAACTGCCGTTATCAAGTCTGCCGGAAAAATGGATCATGTCCGCACAGGTGGAACGCTCCTCAACCAGAAATTCACTCCTCAACTCTTAGCTGATGAAGAAGGACTCAATAAGATGGTTCACTTTGTGAGGTCATACTTTAAGCTCGATGGCCATCATGTCCAGTTCAATGTGGTTACTGCTGAGATTTTGCGGGAGGCGCAGAAGCATCCTGAGAAATACAGGGATTTGATCGTCCGCGTGGCTGGTTACAGCGATTACTTTGTTGATATTGGCCTTGATTTGCAGAATGAGATTATCCGCAGAACAGAGCACCAATCTTTTTAGTTTTTTGAGTTCTTTTCTGACCTCTTAAGCCAAAATAATCCACTGCCGATGCTTAAAATGAACGCTGCTCTGCTGGACAATTTATTTGATTATTTCTTAAAATTTGTCTATCTTAAATTGTCATTGAAAGGAATTATCTTATCTGAGGAGGCTAAGAAATGAACACCATTGAAAAGGCATTGATGCATGCCTTATTTGTGCATCTGCATCACAACATTGACAAGGCTATTGACTTTAAAGCAATCGATGCCTTGAACAAAAAGGTCAGCAAGATCTTTCCAAAATCTCTAGTTGTGGGCCCGGGAGATGATGCAGCCGTCTTCAAATTTCCCGGTACACAAGGAACATTTGTGGCCAAGATGGAAAGCCATTGTTCTCCCTGTGTGCCAAGGCCTTATGACGCTGCTGCGACTGGAGCTGGCGGAGCAATGCGCGATACTCTTGCTATGGGCGCCAGGCCAATTTTTCTTTTAAATTTTATAGGGACTCGACCTCTAAAAGAAAAGGTGATTGTCGGTCCTTGCGGATTTACAGGAAAATGCAGCTGCGGAAAATGTATCGAAATGACTAGCGGTGAAAGGGTGAATTTGATGGTCAATGGCTTGAGAGACATGTGCAACGCCATGGATGCCTTCATTATCGGCGGTGGCTTTTCGACCTCGTTTTCAGACATTGTTCCAGCTGTTGTCGTCTCAGTGATAGGCAAGCTAGTAACTTCAAAGCCGCTGACAAAACCAGCCAAATCAGCTGGAGATAAAATCATACTCATTGGCCAAACTGGCAATGACGGTAACGACACCCTTTACAGGGCAGGGCTTGTTAAGGAGATGAGGCCTGCTGTGGCTCTGTTTGAAGAGGAAAGGCAGATCATGGAATCTACTCTAGCTGCCTTTCGGACTGGAAAGATTAAGGCCTGTTCAGATTTAGGAGCAGCCGGTATTGGCGCAGCTGTCTGTGAGTCAGCAAGATATGGCGGCTTTGGAGCTTGGGTGGATTTATCTAAAGTGCCTGTCAAGGTCAAGGATCTCACAGCTGAAGAAATTTTAATCTGTGAATCCCAGGGAAGGATGGCGCTCCAGGTCCAAGAGAAAGACATTGATAGAGTATTAAAAGCTATCCGGCTCAAAGGAGCAAAAGCAGAAGTGATTGGAGAAATAAACAACGACAACAAACAGGTCTTTGAGTACAATGGCAAGAAAATAGCAGTTATTCCTAACCACCCTTCAAAGGCTGATTTAGAAGAGCTGGAGAAGGGGTCTTAAGATGCCAAGAGAAAAGCCAAAATCTGAATATGCAAAGGCTGGGGTGGATTACGCAAAGATCGAGCCTTTCAAGATGGCTATGGTTCGGGCTGGGAAGAGGACTTTGAAATTTCCGAATAAAAGAGATGTTTATATCGAAGAAGAAAGCCTGGGAGCACATGGAGTTGTTTTTAGATATCGGGGGACAAAGCCTCACCTCTGGTCGAAGACTCAGGAAGGTCTGGGAAACAAAAACTGGATTTCCGAATGGATGTATCAGCATGCAGGGACTGGAAGGACATACTATGAAGGCATTGGTATTGATACAGCCTTAATGGCTGCCAATGACGTCATCTGTCAGGGAGCACTTCCTGTCGTTTATACAGATGAGGTAGCAGCTGGCGATAGTGAATGGTTTATGGATGAAAAGCGAAGCCTTGACCTTTCTGAAAGTTTCTATAAGGCATGCGAGATGTGCGGGATGGCCTTGCCAGCTGGAGAATCTCCAGCGTTGCGCTATTTGATTAAGGCTGAACCACCGGTACGGAGTGCTCCTTCATTATCAGGATGCGTGACTGGAATCATTGCTCCTTCAAGCAGAATGGTCACAGGAGAGAAGCTCGCTCCCGGAGACCATATTATTGGTGCGACATCATCAGGAATTCATTCTAATGGAATTTCCTTGGTGATTAAGAGGGCATTGGCTCTTAAAGACAAGTTCCTCCATCAACTTCCAAACGGAAAGACCTTAGGAGAAGAGGCGCTCGTCCCCACTCGTTCATATGTTGGGCTTGTCGAATCCCTGCTTGAAAAAAATATAGAAATCCACTCTTTGCTTGCTGGCACTGGTGGAGGAATCTCAAAGATTGCCTATGCCAAGAGGCCTTTCACCTATCGGGTCAAAAAATGGGTGGAGGAAGTCCCGGCACTTTTTCTGTTCATGCGAGGTCTTGGGGTGAGTTTAGAAGACTGCCTGACAACATTCAACTGGGGAATTGGATTCTATATTTTTGTGCCTGAAAAGGAGGTTGAGCAGACAATCGAGACAGGAAAGAAGGCGGGATACGAAATCCGTGACCTTGGGCGAGTGGAAAAAGGGGAGCGTTGCGTTATTTTTGAGTCAGAAGGAATAACCCTCCCACCCGTCGAGTAAGCATCGAGATAGTCTTTTTCGAATAGAAGACCTTAGCTCGCAATATGAATGTTTAGAGTTCCTGTGTCAACTACGACCTGATGAGAATCGTGCTTCAATTTGGAGAGGTGATATGCGAAGAAATCTGATCAGGAACTGGCTGGCGATAATCGCGCTATCAATCCTTTCTCTGGGATTACAAGTATCAAAAATTAAGCACGAAGCCAAAGAACAAAGCTCTGTGCTCTGTGCGCCTCTTTTGAGTGCAGACGACAAAGAGCAAATTTCTGAGGCTCTGCGTCTCCAAACAGTTCTTGGCGATCAGGTCTGGCCAGGTTTCGGTCAGGCAAAGATTCCAATTATCTTGTTTAATGACCGATACGAATTCTTGGTATGTGAAACAAATCCACCAGCGCCTTGGGCAGCTGTTAAGGACGAGAACTTCGATGGAAAACCGTACTATCGCCGCCTTGCTGACAAGCCACAAGCTTTTGCTGTGCCGGTTGGAACCCGATGGGCAGGAAGCCTAAATACTCTCGGCGAAATGAACCTTAAATCTCCCCTAAAAATTAGCCGCGAAATTCATGTTGTGGCTATGCTTCACGAAATGTTTCACGCTTACAAAGCTATGCAGGCTTCAGCGCGATTTGCCAAGGCAATGGCTGTTTACGCTGCTGAAAGTCGCTATCCAAGTAAGGAAGCTGAATTCGCTGCTGCCTGGAACAAAGAAGGTTCATTATTAGCTATCGCATTAAGAACAACTGAAGAGGCCACAGTTCAAAATTTGGTTCGTCAATTCCTGCAAGCGCGTGACGACCGACGTGCTAAGGCAGTTCTCAGCACTGACCTTTTTGCCTACGAGTGCGAGCTGGAGTGGCTTGAGGGATTAGCAAAGTATGTAGAGATTCAATTTTATGAGTTAGCAGCTGCGAAAAGTGCAGATCCAGCCTTCTCCAACTATATACCTAATCTGCCCTATTGGAAGTGGGACTTCCAACGTCTAGAAAGACGTCTGGGACATCAAGATGGCGACCTGCGCTTCTATCTGAGTGGAATGGCCCAGGCCCGCCTGCTGGACCGTTTGAGTCCAGGTTGGAAAGAAGCAGTGATTCGCAGCAGTGCGTGCCTGGAAGACATTCTTCGTGCTGCAGTGAGACAGAGATAAAGTTAGTCTTTCCTCCTATTAAAAGAGTCAACAGGGTAGCGGACATGAGTGTGATGATAACCCGCATCAAATGCGGAGAAGACAGGAAAGATCTTGCTGGCCTTCTTTGGAGATAGCTAAGAGGATACACATTTTACAAATTATGATTTCGGTTGATTTCAGAATTATCCTGTGGTATATGCTTCACTGATGAATGCGGGGAGGTAAAGAGCAATGAAGAAAAGAGTATTATTCATCAGTGTAACCATCCTGTTTGGCTTTTTTATCATCCAGGCGACTCAAGAGAGAACACAGCCTACAGAAAAAAATTTCTATGAAAGCAGTCTGCACTATACTAACAGAGGGTTAGAGTACTGGTATAGCAAAGAGCAGGGCGGTCTGGAGAAGCTAACGGGAATACCTTTTTCCCAGTTGCCATGCGCAAATTGCCATGTCCGAACCTGCGACACCTGCCATAAAAAAGAAGTAGAAGGAAAGCCTGTCTACTCACTGGAGCCTGCCCGTTTGCAGGAAGTATGTCAGAATTGCCACGGGATAGAGGCTCTTGAGCAAGCCAAAAAAAATAAAGAAGATCCCAACCTGGACGTTCATTTTAAAAAGGGAATGAAATGCATGGATTGCCACTCAATAAGAGAGATTCATGGAGATGGAACTGCCTATAATTCTATTCAAGATAATGGTGCTATGGATACAAAATGTGAAAACTGCCACACCTCATTAACAACGATCACAAGCCATACTGTCCATGAAGGCAAGGTCGACTGCAATGCCTGTCATACGAGAGACCTTGCAGCCTGTTATAACTGTCATTTTGAGACAAGAGTAAAGGAAAAAAAGAGCGTTTCTATCCCTCTTAAAAATATTCTTTTTCTGGTCAATCACGAGGATAAAGTCACATTGGCTAATTTCCATACATTTGTCTATCAGAATAGGGCAATGATTTCCTTTGGCCCGGCGTTCCCTCATTTTGTGATGAAGGAAGGAAGAAAATGCGAGGAATGCCATGATTCCCAGGTAGTCAGAGATATTAAAAAGAATAAATTTCATCCAGTTGTATTTGAAAAGGGAAAAGTGATGAATGTCAGTGGTGTGATACCTGTCCTTGAAGGCCTGAAATGGAATTTTGTCTATCTCAATTACATAGATGGCAAATGGGTTCCGATAGAAGAAACTGGCGAGCCTTTGCTGAATTATTCAGGATACAGCAGTCCTTTAACTCCTGAGCAGTTTAAAAAGCTGGAGAAAGCTCCTCCCTCAAAATAGAAAAATTCATTTCTCATTATTCGTTAGAGTTCCCGCTTCAATAAATGCTCACTTTATTTTCTAATAGCAATTTTAGGTCAATCCTGAGTATTGCTTAAGATGGTCATTACCCATATAATGCCTCTATGCGCCTCATCAAAGGTATTATCGATTCCCGAAAATCTATCACACACTCGGCCTTTGGTGGTGCAGCACATCATCAATTCAGGCATCCATTATGAAAGGAGAAAAGATGAGATTAAAGCCTTTTCCAAAGTGGTTTGTTTTTTTGATGCCCCTTTTTCTTTGCTCAGGGGCCAATTCCTCTTCTCCGGCTGAACCTTCGCTCCTGCTCCAATTGCCGGCCATCAACGCCACACAAGTTGTCTTCGTCTTTGCCGGAGACCTCTGGACTGTTCCTCGTGAGGGCGGAGAAGCCAGGAGGTTGACAACTGGCCTAGGAAAAGAGGCGAATCCGCGATTCTCGCCCGACGGGGAACAGATTGCCTTCTCGGCTGAATACGATGGAAACATTGATGTCTTTGTCATCCCCGCCTCTGGAGGTATTCCGCACCGGCTGACTTATCATCCCAGTCCGGATGAAGTCCTTGGCTGGACGCCCGACGGAAAGCAGATTCTCTTTCGCTCCGACCGTATTCACCCCAACGGAATTCCCAGGCTCTACACAATCCGCGTTGAAGGAGGATTCCCGACCGAAATCCCTCTTCCCACCGCTGATGAAGGAAGCTTTTCTCCGGATGGCTCAAAACTGGCCTATGTACCCATAATGCCCTGGCAGCCTGGCTGGAAGCGCTACCGCGGAGGACAGACTCGGCCGATTTGGATCGTCGATTTGGCAACCTCGCGAATCGTAGAAAAAATTCCACGTGACAATTCTAATGATTTTAATCCCATCTGGGTTGAGGACCGCATTTATTTCCTTTCAGACAGGAATGGCCCGGTCACTCTTTTCAGTTACGATCTCAAGACAAAAGAAGTAAATCAACTCATTTCCAACGATGGCCTGGACTTTAAATCAGCATCAGCAGGCCCAGGTGCTATTATCTGTGAGCAATTTGGCTCGCTGCACCTTTATGACCTGTCCACAGGCAGGGCTAAGCAGCTCTCTGTCCGCCTCACTGGAGATATGTCTGAAGTTAGGCCTCATTATGTCAAAGTCGGAAACCGGATTGCAGATGCCAACATCTCTCCGAGCGGAACCCGGGCTGTTTTCGAGGCCCGCGGAGAAATCCTGACTGTTCCCGCAGAAAAAGGCGATATCCGTAACCTAACCAGGACAACCGGAATCATGGAACGAGATCCAGCCTGGTCTCCTGACGGGAAGTGGATTGCCTACTTTTCTGACGAATCCGGTGAATATGCACTTCATCTCCGGGAGCAGAGCGGACTTGGAGAAGCAAAAAAGATAAACCTCGGTGATCCTCCTTCCTTCTTTTATAGGCCGGTCTGGTCTCCAGACAGCAAGAAGATCGCTTACAGCGATAAGCGGCTTAACCTCTGGTATGTTGACATAGAGAAAAATGTGCCGGTGAAGGTGGACAAGACTATTTACTTCAACCCTACATTCCGGTTTGAGCCTACATGGTCAGCGGACAGCCGATGGATCGCTTATTCGCGTCAGCTCCGAAGCCATATGAACGCTGTATTTGTCTATTCTCTGGAGAGTGGCCAGTCGAACCAGATTACCGATGGTCTTAGCGATGCCCAGCTTGTGGCTTTCGACAAGAGTGGCAAACACCTCTTCTTCACCGCCAGCACAGATGTTGGCCTGACCCCTGGCTGGCTCAATATGTCCTGGATCGGCCGGCCTGTGACTCGCAGCGTCTATGTTGCCGTCCTCAGGAAAGACCTGCCTTCTCCGCTAGCTCCGGAGAGCGATGAGGAGAAAGCCAAAGAAGAGGAGAAAAAAGAGGCGAAGCCCAGCGCATCTGAGAAGCCAGCAGAGAAAGAAAAGGAAAAAGAAAAGCAGCCAGAAAAAGTGACAATCGACTTTGATAACATCAGCCAGAGGATCCTAGCCCTTCCCATCCCGGCCCTCAATTATATTAATCTCACCGCTGGCAAAGATGGAATCATTTTCCTGCTGGAAAGCGGACCCAGCTTCACTCGATACTTCGCCGCAAGAGGTCAGACACTTCACAAGTTTGACCTGAAAACCCGCAAGAGCGAAAAGATCCTGGAAGGTATTAATACCTACTTTATTTCGGCCAACGGAGAAAAGATTCTCTATAATCAGGGAAAAAACTGGGTCATTGCCTCTACAGGCGAGCCAATCACTCCTGGAAAAGGGACGATCAATATCGAGGCCATGGAAGTCTTGAGCGATCCACGCGCCGAATGGAAGCAGATGTACCATGAAGTCTGGAGGCTGGAACGCGACTTCTTCTACGACCCCAACCTTCACGGACTTGACGTCAGAGAGGCTGAAAAAAGGTATGCTCCCTATCTCGAAAACATTACAAGCCGGGCTGACCTCAATTACCTTTTCGATGAGATGCTCGGCGAGCTGACCTGCGGGCATGTCTTTGTTGGAGGAGGCGACCTTCCTGAGGTCAAAAAGGTTGCTGTTGGGCTACTGGGTGCGGATTACAAGGTTGAAAACGGCCGCTACCGCTTTGCTCGGATCTATAACGGTGAGAACTGGAACCCTCGGTTTCAGGCACCTCTAACCCAGCCTGGAGTGAATGTTGTTGCTGGAGAATACCTGCTGGCAGTTAATGGCCAGGAGGTTTCTGCTTCAGAAGAGGTCTTCAAATATTTTGAGGCGACTGCGGGAAAGCAGACAGTGATTAAAGTGGGGCCTGAACCGGATGGCAAGAAAGCCCGTGAGGTAACTGTAGTTCCAGTGGACAATGAGTATGGCCTGCGCAACCTCGGCTGGATCGAAGACAACCGCCGAAAAGTGGACAAAATGAGCGCTGGGAAACTAGCTTATGTTTATCTTCCAGATACTGCTATGGGAGGCTATACAAACTTCAATAGATATTTCTTTTCCCAGGTCGGCAAGGAAGGCGCTGTTATTGATGAGCGATTCAACCAGGGCGGGTTGATCGCTGATTACATCATTGACTATATGAGGCGGCCTCTACAGGGCTATTTCGCAGCCCGTGAAGGCGAAGACTACATCACGCCGGTCGGCGCTATTTATGGGCCAAAGGCGATGATCATCAATGAATGGGCAGGCTCTGGTGGTGATATGATGCCCTGGCTGTTCAAGGACGCCAGAATCGGCCCGCTTATCGGCAAGAGGACCTGGGGAGGTTTGGTGGGAATGGCCGGTGCAGCGCCTCTGATGGACGGAGGCTTTACCGGCGCTCCGCAGAGCGGTTTCTGGAATCCAAATGGAACCTGGGATGTTGAGAACAACGGCGTTACTCCTGATATCGAGGTGGAGATGGACCCTGAAGCCTGGCGAGCTGGCCGCGATCCTCAACTAGAAAAAGCTGTTGAGGTTGTCCTAGAACTTTTGAATAAGAATCCATTGCCCAAGCATAAGAAGCCAGCTTACCCTGACTACCATAAAAAGCGTTAAAAATGGCGCAGATTTTTTGAGGATATTGTTAGTGCCGAAGAGGGGACTCGAACCCCTACTCCCGAATAATTGGGAACTAGCCCCTCAAGCTAGCGTGTCTACCAATTCCACCACTTCGGCAAGCTTCTATTTTTTCTCTTTTGGGCTCTCTTTTTCCTGCTTTTCTGTCTGCTTCTTTGTTTCTTCTGTTTTTTGAGCTTGTGGAGGTTGAGTTTCTTTTTTCGTTTCTGCCACTGCCGGGACTTCCTTCTTCGGGCCTTCCTCTCCCCTCAGCACTGATTTTGTTTCTTTGGAAGAGAGAATCCAGAGGCCCAGGGAGGTGATCATAAAGAGAACAGCACAGGCTGTCGTTATCTTGGAAAATAACGATGCTGCGCCGCGGGTGCCAAAAGCTGTCTGGCTCCCTCCGCCTCCAAAGGCGCCAGCGAGATCAGCAGCCTTTCCGGATTGAAGCAGAACAGCAATGATCAGGACAAAGCAGATGATGATGTGAATCGCAGTGATTAAAGCACTCACTTTTTTTCCTTAAAAGCTTTTATCGCTTCTCTTGCAATTTCAATAAAGGAATTTGCTTCGAGCGACGCTCCTCCAACCAAACCTCCGTCAACATTCTTCTGTCTGAAGAGGAAATAAGAGTTGGCTGGGTTTACTGAACCGCCGTAGAGGATTATAGCACAGGAGGCAGTCTCAATTCCATATTTATCTCGGAATTTATCTCTGATAAAGCTATGGATTTCTTCAGCTTGCTCGGGAGTAGCATTCTTTCCTGTCCCGATAGCCCAGATAGGCTCATAGGCAATGATGACCTTACGAATCTGGTCGTTTCCCAGACCTTCCAAGCCTTCCTTTAACTGGGTTTCAACTTTTTTTATCGTTTTCCCCTTTTCCCTTTCCTCCAGAGTCTCTCCAATGCAGACAATGGGGATGAGATTGTGCTTCAGAGAAGACTGAATTTTTTTATTGACGCTCTTGTCCGTTTCCCCAAAATGCTGGCGCCTTTCAGAATGGCCAATAATCACATACTGGCAGCCAGTATCCCTGAGCATGGTTGCTGAGATTTCTCCAGTGAAGGCTCCTTTTTCTTCCCAGAAGAGGTCCTGAGCACCGAGCTGGATAGAGCTTCCCTCAAGGATTTTTTTTACTTCGCTCAGAGCAGTGAAAGGAGGAAAAACAACAATTTCTGCTTCGACCAATTCCAGACTTGCCTTAACCAGTGCCCTGACAAGCTCTTGGGCTTTGGGAATATCCATATTCATTTTCCAGTTTCCAGCAATAAAAGGAGGCTTTAGCATCTCGGCCATTTTATTTCCCATCCAAAGCTTCAAGTCCGGGGAGGCTTTCGTTAGCTAGAAATTCCAGCGTCGCTCCTCCTCCAGTTGAGATATGAGTAATTTTTTCACTTATGCCTGCCTTATAAACAGCTGCCACCGAATCCCCGCCACCAACAATAGAGATGGCCTTGGAATTAGCCACAGCCTGAGCTATTTTTTTTGTCCCTTCTGAGAAGGGATCAACCTCAAAGACACCCAGAGGGCCATTCCAGACAATTGTCTTGGCTCTGGCTATGATCTTTGAGTATTTCCCGACAGTCTTTGGCCCTATATCCACAGCTATCAATTCCTGGGGGAAAGGAAAGGAATCCGCAATCATTGTTTTTGCTCCTGGCTCAAGAGCAGAAGCCAGAATATGGTCTTGAGGGAGAACAAAATTCACCTTTTTTTCTTTGGCCTTATCCAGAAGCATGAGTGCCAAATCTTTCTTATCTTCCTCAACAAGGGAGCGACCGACATCGAAGCCCTGAGCCTTGAAGAATGTATAGGCCATGGCTCCGCCAATGAGAATATCATCAGCTTTATTCAGGAGATTCTCGATGACAGGGATTTTGTCAGAGACTTTTGCTCCACCGAGAATGGCGACATAGGGTTTTTGGGGAGAATGAATAGCTTTACTGAGATAATCGACTTCCTTTTTTAAAAGATAGCCGGCTGCTTTCTTCCTGACATACTGAGTAATGGCCACCACTGAGGCATGAGCCCGGTGGCAGGTTCCAAAGGCGTCATTGACATAGTAATCGACTTGTTCAGCCAATTTTTTAGCAAAGCATGAATCATTGGCTGTCTCTTCAGCACAGAACCTGAGGTTTTCCAGAAGCAGCACCTGGTTTTCTTTAAGTTCTTTCTTCAATTGATTGACTTTTTCTCCAACAACATCAGGAGAAAGAATAACCTTTGCCTGGATTAACTCTTGAAGCCTTTTGGCCACAGGTTTCAGGCTCAGCTTGGGGTCAACCTTGCCTTTGGGTCGGCCCAGATGGGAGGCAACCACAAGTCTTGCTTTCTGGCTGAGAAGGTAGTTTAGCGTCGGAAGCGAAGCTTTTATCCGCGTATCATCTCGGACATCGCCCTTTTCATCTAAGGGTACATTGAAGTCGACTCGGAGAAAAACCATTTTTCCCTTGCAGTCCAAATCTTCAACAAGAATCATGACTTTTTACCTCGCAATATATTTGATCAAATCTCTGAGCCGGCAGGAATAGCCCCACTCATTGTCATACCAAGCCAGAACTTTCGCCAGGTTCTCATCAACAATCTTGGTGGAAAGGCCATCGACAATAGCGGAGTGAGGGTTAGCCATAAAATCCACGGAAACAAGTGGTTCTTCTGTGTACTCCAGGATTCCTTTCAATTTTCCCTGGGCAGCCTTTTTAAAGGCCTCATTGATCTCGCTTTCTTTAGCCTTTTTGCTGAGCAGGGCTACAAGATCCACAAGCGAGACATTAGCAGTCGGAACTCTTATGGCAATGCCATCGATTTTTCCTTTGAGCTCAGGAAGAACAAGGCCGACAGCCTTGGCAGCACCTGTGGTTGTGGGAATCTGGGAGACAGCTGCCGCTCTTGCTCGGCGCAAATCTTTATGAGGAGCGTCGAGCACTCTTTGGTCCATGGTGTAAGCATGAATGGTAGTCATGAATCCTTTTTCAATCCCGAATGCCTCATGGAGGACTTTGACCACTGGAGCCAGGCAATTGGTCGTGCAGGAGGCATTGGAGATGATGTGGTGGGTCTTCGGATTATAGGTTTTCTCATTTACACCCAGGACAATAGTGATATCAGGGTCAGTAGCAGGCGCAGAAATAATGACTTTGTTTGTGCCTCCTTTTTCAATATGCTTGAGAACATCCGGCCTTTTGGTGAACTTGCCTGTGGATTCGATGACTACAGAAACTCCCAGCTCTTTCCAAGGAAGCTTGTCTGGCTCTTTCTCGGAAAGGACTTTCAATTTTTTATTATTGATTATTATTGCATCATCTGAAGCCTTGATTTCTGCTTCCAGAATTCCGAGAACTGAGTCGTATTTCAAAAGATGAGCCAGGGTTTTAGCATCCGTAATATCATTGACAGCAATGAACTCAAGCTCTGGATCTTTGTAAGAAGCTCGAAATAAGTTTCTCCCAATACGGCCAAATCCGTTTATTCCGATCTTAATACCCATATAAAACCTCCTCTTAAATTTTTATTAACTTAAAACAATTAACACAAAAGGGTTTTTAAATCAACGAATTAGAGTACTAAAATAGGCGGAAGACATACATGGTCGAAGCACTGAGCAGGGCGACGCTGAAATTGTCGTTAATCCCGAGCGGCAGAGCTTCTGAAATGGAGGCGATCAGGGCTCCCAGGAGAAAAATCGGAAAAGAAAAGGGAATGAAATGGAGAAAGATGTATCCTGAAAGCAGACAGGCATTGAAATGGGCCAGGCTTCCCTCAAGGGTTTTTTCAAAGATTCTTGTCCGGCCAAAGTAAATCCCAAAGAATTTGCTGAAGAAATCGCCAAAAGTAAGGAATGAGCCGGCGAGAATGGCGATATTTTTTTCAAAGAGGAGAATAGTCAGAAAATAGGCAAAAAGAAAAATTGTGATCGAAGAAAACCTTTTGTATTCCTTCTGTTTATAAAATTCCTTCACCTTGAGGAAGAAGAAGACATTGACTTTTTTGGAGAAAAGCCTGATGAGATCAAGGAGAAGGAAAAAGAGGACAATGCTCCCGATGAGAGTCAGAGCCTCTCTCTCATCCGTTTTGAAATAATAAATAACCAAGAGGATAGCCAGGGGCCTCAGATAAAGGCGCCAATTTATTTCCTCTTTACCTTTTGGAGATCGGAGCTTTAACAACTTGAAATTGAGCACATTAATCATAGCGATATAAAAAATATAAGCTATGATGGTCAGGATAAAAATCAGATAAGGAGAAAAGGGAGCAAATACTGAAAGAAAGACAACCAGAACAGGGAAAGTGACTATCCCTACTATTTCACCTTTTTTGGCGATATAAATGAAGACGAAAACAGTTATTGCCAGATAAAGGAGTGAGTCAAAAGGAAGCCAATTGTGGCTATAGAAGAGAACTAGATAATAGATCAATATGGCTGTGGCTGTGGCCGATCCTTGGCCTCCTCTGAATCGCAAATAGAAAGGAAAGACATGGCCCAAAATGGCGGAAAATCCAGCAAGATGCATACAGAGCGGGGAGGCACCAAGAAGATGGGAAATAAGCATGGCCAGAAGCCCCTTTGAAAGGTCAAAAAAAGCGGTGATAACGGCAGGGCCAAGCCCCAGGATTCTGTAGGCATTCATTGTCCCCGCATTTCTTGTGCCGTGCTCACGAATATCGATGTTCTTCAGGATTTTTCCGAGAATAAAAGAAGGAGAGATTGTGCCAAGAAGGTAGCCAATCAGAATGCTTAAGATCCAGACTAATAGAGTCATGATCAAAAAGAGAAAAAAAGACCAGACTGGCTAAAGCAACTGGACATGAATGTGTTTTGAATATTATCTATTAAAGATAAGGATGTCAAGATGTGCTTGATTACCCAAAATTGCCGTTAGATATTTGTCTTTGCGAGCGAAGCGAAGCAATCTCAGTT
>CAZPAX010000035.1:0-17382 GCA_964584535.1 uncultured Eubacteriales bacterium
AATGAGTGCTGTTCCAAGGATGATTATTCCACCCAGAATAGAGCGCAAAGACGGGATCTCATGGAGAAAGAGGAAAGCGAGCACAATTCCATAAACAGGCTCAAGGGTACTAATGATACTCGCTGTTTGAGCCCTCACTTTTCTCATCCCTTTTATAAAGAGAGTATGCGCTCCTGCTGTGCAGAAAATACCAAGGATAGCCAGAAGAAGTAAATTTTTAAGGCTAAAAACGTGGCGAGAGAAAAACAGGAAGGGGAAAAGAAAGAGAATGGCAAAAGAATCCTGGAAAAAGGCGATGACTAAGCTTGAGTGCTTCTGAGAGAGTTTTCTGTTCAAGATAGAGAGAATGGCAAAAGTGAGACCGGAAAGGAGTCCCCAGAGGACTCCTTGGGAAATGGAATTGGAGAGGTCAAAGCGGGGCACAATGAGAGAAACACCGAAAAGACAGAAGAAAGCAAAGAGGATATTCACCTTATCAAGTTTTTCTCGAGAAAAAAGAGGTTCAAGGAAGGCTGTGAAAACAGGGAAACTGGAGTAAGAGAGAAGCCCCACTGCAACTGTTGAGACCTGGATGGATTGAAAAAATGTGACCCAGTGGAGAGAGAGGAGAAAGCCAAGAAAAAGAAAAAGGGAATAATCTTTAGTTGGAGTGATTTTCAGGCTTTGTTTCGCTATCAGAAGAAAAAGAATAAGAGTTAGGCAAAGAATACCCGTCCGAGAACAATAAGGAAAGGCGAAATCAAGAGCCATTTCCCAAAGAGCCCAGCCAACCCAAAAAGAAAAACAGCCAGATGAATCTCAAGAAGACTCTTTTGCCTCATTTCAGAGAAATAACCTCCCGAGCATCGCCTTAAGCCACAAAAAGCTAAAAAGCAAAGTATTATAAGTGACTGCAGCCTTTTAATCAAACCAAAATAGTTTTTTGAATTCCTCGAAAATTGTGTTAATATATTTTCTAAAGAAAGGAACTTGTTTCCTTACCTTAGAATATCCTAATTCAAGAAGATGTCTTATCTAATCTACGCCCGCAAATACAGGCCCAAGACTTTTGAAGAGATGATCGGGCAAAAGCCTGTCGTCCAGACTCTTCAAAATGCTGTCAAGAATAACAGGGTTGCCCAAGCCTATATTTTTTCAGGAATGAGAGGTGTGGGAAAAACAACTGCAGCCCGGATTCTGGCTAAAGCTTTGAACTGTCAGTATGGACCATCTCCTACACCCTGCAACAAATGTGAATTCTGCCAGTCGATAAATGAGGACCGCTCCATTGATGTCCTCGAGATTGACGGTGCCTCAAACCGCGGCATTGACGAGATAAGGACCCTCAGAGAGGGCGTAAAATACAAACCCATCCATAGCCGGTACAAAGTCATCATTATCGATGAAGTCCACATGCTGACCCGAGAATCTTTCAATGCCCTGCTCAAGACTCTTGAAGAACCGCCGGAGAAGACAGTCTTCATTTTTGCCACTACAGAATTCCACAAGGTTCCAGCCACTATTGTCTCCCGCTGTCAGCACTTTGAATTCAAAAAAATATCTCAGAAGGAAATCATCAATCATCTCCTGGACATCACCAAGAAGGAGAAAATCACCATATCCTCTTATGGGGTCAACCTTATTGCTGAAGCGGCCGATGGCAGCCTCCGGGATGCTCAGAGTCTTCTTGATCAGGCTGTGGCTTTCTGTGGTGAGGTCATTAATGACGATGATCTCAAGGAAATCCTCGGCGCTGTTTCAAAAGAAATCCTATTTGATTTTTCAACAGCAATCCTGGAACAGAAAGCAGAGAATGTTTTTCCTCTTGTTGAAAAAGTGATCGAAAAAGGCTATGACCTTCGTTTCTTCTATAAAGAGCTTATTCTGCATTTCAGAAATCTGCTTCTGGTCCAGTCAATAGAAAACCCTCAAGACTTGTTGCCCCTCAGTCCAGAAGACCTGAATCAATTAAAAGAGGAAGCGAAAAAGGCTTCCCCTGAGGACCTTTTGCGATACCTCTCTGCTCTTCAACAGGGTGAGCAGGGTTTAAGATTTTCCTCCCATCCTCAGATTTATTTGGAGACTTTACTGGTCAAGCTCTGCCATTTCAAGAAAATTGTTCCCCTAAAAGATATCCTTCAGGAAATTGAGTCCATCAAAAAGGAAATCTCAACTCCTCAAGAGCCTGCCAAAAAATCTATTCTTTCTTCTCTTGGTAAAACTAAGGAAGAGCCACCTCTAGAAACCCTTTCTGAGAACTCTTCTCTTTCCCCAATTCCCAGGATCAGAATGGAGAACCAGAAAGAGATATTTTCAAAAATTATGCAAAGCCTGCAGAAAGAAAAAGGCTCTCTGGCCGCTATCCTGGCTCAAAATTCTTCTTTTAAAATTAAAGATGGAATTTTCGAAATATTTTTTTCTGGTGGCAAAGAATACTATCTCGATACTCTTCAGAAAGAAATCAAGCTGTTAGAGAGGGTATCCTCAGAAGTTCTCGGCCAAAAAATGAGCGTCCGAATATCCGAAGAAATTGTCGAGAAAGGGAACAAAAGAGAGAAAGAAGTCGAGACTGCCTTAAAGGATCCCACTGTTCAGTACTTCATTGATACATTCAAAGCTCAGATACTTTCTGTAGAGCCAATAAAAAGAGCCAAGGATAGAGAATAAGGCTTTCCGAGGAGCACAAGGAGGAAGAAAATGAAAGGCCTGGGCGATCTGCAAAAGATGCTGAAAACAGCAAAAGAGATGCAGGAGAAGCTCCAGAAGGAGTTGGCAGAATTGAGAGTCGAGGGGAGTAGCGGGGGAGGAATGGTCACCGTGACTCTGGATGGACAAAAAAACTTAATTTCTCTGCACATCGATCCAGAAGTAGTGAACAAGGAGGATGTGGAGATGCTTCAAGATTTAGTCATCGCTGCTTTTAATGATGCTACCTCAAAAGTTGATGAACACTTATCCCAAAAACTGGGAAGCCTTGGAGCAGGGTTTAAGATTCCAGGACTTTTCTGATGTTTGAATATGCCCAACCTCTGAACCGGCTTATCGAAGAACTGAAAAAGATCCCTGGCATCGGAGCCAAAACTGCCCAGAGAATTGCTTTTTATCTTCTCAGCCTTCCCCAGGAAGAGGCGGATATTATCGCAGAGGCGGTAAAGGAGGCCAAGAGAAGAATCTTCTATTGTTCAGTATGCAACAACATCACCCACATCGATCCCTGCCAGCTTTGCACGGATTCCGACCGGAACAATGAAATTCTCTGTGTGATCGAAGAGCCATACAATATTTCTTCGATCGAGAAAACAGGGATTTATAATGGAAGATACCATGTCCTCTTGGGCACTCTTTCTCCTTTGAAGGGAAGGGGCCCTGATGAACTCAAAATAGAAAAGCTGATAAAAAGAATTGAGAAAGGAAATTTTAAAGAGATCATTCTAGCCACAAATCCAACTGTGGAAGGAGAAGCCACTGCCCTTTATCTTGCCCGATTCCTGAGAAATTTCAATATCAAATTGACTAGATTGGCCATGGGTTTACCTGTTGGATCTGATATTGATTTTGCCGATCAGGTAACTATAAAAAAAGCATTGGAGGGAAGAACAGAATTCAAGGAGTAAATAGGAACATATCTTTTAAGGCTCACCTCATCCAGCCAACGTCAATTATCTAAGCATTTAGGAGACTAAATTCATAAATACTTTAAGAAAGGAGGCTTAATGAAAGAGACAATCGAGATTCGTTGGCATGGCCGGGCAGGCCAGGGTGTTGTCACAGCAGCAGTGACTCTGGCTGATGTCCTTTCTTCAGAGAAAGGGAAATATGTCCAGGCTTTTCCCGAGTTCGGCGCTGAAAAGAGAGGAGCGCCCATTCTGGCTTTTAATCGCATCAGCCAAAAACCCATCCGCACTCATAGTCAGGTTTATAATCCTGATATAGTCATTGTCACCGATCCCAGTCTGCTGGGATTGGTCGATATCAGCGAAGGGGCAACCGAAGATGCCATTTTCATCATGAACACGACTTTTGACATTCCTCTCATCAGGGAAAGACTTTCCCTGGGAAAGAGGAAAATCTATGCCCTTGACGCCTATGCTATTGCTCGAGCAGAACTGGGAAGGCCAATCCCTAATGTTCCCATGGTAGCCGCTTTGGTGAAAATTACAAATTTCATGGATCTCAAGAAATTCAGAGAAAAAATCAAATTATCTCTGGAGAAAAAATTAAAGCCTGAAGTAGTGGAGATGAACTTAAGAACAATCGATAGGGCTCTTAAGGAGGTAAAAGAAGGATGAAAAAAGAAACTTGGCGAGAATTAACGATCGGGACGATCAATCTCAACGCCGGAAATTCAGTCCAAAATTTGACTGGGACCTGGCGTTCGGGCAAAAAGCCTCAGTTCATCGAGGAAAATTGCATTCAGTGCTTGTTTTGCTGGCTTTTTTGCCCTCATTTTGCCATTCGCGTCAAAGATGGCAATGTTACTGGAATAAATTATGATTACTGCACTGGATGCGGAATATGTTCAGAGGAATGCCCGACAAAAGAAAAAGCGATCATCATGGTTGCGGACGAAGTAAAGCTCGCTCAAGGGAGGAAAAAATGAAGACTCTTAAACCACTTAACGGTAACCAAACAATTGCCGAAGCAGCACGTCAGATTGATCCTGATGTCATTGCCGCTTATCCCATCACTCCCTCAACAGCCATTGTCGAGACAATAGCTCAATTTCAGGCCGATGGCCTGATTAAAGGGAACTTTGTTTGCCCGGAGAGTGAACACAGTGCGATGAGTGTCTGCATTGGCGCCTCGGCTGCAGGGGGAAGGGTGATGACAGCTACTTCTTCCCAGGGATTGGCTCTCATGTGGGAAATGCTCTACATCGCTGCTGGCTTAAGGCTTCCGATTGTGGCGGCCATAGCCAATCGTTCTCTAAGTGCGCCAATTAATATTCATGGCGACCACAGCGATACCATGGGTGCCAGAGATTCAGGCTGGATCCAGATCTACTCTGAGAACTGTCAGGAGGCCTATGATAATTTTATCCAGGCTTTTCGCATTGCCGAGCATTTGGATGTCAGGACTCCAGTTCTTGTTGGTCTGGATGGATTCATCATCAGCCACTCCACAGAGATCATTCAGGTTGAGGATGACGGAGAAGTCAAGAAGTTTGTAGGAGAGTATAAGCCTGTCTATCCTCTCCTCGATACGAGCCGAAGATTCACAGTCGGCCCCATAGACTTCACAGATTATTACTTTGAACACAAGCGCAGCCAGATTGAAGGCATTGAAAATTCACCTCAAGTCATTGAGGAAGTAGGCAAGGAGTTTGGCCAGAAATTCGGCCGGACCTATGGCTTTTTCGAAGAATACAGAATGGCTGATGCTGAGCTTTGCATAGTCGTCATGAGTTCTGCTGCTGGGACTGGCAAAGATGCCGTAGATGAGTTAAGGAACGAAGGACTGAAGATAGGTCTTATTAAGCCCAGGGTTTTCCGTCCTTTTCCTCACGAAAAAATCGCTCAGGCTTTAGGGAAAATGAAGGCTGTCGCTGTTTTAGATCGCTCATCGAGTCCTGGGGCTTTTGGTGCCCCTCTTTTCACAGAGATTCGTTCCGCTCTCTATGATTTAAGTGCTCGTCCCAAAATCGTCAATTATGTCTATGGTCTGGGAGGCAGGGATATCAAGGTGGAACACTTCAAAGAAGTCGCTGCGAAACTGGTTAGGATCGCAGAAACAGGGAAAATTGAAGAGATGTGCGGCTATCTGAATTTGAGAGAGTAAAAGAAAAGGAGAGAAAGATGGCAAAACTGAAAGATTTAGCTCAGATAGAAGATCGGCTGGTGGCCGGACACGGGATGTGTCTCGGCTGCGGAATTCCCATTATTTTTAAGATCATTTTAAGGGCTACCGAAGATCCCCTCATTATTGCCAATGCCACAGGCTGTCTCGAAGTCTGTACAACAATTTTTCCGCGGACGGCCTGGAATGTCAGCTGGGTTCACAGCGCTTTTGAGAATGCCGCATCGACAATCGCCGGAGTTGAAGCCATGTATAAGGCGCTAAAAAAGAAAGGAAAAATCCCCCTAGACAAAAAAATAAAATTTTTGGCTGTTGGAGGAGATGGAGGGACATACGATATCGGGCTTCAGGCTCTTTCTGGAGCTGTGGAGCGGGGCCATGACTTTGTCTATGTTTGCTATGATAACAATGTCTATGCCAATACAGGTGGACAGAGGTCTTCAGCCACGCCAATGGGAGCATCTGCGACAACTGCTCCAGCCGGACTGGAGAGCCCTGGAAAAATTCAGCCCAGAAAGGACTTGGCCAAAATTCTTGTAGCTCATAAAATTCCTTATGTTGCTCAGGCTAGCCCGAATCGCTGGCAGGATCTTTACAACAAGGCCAAAAAGGCATTTGAGGTCGAAGGCCCTTGTTTCTTGAACGTCCTCTGTCCTTGCCCAACCGAATGGAAATACGACGAGTCCAAAGGGATAAAAATGACCCAGCTGGCACTGGACACTTGTTTCTGGCCTCTTTATGAAGTTGAGAACGGCAAATACAAAATAAACTATAAACCCAAGGAGAAAAAGCCTGTTTTGGAATGGCTAAAACCCCAAGGAAGATTCCGCCACCTCTTCCAGGAAGAGAACGCCTGGATGCTGGAGGCTATTCAGAAGGAAATTGACAAAGACTGGGAAGAGCTGAATAAACTTGCAGAGATGTAAAGGGCTGCTCACTCCTTGCGGCCGACAACAACTTCAAAAGATTTTTCTGGATTGATGACTCCTTTGATATAAGTATTAATCTCTTCAAGGCTGACTCAATCTACCTCTGCAAAGAGCCTGGACAGAAAATCATAGCCCAGACCAAGAGCCTCAAAAGAAACGAGATATTACTTGTCATTCATAATGTTTTTTCACGCTCCACAGCTCGCTCATCCTGACCTTCAGGTTTCTGGCGATGTAGAGCGCGAGGTTATTTTCATAGGGCATGCAGTAATCACATTGGACTATAGCGGCCTGCTCCACCTGCTCGAATAAACTTAAATAATCTTCTTTGCTTCCGCCGATTAAGATGACAGCTTCAAAATCTTCGCTGCCATATCCCCAGATCCAGTAGTTATTATGCGAGGAAATGACCCTGGGTAGATCATATGTCTTGCGGTAATATTCCATTGCACCCGCTTCACCGTAATTCTGTCCGAAAAGGATTGTCCTCGATTGCTCAGCCTCTGGAAGAGAATGATAGACTTTAGCCACTGTCTTGGCCATGTTTTCCCAGCCAAACATATCTGCATAGAATTGAGGAAGTTCAGAAAGCTCTTTCCCTTCATACGAGATCGGCTTCATGCCCAGAAGATTCGAGTATTTAATGTATGTTTTGACAGGAAGGATGGGCAATGTGATTGGGGCGAGCACAATTCCGCTGCCGAGGATTAGAATCGGCACAGCAGACTTGATCCATTTCCAATATTTTCCATAACTCAACCTTTCCAGAAAAACAGAGCCTCCGGCAAAAAGCATTGGATAAGCTGGAGTCAAATACTCAGGCTTGCTCCTCCCGTTGATGAGGAGTATCAAAAACGCGGTGAGATAAATATATCCCAGTATACGAAAAGTTTTGCCTTGCTTATGAAAAAAGAAGAAATAGAGGCCTGCCAACCAAACAGGAAGAGAAACGGGATTTTGGAGGAGGATTTGGCCGAAAATAAAATCGATAGGTGCGAGGCCTGAATATTTGAACAACGATGCATTCTTGATAAACTCAATGTGGGCAAAATTATGGGTGAAATTCCAGATGACATAAGGTAGAAAGAGGCTGAAGGCTAGCGCGGCACAAACCCAAGGCCAGATGGTCTTGAAAGTTTTCCGGTACTTGGTCAGAATCAAACCGGCAAATAGCCCAAAGCCAAACCAGAGCATTCCAATCTTATTCAACAGCCCCAGTCCTAATACACAGCCAAGGACAATCCATAATTTCGGGCTTCCATCTTTGACGATGGGCATTGAAACATAGACGGCAAGAATCCAAAGGAGAATATCAAAGCAATTCATTGAGTAGATTGTATTCATGGCCAATTGAATCGGCGAAAAGATCACAGCCAATGAGGCGATGGTGATGGCTGTTTTTCCTCCGCCAAGCTTGCGGACGATGACTCCGGCCAGAAACACAGTTAAGGCTCCCGTAACTGCGGGAAGCAGCCGCAGAGCAAACAATGATTCTCCGAAAAGTAAACGATTGAAAGCGAGAATATAAATAGAGAGAGGCGGCTGATCCACATATCCCAGGGCAAGCCTGTGGCTACAGGCGAGGTAGTAGAGTTCGTCGCGAAAAATACCGTAGCTGGCAAAGCTATTGGTGAAAAGATGGATGAAAAGCTTCGATAGAGATAATCCAATCAGAATGCCCATTCCGCTTTTAAAAACATCTCGATGGAAATATTTAAATTTCATGGCCACAATCCTCGCTCAGTTTGCGTCTTGAAAAATAATCTCAGACAAAAAGCTTTATATCAATTCTCATTCATTTAAGCAAACGGAAGATTTTTCAGATATATTACCAATTCTTATTCTATTAACCACTCCATATTTACTAAAAAATTCCAAGACTTCAGATGTTCTTAATAGAGAAACTTTCAATGCTCGCGCTAATTCTCGAAGGCCGAATCTTTTTTCAGGGTAAGGATGCAAGAATTCATTATTGATAGGAAACATCTTTTTTTCCATGATTGAATAGAGAAGTGGAAAAGGAATTACTTATCTACGATTTTGAACCCCAGAATTGCTGATAGATATTTGTCTTTGCGAGCGAAGCGAAGCAAGCTCAGTTTATTTTGATGAGATCGCCACGCACCCAATGGGTGCTCGCGATGACAGCGATAGCGTCTTTCTAATGGCAATTTGGGTTGAAACAAGCCATTTGCATTTATTGCGATTTTAGTGTTATCTTCTTCCTCTTCACAAAAGCCATAAAGCCATTAAAAAATTTTTAGAGGGGCTGAAATGAAACGCCGCTATGGATGCGAGGAAGAGGAAATCGGCCATTATACCTGCCTGCGGACCAAAAAACCGCCTAAAATTGACGGCAAGCTTATCGAAGAGTGCTGGAAAAAAGCTCCAAAGTCTCCGCCTTTTGTTGACCTTGTAAACGGCGCTCCAGCTCCTTTAGATACTCGAGTGGCTGCGGTCTGGGACGACCGAAGTCTCTATATCGCCTTTTGGAATGAGGAACCCAATGTTCAGGCAAAACTTACAAAGCGAGACTCGCCCATCTACACTGAGAACGATGTTGAGGTCTTCATAGGAGGGATTGACTGCTACTACGAATTCGAAATCAATGCCTTGGGCACTATCTATGAAGTCTTCTTTATCTGGCAGGATGCCTATAAAAAAAGGAGTTTTTTCCATAAGCCAGAGTTTGACCTTTTTAACCATAAAGTCGATGTTCTCGGCGGATTTCAAGACTCTCTTCGCTTTGGAAAACATCCCCGAGGCCCGAGATGGGCCTTTATGGACTGGGATTTTCCTGGCTTGAAAGCCGCTGTTCAAGTGGATGGCACATTGAATGATGATTCTGATATTGACCGCGGCTGGACAGTCGAGCTTGCTTTCCCCTGGCAGGGAATGAAAACACTGGCAAGAGGACGCTCTTTTCCCCCCAGGAATGGTGACATCTTGAGGATCGATTTCTCAAGATTTGAAAGCTTGACCCGTAACGGAAAAAAAATCGACCCTCCCCAAGGATGGTCTTTCAACAAGCACGGAGTCTATGACTCCCATATCCCTGAATGTTTCACTTATGTCCACTTCTCCACAAAATGCGTGGACGACCTCGAATAAGGAAAGATCTCAAGAAATTTATAGAGACTGGGAAGAGCCAAATAAACTCGCAGAGATGCAAAGCCTCGCTCACCCCTTGCGGCCGACAACAACTTCAAAAGCTTTTTCTAGATTGATGACATCCTTAATATAAGCATTAATTTCTTCAAGACTGACTGCATCCACCTCTGCAAAGAGTCTGGACAGAAAATCATAGCCCAGACCAAGAGCCTCAAAAGAAGCGAGATTGGTGGTCCGGATCTCCTTTGTTTCGTTTGACCTCAGGAAATTTGCTTTAGCATAGGCTTTTGTGACCTGGAGCTCTTCCTCTGTTATACCCCTCTCAGAAAGATCAGAGAGGACTTTTTTCAGGGCCTCCAAGGCTCCTTCCTTTTTCTTTGTATCTGTTTCGAGGTAAGCCTCGAGAATTCCTCCCCCTATCATCTGTGTGGCCTGCGAATTCACATTGTAAGCGAATTTTTCTTTTATTCTTAAAGGCCAGAGCCTAGAGGCAACTCCTTTACCCAGAAGATTTTCAACCAGAAGACCGAGAATAAAATTTTTGGCGGATATTCCAGGGAGAGGAAAGCCTATGGAGACAAGAGATTGTCTCGTGTCCTTTTCAACGAAGAGTGTTCTCTCTTCAGGAATCAAGGCAGAAGGTGCTCCCAATTCTTGAGTCTTTCCGACAGGGAATTTTCCAAAATATTTTCTCATCATCTCCAGGAGTTTTTCCTCATCCAGGTCTGAAATTATGGCAATGATCATGTTGCTGGCGTTGAAGTAATTCTCATAAAAACTGGAAATATCTTTATTTTTTATAGCCTTAAGAGTCACTTCGTCACCAAAAATAGACCCTCCATAAGCGGTTTTTCCAAAAAAGGATTTTAAATGGGCATTCCGCCCAACATTGAGAGCATCATCTTCTTCAACTTTCTGCTGATGGAGCATTGTTCTTTTGATCGAGTCTATCCTTATCCCTGAAAAAAGGGGATCGATCATAATCTTAGAGACAATTTTTAGAGTATCCTCCAGGTTCTCAGAGAGACAGTCAATATTGATAAGGGAATAGTCTCCCCTCGAGGTCATGGAAAGATAAGAAGATTGACTCATCAAGTCTTGAACTTTCCCCGAGTCAGGTATTTCGAGCGCCAAGCGGGTCGTCAGATAGGCCAGGCCTTCTTTGCCCAGAGGCTCAGCTCCTTTTCCTCCCTTAATCAGGATTCTGAGCACTGTAAGGGCAGAAGATTCATCCTTCTGACGGATAAGGACAAGTCCATTATCCAGAACAATTTTATGAGGAACATTTTTCCAGGGACGAGCTGTCTGCTGAGGGAAAGTGAAGGAGGATACAAGGAGACTCAAAGAAATTAGGATTTTCCAATTCAGAATAATCTTTCTGGCACTCATCCGAAACTCGCTATTCTTTCTTTTTGGGCACAATCGAGACAATCACATATTTTCCTTTACTTAAATACTGAGCTGCTGCTTTTCTCAAATCTGAAGATTTTATTCGCTCGATATTCTCCATCGCACTTCCTTTGAGGACATTTTCATCCAGAAGCATATAGCGGACAAGGGAAGCAGCCACGGCGAGACCTTTTTCCTGGGATTGATGGATGCTAAATTTGATTTGATTTTTAGCACTAAGCAGGTAGTCAAAAGCATAAATTTGCTCCTCGCCATAAAAATCATCCTTGGAATAATTCTGGTTTCTTGCCTCCTTGAGAAAGTCGATGGCCACATTCTTGGCTGAAGTGAGATTCTTTGGATCCAAGGTAAAACGAAGGAGGATAGCTCCACCGTACTTGTGGGAATTGTAGTTCATGGAAATAGTCTGGACAAGATTCCTTCTACCTCGGAGGACGGAGTTCAACATAGGATTGATACCTTGCCCGAGAATCTCTGCCAGAACATCGATGGCGAACAAATCAGGATTATTGTAATCAGGTCCGATCATTCCCATGACCAGATAGGCCAACTTGACATCCATTTCATGCTCAAGCTCAACATTTTTTTCAAGTGGAGACGCTATTTCGATTCTCGATGGCTTGAATTCTCCGCGCTTAAGGTCTCCGAAGATAGCCCTGACTTTTCCTTCCATATCTTGGAGGGAAAAATCACCAACAACGGCCATGGAACAGTTTTGTGGTGCAAAGTATTTTTTATAGAATTCATTGACCTGTTCGACGGTCAGGGCTTCGATTGTTTCTTTTTTTCCGTAGATTGGCTTTTGGTAAGGATGGTTTTTGAAAAGGTTTTGATAGACAAGAGCCATTGCATATTTTAGGGGATCATCCTGAACTTGACTCAGCTCTTCCAGAACAACTTCTTTTTCATCGTTGAGTTCTTCCTGAGTCAATTTGAGATTGAAAAGGATCTCCTTCTGGTTCTTGAGCGCAAATTCTACCTCCTCTGAAGGGAGGGAGATCTCAAAAGTCATCAGATCTTCCCCTGTATGTGCATTGAAATAAGCTCCATGACGCCTTATATCGCGACTAATTTCAATGCCGCTGCGAAGCTCAGTTCCCCTAAAGAGGATGTAGTGCTCGAGGAGATGGAGCAGACCGCTAGTTTCCTCTGTTTCATCTTTAGAGCCAAGATTAACTCCGATGACAATATTAAGTAGGGGGATTGTTTCCTTTTCGACAAAAAAAACTTTAAATCCATTGGGAAGTTCAAAATATTTGTTCTTTGCTTTGTCCTGGGTAAAACAGGGAATATAAAGAAGGACAAAGAAGAACAAAGCAATGACAAAAGCTTTTCTCATTCTGATTTTAGAACAGCAAATTTTGTGCCAGAATCCTCTCATGGGACCTAATCTCCTCCTGGCAGGAAAAAATCTCTCGCTTGAAGCTTTTTCGGCCTTAAAATTATTTTTCTTTAAGTAAATTTATTTTACAGCCTGGCCGCAGGAATGAGAAAGTGAAAATCTTCCCTCCTGATTTTTTATCCTACACCAAGCATAATTTTGAAGCAAGATCAGATTTTGGGGAAAAACTTTCTAAAAGAGGAGGACTGTGATAGAATTCTTTCAGGTCAAAGGAAGATAAAAAATGAAGGATCAGCGTAAAGAGAAAATCCTGGTTGTGGATGATGAAGAAAACATCCGCAAGTCCCTGAAAATGATTTTAGAATATGAAGGTTTTCAATTTCTTGAGGCAGCAGAAGGCGAGGAGGTGCTTTCTCTTCTTGAAGAGACAGTGGGATTGGATATAGTTTTGCTGGATGTGAAACTTCCGGGAAAGGATGGCCTGGAAGTTCTGTCTGAGATAAAGAAAAAACCTTATTCTCCAGAAGTGATTATGATCTCCGGCCATGGGACAATAAAAACAGCAGTGGAGGCTACAAAATTAGGAGCTTTTGATTTTCTGGAGAAACCTCTTCACCGAGAAAGGGTTCTCCTCAGCATTCGCAATGCTCTCAATCAGAATAAGCTCCGCAGAGAATGGCTTGATCTGAAAAAGAAAGCAGAGAAAAAGTATGAGCTCATCGGCAATCATCCCTTGATGAAAAAGCTCTGGAAAGAGATTTTAAAGACAGCCCCGACTAATGCCACCATTCTCATCTACGGAGAAAGCGGAACAGGGAAAGAGCTCATTGCGAGGGCCATTCACAATCATAGTCTGAGGGCAAAAGAAAGGTTTGTCCAGGTCAATTGCGCGGCAATTCCGGAAGAGCTCATTGAAAGCGAACTCTTTGGCCATGAGAAAGGAGCTTTTACTGGAGCCACAGAGAGAAAGACGGGAAAATTTGAGCAGGCAGATGGAGGGACAATTTTTCTGGATGAGATTGGAGATATGAGCCTGAAAACCCAATCCAAAGTCCTGAGAGTTCTCGAGGAGGGAGAAGTCCAGAAAGTGGGTTCAAGCAAAATCAGCAAGGTGGATGTCAGGGTGATTGTCGCCACAAACAAGGATTTGCGGAAAGAAATCCAGGAGGGAAGATTTCGGGATGACCTCTATTTCCGCCTAAACGTGGTTCCTCTCTATTCACCGGCTCTGAGGGAGAAAAATGAGGATGTTCCTCTGCTCATGGAGTATTTCTGCCGAAACTTTGCTGAAGAAAATAACTTTAAGGTGAAGAAGTTTTCTGAAGAAGCTATCCAAGCGATGATGAAATACCCCTGGAAAGGAAATGTCAGGGAGCTGAAGAATGTCGTTGAGCGATTGATTATTATGACCGAGGGAGATATAATAGAAAAAAAAGATTTGCCAGAGCAGATTCGAGGAGAAGCTCATATCTACCTCCCTGATCCCCAGAAGACAAAGACTTTAAAAGAATTCAGAGAGCTGGCAGAGAAGGATTTCATTCTCTCCAAACTGGAGGAGAATAATTGGAATATCTCTCAGACAGCGAGAGAAATTGATACGCCGCGAAGCAATTTATATAAAAAATTGTCTCAGTACGGAATAAAAATAATGGCTGGAGTAGGCGAGGCGGTTGCCCCTTCTTCTCGCGAGAAAGGAGGGGAGGAAAGTCCGAACTCCACAGGGCAAGATGGTCGCTAACAGCGACTCCGAGCAATCGGAGGAAAGTGCCACAGAAAAAATACCGCCAGGGAAGGGAAGTTTCTCTTCCCAGGTAAGGGTGAAAAGGTGAGGTAAGAGCTCACCGTTCTGATGGTGACATCAGGAGCGTGGTAAACCCCATCTGGAGCAAGACCAAATGGCCCCAATTTGGGATGGCCCGTCCTACGGGGCAGGTAGGTCGCTTTACCTCTTGGGCAATCAAGAGGACAGACAAATAACCGCTCCCGCAAGCTTCAGCGGGAACAGAATTCGGCTTATGTCCTGCTCCAGCCATTCCTCTTTTTGTGTCACTTCCTTATAGACATTCTCCTTTCTCAGTCTGCAGCAAAATTTTTTATCAAGATTAGGTTAGACGAACAGAAAAGCTCAAAAGAGGGCCAGGGAATTGACAGCTTGTCTGATGATGACAAGTATGTTTCCAGGGAAAATTCCCAATTGGAGAACCCCATAGAGACAAAGAAAGAGAGTCAAGAACAGGGCAGGATTTTCCACATTTATCTCGACTTCAGTCGATGGCTCCCGCATGTACATGTAGACAATAATCCTCAGGTAGTAGAAAACAGAGATAAGACTGGCCAGAACTCCGATGATGACCAAAGGCACAAGGCCCTCTCTCACAGCAGCAGCGAAGACATAGAACTTTGCTAGAAATCCTCCTGTCGGCGGGAATCCTGCCAGGGAAATAAGGAAAACAGAGAATGTTGCGCCAATCCAGGGATACTTGAAGCCAATGCCTGCATAATCATCGAGCTCAACATATTCCCTATCTTTTTTGCCAAGGGCTATTACAGCTGCAAAAGCTCCCAAATTCATAAAAATATAGACTGTCAAATAGAAAACCAGGCTGGCGTTGTCTCGAGCCAGAATGGCCACCAACAAATAGCCGGCATGGGCAATGCTAGAGTAGGCAAGGATTCTTTTAAGATTTGTCTGCCTTAAGGCGACAAGATTTCCCACAATCATGGTTAAAACAGCGATAATCCAGAGAAGCCAGAAAATCGACTGAGATTTAAAGCCTTCACCCCAGAAAGAAAAGAAAACCCTCAGAAGAACAGCAAAGCCGGCCACTTTGGGTCCGACGGAAAAGAAAGCAGTCACAGGAGTAGGAGCTCCCTCATAAACATCCGGAGTCCACATATGAAAAGGAACGAGCGCTATTTTGAATCCAAAGCCAATGATGACTAGCCCCAACCCGACAGGAGCCATAAGGCTTGTTCCCAGATTGGATTTGAAATGGCCGATGACTGAGGGAATGGTCAAAGACTGGGCAGCGCCGAAGAGAAGAGCTAAGCCAAAAACAAGAAAAGCACTGGCGAAACTTCCCAGAAGAAGATACTTGATGGCTGCCTCTGAGGATTTTTGGTCTTTTCTCTTAATTCCAGCTAGCGCATAGCTTGAGATGGAGAGGACTTCTAAACCCAAAAAGATGATCAGAAAATTCGAGGAGGTGGCCATGATCATCATTCCAGAAAGGGCAAGAAGAAGAAGAGAATAGAACTCCCCGTAATTCACATCCTGAAGAAAGATATACTTCAGGCTGATAAGAATAACAAAGATAACGGCCAGAACAAAGATAAAGGAAAAGAAAAGGGAGAGGTTGTCGAGAAAGAGCCCCTGACTAAAGAAGGAATAGCTCTTGTTCCAGAAACTAAAACAGACAAATCCGCAAAGGAGAAGGAAAAAGAGGGAAAGGTAGCCAAGATAATTCTTGTTCTCTCTTTTTAAAAAGACATCGAGAATCAAAACGAGCAAAGAAGCAAAGACAACGACCAGAAGAGGAACCAGGGCAAAAATGGTATTCATCGGGCTTTCTCTTCCTTTTCCTTTATCTGTTCTTTTTTATCAGAATTACTTATTTTTCCTTTTAACAAAGAAATCTTTTCTTTAGAAGCGGATGTATATTTTTGATCCTGAACAAAGACTCTCTCTCTGTTGGTGACTCTATTGAGGAGAAAGACGACAGAGGCATCCATTTTTCTCAGGAAAGTCTGAGGATAGATTCCCATCCAGAACATCATGATAACAATAGGCAGGAGGTACCCAATTTCTCTTTTATTGATGTCCTTGAAATTTAAGATCTTATCGTTAGTAATCGGACCTTGCATCACTCTCTGGAACATCCAGAGCAGATAGGCTACAGCCAGAATGACTGTCGAGACGCTGAGAATGGCCAGGACCTTATTGGCTTTGAAAATACCGAAAATGCAGAGGATTTCTCCAACAAATCCATTGAGGCCGGGGAGTCCTACTGAGGAGAGCATGCAGAGGAGGAAAAAGGCAGCGAAAACAGGCATTTGACGGCTGACCCCGCCAAAGTCTCTGATCATTCGGGTGTGGGCTCTCTCATAGAGGATTCCGACAATCAAGAAGAGAGCACCTGTGCTCAGCCCGTGGTTGAGCATCTGATAAATGGCTCCTTCTGTGGCTTCAATATTTAGGGAAAAGACTGCCAGCATGATCAAGCCCATGTGACTGACACTAGAATAAGCCACAAGTGCCTTGACATCTTTCTGGATGAGGGCCATAGCTCCGCCATAGATGATGCTGATTAAACTGAGGATAGCCAGAAGCGGTAAGAATTTCATTAGAGCCTCGGGAAAAAGAGGAAGGCCAAAGCGGAGAAAGCCATAAGTCCCCATTTTCAAAAGCACTGCTGCCAGGATAACTGAGCCTGCAGTTGGGGCTTCGACATGGGCATCAGGAAGCCAGGTATGGAAGGGGAAGAGCGGCACTTTGATGGCAAAGGCCAGGGCAAAGGCCAGAAAGAGCCAGGTCTGAGCCTTGGGATTGAGGATGAGCTGGTAATGGTCGAAGAGGTTAAATGAATAAACGCCAGTGGCTTTGTAATAAATGGAATAGAGGACGAAAATTGCCACCAGCATTAAAAGGCTGCCAAACATGGTGAAGAGGACGAATTTCAGGGTGGCGTAAATGCGGCGGCCGCCTCCCCAGACTCCGATGAGGAAATACATGGGGATGAGCATAGCCTCCCAGAAGACATAAAAGAGGAAGAGGTTGAGGGAGACGAAAACGCCAATGATTCCTGTCTCAAGAAT
>CAZPAX010000036.1:0-17107 GCA_964584535.1 uncultured Eubacteriales bacterium
AGACAAAAATCGCAGCAGTACCCCCACATCCTTTTCCTCCTCCTTTTCTCCTTCCCCCTCCCCAGAAAAAGCTCCTCAGAAGCCAGTCACTGAGAAGGGCCACAACTCCCACCATGACGACAGTCAGTGTCTGGACAAGAATATCATAGTTTTTGATGTGGGACATCTCATGAGCGATCACACCTTCAAGCTCCATTCGGTCTAACTTCCCGAGCAGGCCTGTGGTGACAACAAGCACAGAATGGCGGGGATTGCGGCCTGAAGCAAAAGCATTGGGGGCTGTATCATCAATGATATAGCAGCGTGGCGCAGGTATTCCGGCGGCAATAGCCAATCCCTCAATAACATTGTAGAGATAAGGATAATCTTTTTTCTCGACAGGCCTGGCCCTGCTCATAGTAAGGACAATCTTATCACTTGCATAGTAGCTACCAATAGTCATAGCCAGAGCGATGATGAAAGCCAGGATCAGGGCCCCTGAACCAAGGCCAGCGATCTTTTCAAAAATCCAGGTCAGAAGAAAAATAAAGCAGAGAAAAAAAAGGATGAGGAAAACGGATTTCCTTTTGTTGCTGGAAATCTGCTCGTACATCTTCAGAAACTAACTTTAACCGGCTCCTTTGCTTCAGCTTCCTCAATCTCAAAATATTCCTTCTCTTTAAAATTGAAAATGTTGGCGATAATATTGGAAGGAAAAACCTGCTGTCTCATGTTAAATTTCATCACATTATCATTATAAAACTGCCTAGCATAAGCAATTTTTCCTTCTGTTCCAGCCAGCTCTTCCTGAAGCATCAAGAAGTTCTGATTGGCTTTGAGCTCCGGGTAGTTCTCGACAACGGCAAAAAGCGATTTCAGAGCTCCACTGAGTATATTTTCAGCCTGCCCTTGCTCTTTGACAGTCGAGGCATTAATGGCGTTGGAGCGGGCTTCAGTGACTCTCTGAAAAACTTCTCTTTCGTGCTTGGCATAGCCCTTGACTGTCTCCACCACATTGGGAATAAGGTCGTATCTTCGCCTTAGCTGGACATCGACTTGGGCCCAGGCATTATCAGTTCGATTTCTGAGCGTGATCAGGGTGTTGTATATCGCTACAACAGTGATTATGAGGAGACCAATAATAATAAGGAAAATGAATAAGCCAAACATTTTTTTCTCCTTTTCTCTTAAAAGATTTTATCCATATCAAAAAACTATTTCTAGCGTTTCTAATTAAAATAATCGCAAGCAGTTAAAAAATCAAGAAAAGAATTTTTTTAAAAGTCAATTTTCCTGATTGACAGCTTGTGGAGAGAATGTTATATTCTTCCCTCTAAAGTTAGAGGAAAAAATCATATTTTGATAGTTAAAAGGAGGTTTATTCAATGGCTACATTAAAGGAAAAATTTGCTGCCAAACTCGGCCCCATGAGAGAGAAGGTTCAGAAAATCCTCAAAGAACATGGAGAAGAGAAGGTTTCTGATGTGACAATTGCCCAAGCTTATGGCGGAATGCGGGGTGTCAAATGCATGGTCTGGGAGACATCAGCCCTTGACCCTATTGAAGGAATTCGTTTCCGGGGCTTCAGCATTCCCGAACTCCGCGAAAAATTGCCTAAAGCTCCTGGCAGAGAAGAGCCTCTTCCTGAAGGAATTTTCTATCTCCTTCTCACTGGCGACTTGCCCACTAATGCCGATGTCAAGGAAATCACCACTGAATGGCAGAAACGGAGTGAGCTCCCCAAATACCTGCTTGATACCTTAAAAGCTGTCCCCAAAGATACTCATCCGATGACTCAATTTGCTCTTGGCATTCTTACCCTCCAGAAAGATTCCATTTTCGCCGAGAAGTACAGAGTAGGAATGAGCAAAATGGAATACTGGGATCCGATGTATGAAGATGTCATGAACCTTCTGGCCAAGCTCCCCCTGATTGCTGCCTATATTTATCGCAGGTCTTATAAAAAGGACAAGCATATCCCTGCTGATCCAAAGCTCGACTGGGGTGGAAACCTGGCTCACATGCTTGGAGTTGAAGACGAAGCTTTCAAGGAGCTGATGCGCCTTTATCTTGTCATTCATAGCGACCACGAAGGTGGCAATGTCTCTGCCCACACAACTCATCTTGTTGGATCAGCTCTTTCTGATGCCTACTTATGCCTCTCGGCTGCCATGAATGGCCTGGCTGGGCCTCTCCATGGATTGGCCAATCAGGAAGTGCTCCGCTGGATCATGGATGTGATGAAGGATCTGGGAGGGATTCCCACTAAAGAACAACTCGTCAAATATCTGTGGGACACCCTAAATGCAGGAAAAGTCATCCCTGGCTATGGACATGCTGTTCTCCGCAAAACAGACCCAAGATATATTGCCCAGCGAGAGTTCGCCTTCAAACATCTCCCTGATGACCCGATCTTTAAAGTTGTCAGCGGCATTTTTGAAGTAGCTCCTGATATCCTCACCCAGCATGGAAAAACAAAAAATCCATGGCCCAACGTCGATGCTCACTCTGGATGCTTGCTCTACCACTACGGGATTACTGAATACGATTTTTACACTGTCTTCTTCGGTACTTCCCGTGCTATGGGAACACTCGCTCAATTGATCTGGAGCAGAGCTCTCGGACTTCCCATTGAAAGACCCAAGAGTGTGACGACAGACTGGATCGAAGCTCAGATCAAGCCAAAGCAACAATAATCGGCACGCTTCAACCTGGAAGTAAAAGAGGGACATCACTAGCGTAGATGTCCCTCATTCTTTTCAATTTAAGACCTGATTAAGCGGAAAAACTTGAGAACTTCCATAAAATCATTGGAAGTAAAAGAGACTGCCCGATCACCTAATTTCACAGCTCCAGGAATCCAGGAAGCACCCCAGGCAGGGCTTTCGTCAACAAAGTGGACTTCTAAGGTAAAAGGAGGATTGGGCTCATAAGGCTTGAAATCCTTTATTCTCTTCAAGGCTTCTTCTGTCTTCTTTTTGATCATTTCCTGAGCCTTCTGGGGATGGATCATTTTCGCTGCTTTTCCTATCCCCTCCTTGACAACGACGCCTTCAACATCACCGAGGAGTTCTTTGGCTTGCTGGATGATGGCCAAATCGCCTGAAACCAGGATAACCGGCACCCCAAAATACCCGGCAATAGCAGCATTCAGACCAGCCTCAGGCATTTTCTTCCCGTTGAGGATAATATCATAGAGTCTGGTATTCATCGTGTGCTTGAGAACAGCGTTAGGAGTGCCTCCCCGGGCATGATATCCGATAAAGATCACAGCATCAAAGCTTTTGTCGATTCCTTCCATCATGCTTAAAGGACCTCCTGACCAATCCCGAAGAAGCTCTGCTTCTGGCCGCAAGAGATCTGGAAGAATATTCCGGCCAGTGTCATGAGAATCACGGACAAGAATCTCTGTCGCCCCTGCGGCTAGGGCTCCTTCAATGGCAGCATTTGTCTCCTGAGTCATCAATTTCCGGAAAAGCGGGTAATCATCTCCTTCGCGGCTGACATCATCCCAATGAATGACCCCAGATATCCCTTCCATATCCACAGAGATAAAGATCTTTAAGCCTTTAGGAGCGACAGCTCGAGCAAAAATTCCCAAAAGCAGAAAGACCACAGATGCAAAAAATAATCTTTTTCTCATTGTACCTCCGTGCCACACATATTACTTATTTTGTACAGTCGAGTAAATCCATGTTAAAGAACTTTCTAACAATGAGTTACTTTTAATTGAAAAGCATTTGAAAACATAGTCATCAAAGGACTGAGAATCCAAAGATAATCAACTAAGTAAAGACAGGTTGTCTTAAAATAGAATTTCATATTCTAAGTCAACTTATCTTGACTTATACATAAAAAATGGAGTATAAATCAAGCAAAGTTGTCCCATGAGCAATAGAGCAGGAATATTTATCGTTCAAGCTGCTGGATATAAGGCGTTTATTCCTAAGCCATTACCTCCAAAACCGCCTATCGACTATGATGAAGACCTGCAATCCCTATTGTCACAGGCAGATAGAGCTCTGGCAAGACTGGATGGGATTACAACTGTTTTGCCAAATCCTGACCTTTTTATTGCTATGTATGTGAAAAAGGAAGCGCTAATGAGCTCTCAGATTGAAGGAACACAGGCTTCCCTAGAGGGGATTCTGGAATTCGAAGCAGCTCTAACTCCAAAAGAAGATATCAATGAAGTCAAAGAGGTAATAAATTACGTAAAAGCGATGAATTATGGGATTCAAAGATTAAAAGAGCTGCCCATGTCCTTAAGACTCATCAGAGAGATTCATAAAATCTTGTTGAAAGGAACAAGAGGAGCTCAAAGAGATGCGGGAGAATTCAGAAAATCTCAAAACTGGATTGGCCCTCGAGGCGCTTCGTTTAATGAGGCAGTTTTTGTTCCGCCCCCGCCTGATATGGTGCTTCCTGCTATGGCAGAACTTGAAAAATTCTTGCATGGAAAGGATAAAATTCCGCCGCTAGTGAAAATTTCTCTGATTCATGCCCAGTTTGAAACAATTCACCCCTTTTTGGATGGAAACGGAAGGGTTGGAAGGCTTCTTATCACATTCTATTTATTCTGGAAAGGCATCTTATCTCAGCCGCTTCTCTATTTGAGTTTCTACTTAAAAAGAAACAGAGACAAATATTATGATTTTCTGATGAACCTTCGCACAGAGGGAGCATACGAAGACTGGATAAAATTCTTTCTGAAAGGAGTGAGTGAAACTTCAGAAGAATCAGCAAAAACTGCGCGAGAGGTAATTCAGTTAAAAGATGATTTAATAACAAAAATTTATGAAAATTCAATCTCAAGTGTTTATGCTGTTAAACTTATTGACTTGCTTTTTGAGACACCATTGACGAGTGTTAAAGAGTTATCTCCAAGACTGAAGATCTCCAAAGAAGCAACAAATGAACTAGTCAAGAGGTTCGAAAATATTGGCATTCTGGAAGAAATCACAGGGAAACAAAGATATAAAAAATACATTTTTAGAAACTATGTTGATATAATAGCAAGGGGGACAGAAAGGATTGAGAGTTGAATTAAAAAACAGGGATAAATTAGAGAGAAACCTCTCTCGCTACTTCAAGGAAGTCCATAAAATTTATATGGATGGTGATTTCAGAGAGGAAAGCTTTTACTCCTCACTTAAAGAACTTATCGAGGAATGCTCAATAGTTTTCTCCTCTCAGGAATCCACGAGAGTTCTTGTCCTTCCCAAAAAAGCAGAAGCCGGTATTCCTGATTTTCGTATTGGAAAAAATGGTGAAATTGTTGGATATATTGAAGCAAAATTGCCCGATGCCAATCTGGAGGAATTGGAGGATTCTGACCAAATAAAAAGATATCGAGAGTCACTTCCAAATCTCATCCTTACTAACTTCTTGGAATTTAGGCTCTACAAAGAGGGAAATCTCGTAGATAACGTAGAAGTGGGCCGAAAATTTACTTTGCAGACTTTGAAATTTCCCCCCAACCTGAAAAGCTCGAATCATTCTATGAGCTGCTGCAAAAATTCTTCTCCTTCTCCACTCCAAAGGTTCAAAAATCCTCTCATCTCTCTGTTGAGCTGGCCAAGCGAACTCGATTTCTTGAGCACATCTTACAAGAAGAGCTAAAAAAAGAAAATGACGAAGTGACAAGATTCTATAAGGCTTTTCAGGAGGAACTCATTGAGAGTTTGACAAATGAAAGGTTTGCTGACCTTTATGCCCAGACTATTACCTACGGGCTCTTTGCTTCGAGGATGAAGGTAGAAAACGAATTCAGAAAAGAGCTTGCCTGGAAGTTTATTCCTAAGAGTTTGTCTTTGCTCAGAGAAATTTTCTACTCCTTCACAGGACCAAACCTCCCTGAATCTGTGTCTTGGATAGTGGATGAATTAAGTCAAGTCCTGGAAAAGGCAGATATCCAGTCCATTCTTCAAGAGTTCAAAACAACTCGTTGGGAAGAAGACCCCGTGATTCAATTTTATGAGACCTTTCTGGCTGCTTATAATCCAAAAGAAAGAAAAAGGTTGGGTGTTTACTATACGCCTCTGCCCGTGGTTTCTTATGTTGTCAAATCTGTCCACAAGCTCTTAAAAGAAAAATTTGGCAAGCCTGAAGGGCTTGCCACTTCTGATGTGACTCTTCTCGATCCAGCCGCAGGCACTCTCACCTTTGTTGTCCAGGCTATAAAGCAAGTCCAGAAGGAGCTTAAAGAAAAGAAGAAAGGGGGATTAATTTCATCTTACATCGAGGAACATGTTCTTCCTCATTTCTACGCTTTCGAAATTCTTATTGCTCCCTATACAGTGGGACACTTTAAGGCTTCTATGACCTTGGAAGAAATGGGCTTTCAATTTAAAGAAGATGAGAGATTTCAATTTTATTTGACAAATGCTTTAGAAATGAAAGCGCCGATGCAAAGGAGCTTCCTAGTTGATTTAGCCAGAGAAGGGCAGGAAGCAAAGCGAATAAAAGAAGAGGTCCCAATTCTTGTTGTCCTTGGCAATCCTCCCTATTCTGTGAGTTCTGAAAATAAATCCGATTTTATTGAAAACCTAATGGGCGATTACAAAGAAGATGTTCGCGATGAGCGGAATATCCAGCCTCTCTCTGATGACTACATAAAATTCATTCGATTTGCCCACTGGAAAATAGAACAAGCCGGTAGAGGAATCATAGGCTTTATAACCAATAACTCTTATCTTTCAGGCCTGATCCATCGAGGAATGAGAAAAAAGTTGCTTGAGACTTTTGATGAGATCCACATTTTAAATCTTCATGGTTCTTCAAGAATCGGAGAGCGAGCGCCTGATGACACAAAAGATGAGAATGTCTTTGACATCCAGCAAGGAGTGGCGATAGCATTGTTCTTAAAGTATGGCGAGAAAGCATGAAAAAAGAAGTCAAGAACTGGGTTGATTCCGCAACATATGACCTTGAAAGTGCCGAACATATGTTTAATGCAGGGAGGTACGTCTACACCATATTCCTGTGTCAATTAGCATTAGAGAAAATATTAAAGGCAAAGGTAGAAGAAATAACAGGCAAAGTGCCTCCAAAAACACATAACCTGAGATATCTTGTCAAATTAAGCGGTCTTGAGCCCCCTGAAGAAATGTTTAATTTCTTGAGTAAACTGAGCGATGTCAGCATTCCAACCCGATATCCAGAAGATTTCAGTGCACTCAAGAAAAGCTATGATAAGAAGGCTGCTAACAATTATTTAAAAGGTGCAAAGGAGACTTTCGAATGGATAAGAAGATCTCTGAAATCCTGAGGAGATTCAAAATCTCTCTCGAAGCTATGGGTGTTAGAGTTGATCGAATGATCCTGTTTGGTTCCCATGCTTCAGGAGTCGAAAAAGAAGGAAGCGATATCGATGTGGCCGTGATATCAAAGGATTTTAAAAATATGAACCTTTTAAAAAGACTGGAAACAATAGGCCTTGCTCTTGCCAAGGCAAGAATTATGGAGCCAATAGAAGCCTTAGGATACACGGAAGAAGAATTTTCAACTAAAGGGGAAGGGACGTTCCTTGGAGACGAGGTTAAATCAAAAGGTATTGAAGTAAGATGAATAAGAAATTGGCAAAAATTTACTACGCTGATTTGTGGGGATTGAGAAAAAAGAAATATCAGCAACTTCTTGAGAAAGATGTCCAAACAACCAAGTGGCAGAAACTAAAGCCTTCGCCTCCCTACTATTTTTTTGTGCTCAAAGATTTTTCCTTGCAAGCTGAGTATGCAAAATTCTGAAAGGTAACAGATATTTTTAAGGAATGGTCAAGTGGGATTACAACACATAGAGATCATTTAGTAATAGGATTTCAAAAAGAAGAAGTGCTTCAAAGATTAAGAATATTTACAGGGCATTTGTCAGATGAGATGGTTAAACAGAGCTTAGACCTCGAAGATACTGGAACTTGGAATTTAGCAGACGCAAGGAAAAAGATTAAGGATCAAAACCCTGAAGATAAAATTTATCCTTATGCTTATCGGCCTTTCGACATAAGGTTTTTATGTTATGAGCCATCATTAATAGATAGACCGAGATTACCTTTTATGAATAATCTTAAAGCAGAAAATATTGCCTTAGTCTGTATGAGGGAGGTTGTCATCGAAAGTGGTTTTTCTCATATCTTGGTAATAGATAAAATAACTGATAGAAGGATTTTTTTAAGTAACAGAGGTGCTCCCTATTTTTTCCCTCTTTACATCTACCCAGATAAAATCAAAGATCAATTGTTTGCCAAGGGAGAATACAGAGATGAACGCATCCCAAATTTTAATCCTGCCTTTCTCCACGAAATAAAAAAGTCCTTAAGCAAAGAGCCGGCACTGGAAGAAATTCTTTATTACATCTATGCCGTTCTTTATTCTCCGCCCTACCGCAAACGCTATGAAGAATTTCTCAAAATCGATTTCCCAAGGATTCCTCTTCCCACGAATTACAAGTTCTTCAAAAACCTAAAAATTATCGGCGAAGAACTAGTTGACCTTCATCTGCTCAAACATCCTGCTCTTTCCAAGAGTGAAGTTGGCATTCCAAAGGGTGGGTCAAATAATGTGGAGAAGGTCAAATATGATGAAAAGACAAAAAGAGTCTACTTCAACAAAGATCAATATTTTGACAATGTCGGAAAGGAAATCTGGGAATATAGGATAGGCGCTTATCAGGTGATGGAGAAGTATTTAAAGGACAGAAAAAGCCGAAGGCTCTCGCTTGATGAAATTAACCATTATCTGAAAATGGCCAAAGCTATTTACCTGACAATGAAAATTCAGAAGAAGATCGATAAAATCTTTCAAAGCGCAACCCCATTCACTTTAGAAAATTAATGTGATATAGTTAAACTCGATCATGGGTATGGGGCTTTTTAGAAAAGCAAAAAAACATCTCCCGCAAAAAAATTTATAGCCTCTTTTCACAAAACAGATTATCCATAAGCAGGGAGAACTGTTACTCAATGATTAAGAAATTCAAATTAAGGAGAAGCTAATGGAATATAAAATTGGCCTGATCGGCTGTGGAACGGTCTGCCGGGGGCTCCTGGAAATTTTGCTTAAAAAAGGGGAATACCTGAGAGATAAGTTTGATTTTGAGGCGAAAATCGTTGCCATCTGTGACAAGCTGAAAGGCTCTCTTCTTATCCAGGAAGGAATAGATTTAGAGAAACTTCTCAGGCTCTTGGACGAAGGGAAAAGGATTGATCAATATTTACAATCTAGAACCAACGAGGCTGAAGTGATGGACCCCCATGAGATGATCGAAAAAAGCGATGCCCAGATCATTGTTGAGCTCACTTACACCGATATCCAGACAGCAGAGCCTGCCACAAGCTACATTCGAAAAGCGCTGCGCTCAGGAAAACATGTGGTCACCTCCAACAAAGGTCCTGCTGCGCTCTATTACAGCGAATTGAAAGAAATGGCTCAAAAAAACAATCTCTGTTTCAGAATAGAAGGCACGGTGATGAGTGGAACTCCTGTTTTTAGCCTTTTTGAATGCGGCCTGGCCGGAAACGAGATAAAAGAAATCAGAGGAATTCTCAACGGAACCACAAATCTCATTCTGACCAAGATGGAAGAGGACAACATGGATTACAAGGAAGCCCTTCTCCTAGCCCAAAAAATGGGCTATGCTGAAGCTGATCCCAAGGCTGATGTGGAGGGATATGATGCCCTGGCCAAAATTGTCATCCTCTCCAACGTCTTTTTGGAAGCGAATATCACTCCCTCTGATGTTAAAAGAGAAGGCATCACCTTTCTCACCAGAAAAGAAATCCTGGCCGCCATTGAAGAGGGTTTCCGCTACAAGCTTATTGCTCAGGCAAAAAGGGAAGGGACCAAGGTTAAAGCCAGTGTCTCCCCTCAAAAACTCCCTCTCTCTGATCCGCTGGCAGGAATCAGGGGAGTTTTTAATGCTCTGACTTTTGACCTTGACCTTCTGGGGAAAATAACCATCCAGGGACCTGGGGCAGGGAAGATTGAGACAGGTTTCTCCATCCTTTCTGATATGCTTGCCATCCACCGCTTTCTCACGAAATAAATTTTAAAAATAATAAATTTAAAATTTTGGAGGAATCATGAATGACGGACAACAACATCGGCCAGGAGTCTGGAAATATGTAGAGGAAGCCAAGCGTCTTCTTGCCCAGAAAGAAGCTCATCTTGCCTGGTTGAAGAAACTCAAATTCGACACCATCGCTGTTCATGGCCTCTATTCCATAGAGGAGGCGTTGAGCCAAAACCAGGGCTCGGTCATCGAACCCCTCTATTTATCTACCTCTCAGGCCTATAGGGACTCAGACGAGCTTGAGGCAGCCCTCGCCTATTTGATACCAACTTGGTGCTACACCCGAATCGCCAACCCAACAACTGCCTACCTGGAAGGAATCCTCGCCTTGCTTGAAGGTTACCAGACAGGCTGTGATACCTCCTGCCTGGTTACAGCCTCTGGGATTTCAGCCATCATGTCTTCAGTCGACCCTTTTCTTGTCAAACAAAAGGAAGGATTCGAAAAAATAAATTTTGTCTCATCCATCCAGGTCTATGGCGGGACTTTCCAGCACTTTGCAGTGAGGAAAATGCAGGAGAGGGGGATAGAAGTCCGCTGGGTCCTCAATCCAGAAGACATGGAAGAATGGAAATCAAAAATTGATGAGAATACCCGCTTCCTTTACATGGAAGCTCCGAGCAATCCTCAGCAATCGTTCACTGATCTCGAAATCCTTTCGGATTTAGCCCATAGCTGGGAAATCCCGTTTATCATCGATTCTACCTGTGCCACTCCTGCTCTGATGCGGCCGATTGCCTATGGCGCAGATATCGTCATTCATTCCTTGACAAAGTCCATAACCTCTGGAGGACTGGCCATCGGAGGAGCTTTGATCAGCCGGAAACCCATTGTCACCAAAATCCGAAACGACAACCCCCTCTTCAAGGAGAGTTTTGCCGATTATGTCAGGCTTCTTCCTTACAGGGATACTGGTCCAGCTGCTTCTCCAATGAACGCTCTCTTTGCTATGAATGATATTCGCACCCTGAGTTCCAAGATGGACCTCGTCAGTCAGAATTGCCAGAAAGTTGCTGAATTTCTCCAAACTCATCCCAGAGTTTACCAGGTTGACTACCTCAGCCTCCCCAGTTTTCGCTTCCATAAACAGGCAAAAAAATACATGAAGTTAGTCGACTCTGACGATGGCAAGGGTAATGAAGTAAACCGCTATGGCCATCTGATGAGTTTCCGTGTTGATGGCCCTGCCGAGAATGCCCGAAAAGTCTTTGACCATCTGAAGCTTATCTTTAGAGCCACAGATTTGGGGCGGATTAAAAGCATTGCCACCATCCCTGCTATCTCGACTCACTTTCAACAGGGAGAAGAAGCTCGCCGGATGGCAGATATTCCTCCCCAGATGATAAGGCTTTGCGTTGGAGGGGAAAATCCGGACGACGTTATTGCTGATTTAGACCAGGCTCTCCGTTCTCTCTGATCCCGATACTCCCGATTGAATTTTGAGCCCTATTATTCTAAAATCATCGAAGATGGAAAAAATAAAGATTATCGGAAATCACAACCTCCAGCTCGAGGGAAAGGTTAAAATCAGCGGAGCAAAAAATGCTGTGCTTCCCGCCATTGCTGCCTCCCTTCTCACCCGGGAAAAAATCCGGCTAAAGAACATTCCTCTGGTTAAAGATGTTTTTACTATCTTGACCTTGATGAAAGAGCTGGGAGCAAGCTACCATGTCCGGAAAAACACTCTTTCCATCCAGGTCAAAGATATTAGCTCCTATGAGGCTTCCTATGAGCTTGTGCGGGCCATGAGGGCCTCCATCCTTGTTTTGGGCCCCCTTTTAGCCCGCTATGGAAAAGCAGTCGTTGCCCTTCCTGGAGGATGTGCCATTGGCTCCCGGCCCATTGACCTCCATATCCATGGCCTTGAAAAATTAGGCGCTCGAATAACACTGGAGCACGGCTATATCAAGGCAGAGGCAACAAAGCTTGGTGGGGCAGAGATAGAATTTGAGAAAAAAACTGTTGGAGGCACAGAAAACCTCCTCATGGCCGCTTCTTTGGCACAGGGAGAGACGATCTTAAAAAACTGCGCCATGGAACCAGAAGTATCAAATCTCTCGGAGCTTTTGATCAAGATGGGAGCGAAAATTGACGGAGTTGGTGAAGAGAAAATTCGCATCAGAGGAGTGGAGGAACTGGGGGGAGCTATTCATGAAATCATTCCCGACAGGATTGAAGCAGGCACATTTCTTATCGCCGGAGCGCTGACCAAAAGTGACATCATTCTGACCAATGTGGAACCTAGTCACCTGAATACTGTCATTGAAAAGCTCAGATATTCTGGAGCAAAAATAGAAAGAATAAGAAATCACACGCTGCGGGTAATTGGAAGCCCAGAGATTAAGTCTCAGGACATCACGACTTCTCCTTATCCTGGCTTTCCAACAGATATGCAGGCTCAATTTATGGTTCTTATGACTCAGGCCTCAGGAACATCCATCATTACTGAAACCATCTTTGACAGGCGCTTCTCCCATGTCAATGAATTGCTCCGCCTCGGCGCAAGCATCGAAGTCTCTGGAGATAAAGTCTTAGTCAGAGGAAAAACTCTTCTTTCCGGGGCTGAGACGATTGCCACGGACTTAAGGGCTTCAGCCTCTCTCATATTGGCCGGGCTAATCGCCAGCGGAGAGACAATCATCAACGATGTCGAGCACCTTGACCGGGGCTATGAAAATATCGAAGGAAAGCTTCGCTCCCTCGGTGCCAGGATCGAAAGAATCAGGGAATAGAGGGCAAAACCGAAAATACTCATATAAGGAGGAAAAAATGATAGAAGTGACCTGGCTTGGGCACTCTGCAGTCAAAATTCAGGGATCAAAGATTGTCTATATTGATCCTTTCCTCACAGGGAATCCCGCAGCATCAATTGCGCCTGGAAAAATCAAGGAAGCGGACATTGTGATTGTCACCCATCATCATGGCGATCATCTCGGCGACGCCTTTTCGATTGCCAAAAAAACTCAAGCAACTCTAGTCGCTATCCATGAGATTGCCGTCGAAGCCCAGGCCGAGGGCATATCTGTGGAAGGCATGAATATTGGTGGCACAGTGGAGACCAAAGGAGTAAAGATTCATATGGTCCAGGCCCTTCATTCAGCGGAAAAAGGAAATGCAGCGGGAGTGGTGGTGGAAATGGACGGAAAGCGGATTTACCATGCTGGGGATACTGGCCTCACCTATGATATGAAGCTCATCGGCGAGTTCTTCCGGCCTGACCTGAGTTTTATCCCTATTGGAGATCGATACACGATGGGCATTCCCTCTGCTACAAAGGCTGTTGAATTCATCCAGACGAAAAAAGTGATCCCTGTCCACTACGGGACTTTCCCTATTGTCCAGGCAAATCCTGAAGAATTCAAGAAAAGAGTTGGCTCTCTCTCAGAAGTGATCATCCTCAAACCTGGCCAATCCTATAAATTCTAACCTGAGACATTTATCTTCTCCTTTCTTCTTGCGAGCATGGCTTACTTAATTGATGGCAACAATCTCTTGGGCCAGATCTCTTTTTCTCATCCGAGAGATTCTCGGAGCAAATATAGCCTGATCCTCAAACTCCTCACCTTCCAGCGCCTGAAAAGAACGAGAATACTCCTCGTCTTTGACGGTACACCTGATCCTCGTTTGGCCGATGAAAAGCTAAGAAGAAAAAAATTTTCCATCATCTACCCTTCTTGCGGCCAGAATGCTGACTCGGTCATCAAAGAATTAATCTCAAAACAGACGGACAAAAAAAAATTCACTGTTGTTAGCTCTGACCGGGATATTAAAAACTACGCCAAAGCGAGTGGAGCAAAGACTTTAAGTTCGAAAGATTTTCATCTCCTACTGAAAAAAATACTCAGAGAAAACAGGAAAGCCAGAGAATTGGAAAAAAAGATAATCTTCCCCTCTCCCCTTGAGATAAATCTCTGGCTCGACGTTTTCAATAAGAAAAAATGATGGACGTTTCCATAATCGGGGCAGGAAGGCTGGGAACCTCGCTGGGCCGTGCCCTTGCCAGGAAAGGTTACAAGATCAGAGCTCTTTCCTGTCAAAGCCTTATTTCTGCCCGAGAGAGTCAAAAAATTATCCGAGAGGGCAAAGCTCTGACTGATAATGTCAAGGCAGCCGGAGAAGGAAACCTAATTTTTCTCTGTCTTCCCGATGAAAAACTCGCAAAGGCGGCAAGAAAGCTTGCCCATTCTAATATTTCCTGGTCTAAAAAATTTGTTTTCCACTCCAGCGGCCTTCTCCCGGCAGAAATTCTCAAACCTCTCCAGGAGCGAGGCGCTTTCACAGCTTCAGTTCATCCCATCCAATCGTTCTCTCAAAAAAGCTCATCTCCAAAACATTTTGACGGAATTTTTTGGGGTCTTGAAGGAGACAAAAAAGCTTTGAGCTTAGCCCGCAAGATTGTCCGCCAGCTCAAAGGCCACCCTCTCCCCATCAAGGCCAAAGACAAGCCCCTCTACCACGCAGCCTGCAGCCTGGCCTCCAATTTCTTTGTTGTCCTCTTGGACATTGCCTCCTCTCTCCTCGAGGACATTGGCCTCAAAGAAGAAGACGCTGAGAGATGCCTTCTGCCTCTTCTTGAGGGAACTTTACAAAATGTAAAGAAATTTGGCAGGAAGACTTCTCTTAGTGGGCCTATTGTCAGAGGAGATAAAGAGTCCGTCAAATCCCATCTCGAGGCTTTGCAAAAGTTTCCCCTCTATAGCCAAATATATATGAAGCTCGCAGATAGAGCCCTGGAGATGGCCAGGAGAAAAAAGCTTTCAGCTCAAAAAATCAAAGCTCTCCGGCTTCTGCTGGAAGGAAAATAACCTCTTCCTGAAGCTCCAAGCCAAACTTCTCTTTCACCCTCTCCTTGAGTTCCTGGGCCAGGCGAAGAACATCCTTAGCAGAAGCCTTCTCCACATTGATGATGAAATTGGCATGGCCGGAATAGACAGCAGCGCCGCCGATTCTCAGATTCTTGGCTCCTACCTTTTCCAAGAGATAACCGGCCGGGATTCTCCCCCCATCAGGCTGAATAGGGTTCTTGAAATAGCTTCCTGCACAAGCAGTGTGCTCAGGTGGATGCTTTCTTTTCCTTTTCTCTAAATTCTCTCCAATCTGAGCTTTAATTTTTTCCTTGTCCCCTTTTTCAAGCTCAAAAACTGCCTTGAGGAGGATATCATGCTTTTTCCTGAGCAAGGACTCGCGGTAGCGAAACTCAAAATAATCGTTCTTGACCTCAACCTCGTTTCCCGAATCGTCAAGGAGAACTGCTTCCTTGAGGAAATTTCCGATACTCTGCCCGAAAGCTCCTGCATTGCCAAAAACAGCTCCTCCCACAGAGCCAGGAATCCCAGCCAGAAACTCTAGACCTGCCAGGCTCGCTTCCATAGAAGACTTAACCAGGCTCGCTAGAGAAGTCCCTGAAAGAACCTCAATTCTATCTCCAAATTTGGACTTGAGTTCTAACCCCTTAGCTTCATTCTTGATAATCAGCCCCCGGAAACCCTCATCATCAAAAAGGATGTTATAGCCTCCTCCAATGATATAGTAAGGAATAGAAAACTCGCGAGCTAGAAAAATTGCCTTCTTCAATTTGGAGAAGGAATGTGCCTCGAAAAAATAATCAGCCTTGCCTCCTATCCTGAAATTTGAATAATCTCCAAGATAAACTGACTCCCCGAGAGGCTCCTTCACCCTTTCCAAAAAAAGAGGGGGAAACTCACGACTTCTGCGGCCCATTTATATTTATTTTATAAGATGCCAAACAAAATGTCCAAATCGGACGTTTTATTCAAATCTGGCACGTATTTTGCTACAATGATATTGACATTTTTCTGAAGTCAGGCTATCATTCTAAAAATTTTTATGAGAGGTCATCAATGAAAAAGAGAGGCTTGTTAGCAGTCACTCTCATCCTTTTCGTTTTTTCCATTTTTAGCTTTTTGGAAGCCCAATCCGAAGCTGATGAAGCTTATATCAAAGCGATTACAGCTTCCACTCCAGCTCAGAGAGCTCAGCTCCTCAAAGAGTATATATCTAAGTATTCAGGAAAGGGAACTCAATATGAAAACTTTGCCTATGCCAATCTCAGTCTTCTTGCTTATCCTGGCAAAACCGATAAAGAAACCATAGACTATGGCGAAAAAGCCCTGGCTCTGGGAGGGCTGGATGATCTCACCAGATGCCAGCTCCTCATCGTCCTTTCAGCAAAATACAGTGCCCTCGGCTCGAATCTGGAAAAAGCCAAAAGCTACGCCCTGCAGGTTGTTGAAATAGCCAGAGCCAATAAGGACAAAGAGTCAGCGACTGAGACAGCCTCCCAGTGGAATAATCTCATCGGAGCAGGCTATTTTGCCCAGGGCCAGGCCTTGGAAAAAGCAAAGGATCTCAGGGGAGCTGTTGATCCCTATATCAATTCTTTTAACATCTTGAAAAATCCCCAAATTGCTGCCTCCTTGAAAAAAGTGGGCAGATCCCTCTATGACTTCAAATTCTATGCTGAAGCAGAAAAAGCCTTCAAAGTCGCCTACCAGGTGTTAAAGGATTATGAGAGCTGCGCTTTCTATGCCAACTCCCTCTACCGCAATAGCAAAAAAGAAGAAGCTCTGACCTATTTTAAAGAAGCCCATACCAAGCAGAAAAGTGGAGAAATGGCCTATAATATAGGAATCATCCTCGCTGAAAAGTCCAAAACAAATCCTGCCCTCTCCTCGGAAGCGATTCAATATTTGCTTGAGGCAAGCCTTCTTTCGCCCTCCAAGTCGCAACAGGCGATGAGCTTGGCCGAAAGCCTTTACTTTACCTCCGGCAAAGACATAAAGTACAATGAAAATATCAAGCAAATCCAGGAAAGAAGCAAAAAAATTGAAGAGCTGACTAAATCCTACAATCAAAAATTTGAAGGCAAAGATGAGGAAGAGCTGAGCGATGCTGATAAAAAAGAAATGAAAACCCTTTTGGCTAATATCGAAACTGAGAAAAAAATCCTGGAAAAGCTCGAGGCTGAGCAAAATATCGTCATCGCCAAGTTTAACAAACTCATTGAGGAAACCAAGAAAAGACTAGGGATTCAATAACC
>CAZPAX010000037.1:0-17055 GCA_964584535.1 uncultured Eubacteriales bacterium
AAGAGCTCTTTCTCTACCATAAATATATCGATCTTGACAGGAATTTTGATAGATATAGAGAAGAAGCAAAATTTAAAAAAATCATAAATGCCAAAGAAAGTCTATAAGGAGAACGTTTGATGGCCAAAAGCAAAACGATTCGAGTCACCGCCAATGTCCAGAAATGCCTGGAAGAACTGAGAGAGGCTGCAAAAGCTCTTCCTGCTGGAGATCTGACCGAATTTATTCAGAACCATCAAGAAATCTATCCCCGCATCCTGTCCAATTATAGCCAACTCAGCCAGGATAATTTTCAAACTCCCCAGATGAAGTGTTTTCTATGCCAGCAAGTTGAGAGTTGCTCGGTCTGTCCGGTCAATGCCTCTCTTTCAGGAGGAAATTTGGGGAAAATCCCCTCCTTTGTCTGCGAAATCCAGAAAATCAAAATTCAAGAAAAAGAGAGACTCTTGGAGGAAATTCATAAAAATTATTAGCAAAAGATAGGAAAAAAAAGGAATTTATAGGAAATTTTTTGAAAACCTATTGACTTTTGACAGAATTGTAACAATCTTAATAGCGCCGAGGGACCAAAAAAAGGGATATCTAAGCAACAGAAAGGGGGTTGGTTCATAATTAAAAAACCTATTTTAGAAGGGTTTTCGTTTCTTGCCTTCCCAGTTGCTCAAGAATAGATTTTAAGAGAGGCTGAGCTTCTTTATCTGACATTGAGGATGGTGAGCATCTTTTTTTCCGTGATGATCAAAATTAATGGACGGGTCCTGTCACGGTGGGTCCCCGTCCGTCCTCGCTCGGGGTCAGACATTGCCATGAAGAAGAGATCTATGCGTGCCCTTGGCTCTCCAGACACCCCTATGATAATGTCTGACCCCCTTCACTTCTCGCTGCGGGCGGGGACTAGCGCCTCGCCACCCATCCGTTAAAAAATTAAAGATTTCACGGGAAAAAAGATACTTCCTTAACGATGGGATGCTTGACAATTTGTCATCCCGCTCCTATATTTTAGTAAATAGTTTTTTTCCTGAATAAGACTCTATATGGAAATAGTTGACCAGATTAGGCAGGTTGCCAATATCATCGAAATTGCCTCTCAATACACAACGCTGAAAAAAAGGGGAAAAAAGTACGTAGGGCTCTGTCCTTTTCACTCCGAAAAAGACCCTTCTTTCACTGTTGATGATGAAAAACAACTCTTCCATTGTTTTGGCTGTGGAGTTGGAGGAGATGTCTTTTCGCTCATCATGGAGAAGGAAAACCTCAGCTTCCCTGAGGCCTTAAAACAGCTGGCCGAAAAATATAACATCCCACTCCCCCGACAGAGCAAATTGTCTCCTGAGCTTTTGAAATTGGAAGAAACATTATTCAAAATCAATGAAAGCGCCCTAGCCTTTTTCAAGAAGAACCTGTTCAACACAAAAGAAGGACAAAGCGCCTTGGATTATCTTAGAAAGAGGAATATCTCTGAGAAGACAATCCAAGAACTTAAGATTGGCTATGCTCTCAATTCCTGGAACTCCCTCCTTTCCTTTTTTCAGGAAAAAGCTATCTCCACTGATCTTCTTGAGAAGGCAGGCCTCATCCTTCCTGGCCAGAGAAAAGGCGAATACTATGACCGCTTCAGAGGAAGAATCATTTTTCCCATATTTTCTCTGACTGGAAAAGTTGTCGCTTTTGGAGGAAGAACGTTTTTCGATGCTGAACCCAAATACCTGAACTCCCCTGACACCCCTCTATACTCCAAGGGAAAGCTCCTCTATGGCCTGAACTTCACCAAAGAATCCGTCCGGGAGAAAGGAGAGCTCATTCTTGTGGAAGGGTACACAGATTTTTCAGCCCTCTATCAGGCAGGAATCACCAATATTGCCGCTTCCTTAGGCACGAGTTTGACCTCCGACCAAGTCTACCTGGCCTTGAGATTCGCCCCAAAGGTTATTATTAACTATGACGGCGATTCAGCTGGAAAAGTTGCCACTTCTCGAGCGATTCCCCTTTTCTTTGAAAAAACAGCAGAGCCAAAAGTCTTGATTTTGCCTGATAATCATGATCCTGATAGTTTTGTCCAGAAATTTGGAAAAGAAAAATATGTGGATTTGACGAAGAGAAGCATTCCATTAATTAAGTTTTTGATTGCACTTTTGTCCCCAGAAAAGGGAATAAAAACCCTTGCAGAAAAAGTCCAGATTGCTACAGAAATAATGAAAATCACCTTGATCAATCCTAACACTATTATTGGTAGTGAATATTTAAAGCAATTGTGCGAAGTCATTGGTCTTGATGAAGAAGTGGTTCGAAGCAATTTGCGCGTAAAGATTGCAGAGAAAAAGACAGAAGAAAAAGAATTCTTTCTCCCAGCGGAAAAAAGGCTCCTCCAGATACTTATCGATAATAAGCGCATTGCTCCCTATGTCTTTTCGGAAATGAAAGAGGGAGATTTTGTCCAGCTGAAAAGTGAATTAATATTCAGAACTCTCTCTGAATTATTCAAAAAAGAAAAAAGGATCCTTTTTCACGAATTGAGCAAGATCATCGGTCCTTCCCTCTCGGGCCATCTTTCTAAAACTCTTTTGGAGAAAGGCCTGCCGGCAACAGTCGAGGAAGCTCTGGATTGCCTCTACACATTGCGGAAAATTTCCTTACAAAACCGACTAAAAGAATTGCAGGCGGAAATTGTCAGGCTTGAAAAAGAAGGAGAAAAAGAAAAAATAGGGCTGCTTCTCTCTGAAAAACAGGAGATCACGAAAAAGATTATTTCTCTCTAGATGTAACAAATTGTTTAAAATTATAGTATTATATAAAGGATAAATGTTGTTTATTATTAGAGGTATTAACATTGTTTTCGGATAACAAATACCAAAAAGACGAAATCCATCAACTCATTTCCAAGGGAAGGAAACAAGGTTATCTCCTCTTTGAAGAGATTGATAAAACCTTCCAGGAAGATGTGGATTCTGAAGAGAATTTTGATGATTTCCTCAGTTCCATAGATGACTATGGAATCAAAATCCTCGACACCAAACAGAGGGAGATCATTCCCAGAAGAAGGAAAAGTGACCTTGTTTCTCTTCATGCCCTGGAGAGGACAACTGATCCTGTCAAGCTCTACTTGAGAGAAATGGGTAATATCTCTTTGTTGACAAGGGAGGGAGAGATTGCCATCGCCAGGGAAATTGAACGGGGGGAAAAGACTATTATCAAAGCCCTCTCCAAAACGCGCCTGGTCTTGAACGAAGTCCTTTCTCTGGAAACCAAGATCAAGGAGAATCCTTTTGTTATCCAGGACATGTTTGACTTCAGCGAAGATGAAATTGCAGAGGGCAAACTCGAGGAGAAAAAAAAGGAGATCCTAGACAACGTCAAGAAGATCAGAGATTTGAGCAAGAAATTGGACAAAATTCTTCCCAAGCGAAAGAATGTTTTTTCCCGCGGCCGGATTATTGTCGCCATGAGCGGCCACATCAGAGAGCTAAATCTCCGTCCTACCCAAAGAGAAAAGATCATCGACAGCCTGAGGGAAAAGCTGAAAATCATAAATGACCTCGAAGAAACAAAGGAAGAATTGAACCTGTCCCTCCGCCAAAACAGAGACAAGAAAAACGAGGCTACCCTCAAACAGAAGATAAAAGAAGTCAACAGCCAGCTGAGATTCTATCAGAAAGAGATTGGCCTTGATGCCCAGAACCTGAGGAAAATTATCCGGGCCATCACCACGGGAAAGAAAATCAGTGACCAGGCGAAAAAAGAGTTGGTGGCAGCGAATTTGAGGCTTGTCGTTTCCATTGCCAAGAAGTACAGCAACCGCGGCCTTCAGTTTCTGGATTTGATTCAGGAAGGAAATATGGGCTTGATGAAGGCTGTCGATAAATTTGAATACCGAAGAGGTTACAAGTTTTCCACTTATGCCACTTGGTGGATAAGGCAAGCTATCACCAGGGCCATCGCAGACCAAGCGAGAACGATAAGGATTCCCGTCCATATGATTGAAACCATCAACAAGCTGATCAGGGTTTCCAGGAGTCTTGTCCAGGAAATAGGGAGAGAGCCGACCTCCGAAGAGATTGCCAAAAAGATGGATATGCCCGTCAACAAGGTTAGAAAAATCATAAAAATCGCCCAGGAACCGATCTCCCTTGAAACTCCCATTGGTGAAGAAGAAGACAGCCACCTGGGTGATTTCATCGAAGACAAGATTCTACCCTCTCCTCCTGAAACAGTCATCCACATCAACCTGAGAGAGCAAATCGAAGAAGCCCTCAAGTCCCTGACAGAAAGGGAAGCCAAAGTCCTGAAAATGAGATTTGGATTGGGCGATGGCAATGAGCATACTTTGGAAGAAGTGGGCCAGCAATTCAAAGTCACCCGAGAAAGAATCCGACAAATCGAGGCCAAGGCCTTGAGAAAATTAAAACATCCGAGCCGGAGCCGTAAACTAAAATCCTTTACCAACAGCCACTAATACAAACGCACTTAATGTTTTTACATTGTCATTGCGTTTGTATTAATTAGATTCATTATTAGACATTTGACCCCAAATTTTCCGCTAGAAGCCTGGCCCTCGAGCTTTCTATCTCATTGACTTCATTGGGAGTATTTGTTATAAGAAGGCCAGGGCCTATAGCTCAGCGGTAGAGCTACCGGCTCATAACCGGCAGGTCCCAGGTTCGAATCCTGGTAGGCCCACTTAGCCCTGAAGGAAAGATGTGGATATCGAATTTGAGAAGTTAATCACACTGCAAAAGCTCGATTCGGAAATAAAAAGCACTTCTCTTTTCCTCGCCAATATCCCCTCCTTGATAGAAGAAATAAACAAAAAAATCGAAAAAAGTTCCCAGACTATCACCAAAGCCAAAGAAAATTTGGCTTTGAATCAGAAGAAGCGCAGAGAGCTCGAGTCTAAGGTTAAAGACACAAAATCCCAAATCTCAAAATATAAGCGCCAGTTGAATGAAGTGAAAACGAATAAAGAATACACTTCTCTTCTCAAAGAAATTGGAGGAGCCCAGAAAACTGTGGATAGTTTGGAAGAAGAGATTATCTCTGAGATGCTCTCTGCTGACGATATTGAAGCAGATATCAAGCAGGCCAGCCAAAAACATAGCCAGGAAAAAGAAAATTTATTGAAAGAGAGTGGAACACTTTCTCAAAAAAAACGGGAATTAGAGGCCAAAACAAAAAAATTAGCTCAGGAAAAGGATGCGCTGCTGGCTCAAATCCCCTCTGACCAGTTCAATCTCTATCTAAAGATTTTTAATAAAAAAGGTGGTATTGCCCTCTCCCCTGTCACAGATGATTTCTGTTCGATGTGTCACATGCGGATCAGACCTCAGGTGTTGAATGAATTGAAAGAGGGGAAGAAGCTTATCCTCTGTGAAAACTGCGGCCGAATTCTCTACTGGTTAAAAACCCCTCCTGATCTCAAACGCAAGTCTTGATTTTTTCGGGGTATCTCGCCCTCTTTTCCTCTTGTCCAGACGATCTGCTGCTGATTCTTGAATCGAATTTCTCCATTATCTGCAGGACTGTAATAGAGAGGGAACATATATTCTAAACCTTCTCTATCGGCATAATAGATGGAATAAGAGACTTTTTCTGGGAGGGATTCCTTCTCCCTTTTTATCTTGCTAATAGCATAAACATTGATATCCCCCTCTGCAGTTTTAAAGATAATTTCCTCTTTTTTTAATTCAAAAAAGCAAGCTTCGTAGTTTGGGTCTGAAGTCTCCCATTTTCCGATGATTTCGTCCGGAACAGCCAACTTTTTTCCACATTTCTGCCCAAAAACAACAGCACAAATGACCAAAGCTATATAGATTCCCTTTGTGCTCTTCATCTGTTTCCTCCTCTTTTCTTCTCTTTTTTCTTTTCTTCTTCAGCCATGACTTTCAAAAAAGCTTCCACAACCTCGGGGTCAAAATCTCTGCCCTTCCCTTTCTTGATCAGCTCAATGGCCTGCTTGCGCTGAAGCGCTTTCCGGTAAGGACGGTCAGAGGTGAGGGCTTCAAATCGATCAGCAGCAGAAAAGATACGGGCGTTCAGACTTATTGTCTCTCCTTTAAGTCCGTCAGGATAGCCTGTGCCATCAAAACTTTCGTGATGCTGAAGGACGATGGGAATAACTTCAGCATAAGCAGCGATAGGCTCCAATATACGGGCCCCCAAGCGGACATGGTTATCCATGACCTGTTTTTCTTCAGCCTTCAACCTGCCAGGATTGTCAAGTATAGAGGGCGGTATGCCCAATTTGCCGATGTCATGAAGCAGCCCCCCGCGATGTAAAATTTCCAATTCTTGGCTGGCAAGTCCCAGGGCCTTTCCAATTTGGAGAGCAAGTTTTGTGCTTCTTTCAGAATGACCGGCTGTCCATGGCGATTTGGCATCAATAGCCCTGGCCAGTGCCCGCAGTGTTCCCCAGTTGAGCTCGTCCAATTCTTTAATCAATCTGGCATTGGAAAGGGCTACTCCTACTTGGTCAGCCAATTGGCGAGCTTGTTCTAGGTCTTCACGGTCAAGCCGAGGACGGTCGAGATAGCCCAAGGTAATGACTGCAGATAATTTTTTTTTGAGGAAAATCGGAAGCACAAGAAACCCTTTAAGTCCTAGCTGGGCCAAAGAGACAAGATAGCTCGGAGGAGACTTCCCTGCCTCCATTAACAGAGATTCCGGGTTATTGTAGAGCTCTTCGATCTCCTTGGATCTTAATTGAATCGTCTCCACTCTTTTCTTATCAGAATTGGCATCAGCGATATAAATCCGGGCTTTATCTGTGCCATCTGAATCAAGGATGGTCACACTGACTGAGTGACAGGGAAAAAGCTCCCGCATTCTGGACAAGACTGTATCCACGATTTTCCCGGTCTCCAAAGCGGAAAGGATGGCTCGATCAATCTCAGACATTGTCGTTAGTGTCTTGAACTGTCTTCCCAGTTGACTGGCCATGGTGTTGAAAGAGGCAGCCAATTCCTCAAATTCGTCACGGCTCTTCACCTTGACCTTTGTCTCAAAATCTCTCCGAGCAATCCTCCGAGTTCCCTCTTTGAGCTTTTCCAGCGGGATGAGGCTCTTGCGGATCTGGCTGACACTCAAGAGGAGCACTACCCAGAGGGAGCCGAGGATAACTAAGGGGAAGACCTTCTTGAATAAGGCTATGGGAGCAAGAACATGAGATTTTGGCTCGCTCAGGACAACTGTCCAGCCCGGAGCTAGATACGGGCCCCCAAGGGCAACAGACCAGTAATTTGCCAGATATTCTTCCCTTCCAGAGATCCACTCGAATTGACCTGAGGAAGTCTGCCTCATCTTGAGTAGAACCTGCTCGGAAAATGAGGCTTGATTGGCAAGCGTTGAATAGAGGATATTGCTCGAGGCATCCAGAATACAGAGCTCAGTCTCGGCCGGCAAAGCCTCTTCATAGCCCATGAACCAAAGATAAGAGGGTTCGATCTTAGCGAGACAAAGTCCCCGCTCAGGATTTTCCAGGTCGAGGGCTAAACCTATGAATATGCTGGAGGAGCGATCAGAATGATATTTTGTCAAGATAAGAGTACCTCCGGAAGAAACATGTTGTTTCTGATCAGGAGTCAGCTCAGGCAGATCCTGAATCCGGCCAAAGATAGGTAGCGTTTCATCTCTATCAGTGACAAGTACTAAGCCTATGAAAGCTTGTTCCAGATCTGCAGAGAATTTAGGGGATGGCATCAGCAATACTGAACTTGCGGCTAAGCTTGAAGTGACCATTTTCATCTCTGTCTCAAGCAATGCCAGTCGCTCAAGAATACTCATGCCCATGGACTTAGACAGCTGATGAAGCCGTTCTCGACTCTGATTATGGAGCTCTTTTGTGACGCCGCTAAAAGAGAGGATGGCCAGGATAGCGATAGGAAGGAGAGCGCATAAGGTAAAGAGGATAAATATGCGTCTTGCGACTTTGCTGCGGAGGAATATCATTTCGATTTTCATATTTTCAAATCTATATCAATACTTTGAGGCTAGGCCAAGATACCCCCCATTGTTGGCTCTGACGATGTCATCCCGGCTTACTCTGGCAGTGAGAGGCGGCCTGCTCTTTTTATCCTTGCCCTTACTGTAAAGGTCGAAGTCGGAGTTTAAAGGAACCAAAAACCGGTCTTTGCGCCACTTTCCTTGAACGTCTCTCCTCCTTTTCCCTTCTATTTTTAAATACTGGTAGGGAGTCCCCCAGGGATCGCGAAGCTTCTCCCTTCCCTTGCCCAGTTCCTCAAGGCTCTCGGGAAGCATCTCATTGTCTATCATGTATTCTATAATCTCCACCTGGATGACATGGATATCAGATATCGCTTTTGTATTTCTCGCCTTGTCCAGCTGACTTTTATAAATTGGTATGCCAATACTTAGAAGAGTCCCTATTAATACCACTGCAAGAAGCAACTCGACAAGTGTCAGGGCCTTTCGGTACCACTCTGGCATCTGGCGTTTCGACAGAGGAGCCTTCAAAAACCGATTAATTTTAGCATACTCAGCTCAAGATAAAAAGCCATAAAGGAACAAGAAATCCTTTCAAAAAAGAATGGCCGGAGCCAATTGAGGAATAAAATCTATTTTTCCAGGCGTGGGAAAGGAGCCCCGGCCTCCTGATCCGCTTTCTTCTCAGCCCTTAGCCGGAAATATCTTGCCTGTTCCACGAGATTTTCCAGATTCTCACGATGGGATTCCAGGATCTGCCTGTACTCGCCTCTTATGCTCCCCATCTTGGGCACCAATTCTTCTAAAGCATCTAGCGATCTGAGGGAATCCATGCCTGCCACTTGCATTTTTCCCCATTTGACTGCGACTATGTCCATCATCTCATTAAACATCTTTGCTTCTTGACGAAGCTGGTCCTTTTTTCTCAACCTCACCCGAAAATTCAAATCTCCCTTGCCTATCTTGGAAAAAGCCCAACGAAATCGGTAGAGAGGCCCGACAATCCTCAGGAATACCCGGAAGGAATGGACGCCAAGAAGACAGACCACGGCTATTACGGAAGGCCAAACACGCGCATGTAAGGCGAGAATTCGTTGGGCTGCAGCTCCACGCATTTCTAGGCTCAAATGCTCATTGTTCACGGCAATGATGTCGGGAATGAACAAAGCAATGGCCAGAATAGCAATGGTAATTAATCCATAGGCGAGAATCATGAAAAGGAATTTATACTGAAGGGAACGATCAATAATCGGATATGCGCGGCGCCTTGATTTCTTTTTCATGTCACCTCCTTATGCGGACAGGCATTTTTTCATTACCTCTATCGCCCCGCTAGCAAAACTTATAGCACAGGAAAAGCATGATGTCAAAGATGTTCAAAAAAAATTATGAGAAGAGAAGCAGGCATTCACAATTTTCCTTCGCTAACACCTTCTTTATAGAGGGCAGAAATCAGATCCTTATATTTTTGCTCAACGATCTTCCTCCTGACTTTGAGGGTTGGGGTCATTTCTCCTTTTTCAATCTCGAATTCTCTATCAAGAAGGGCGATCTTCTTGACTTTCTCATAGGAGGCCAGATCAGGCGTGGCTCGCTCAATTTCTGCCATCATGAAATTCAGGATTTTCTCATTTTTCACAAGATCCTTGTGGTCCCCATAGGGAATTTTGCTGAATTTGGCATATTCTTCCAGTTTTTCAAAATTGGGCACGATAAGGGCCGAGATGAATCGCTGCCTGTCGCCTATGACAACGGCATTGGAAATATAGGGGTTGGTCTTTAAAATATTTTCAATCGGCTGAGGGGCAACATTCTTTCCTCCTGCGGTGATAATGAGATCTTTTTTCCTGTCAGTAATCACCAGAAATCCATCCTCATCGATGAACCCGATATCGCCGGTCCGAAGCCAATCTCCATCGAATGCCTCCCTGGTTTCTGCTTCTTTTTTATAATAACCTCTCATCACATTGGGGCCTCGAGTCAATATTTCACCGTCAGGAGCAATTTTCACTTCCACTCCAGGAATCACTTTTCCCACTGATCCAAACTTCAGGTTTTCAAAAGTATTGACAGAGATGACCGGAGATGTCTCAGTCAGGCCATATCCTTCTAGAACAACGAGTCCCAAGGCATAAAAAAATTCAGCAATATCTTTGGAAAGGGGGGCACCGCCTGAGACAAAAAACCTGACTCTTCCTCCAGTGCGCTCGATGATTTTGGAGAAAACGAGCTTGTGGGCGAGATTTCTCTTAAACTGAAGAAAGCCGGAAATAGGCTGCCCGAGAAGCTTTCTCTGGCTATATTTCTTTCCCACTTTCACGGCCCAGAAGAAAATTTTTCTCTTGACCGGGGAGCTGGCCAGGACATTATCCATGACTTTGGAATAGATCTTCTCAAAGACGCGAGGCACGCTGACCATGATCTGAGGCTTTATCTGGAGTAAATTCTCGGCTACTGTTTCTATGCTCTCGGCATAGCCTATTGTGCAGCCTTTAAAGACATAGGTGAATGTCACCATCCTTTCCAGGACATGAGACAGGGGCAAAAAAGAAAGGACAGTATCTTTCTCAGAAAATTCAAGGAGGGTAGAACAGGTCGTGATATTGCTCAGAAAATTACTGTGACTCAGAATCACTCCTTTAGGAACCCCCGTTGTCCCCGAAGTATAGATGATAGAGGCCTCATCATCAGCCTTAACCTCCAAAGCTAATTTTTCAAAAAGTTCAGGCTTTGCCTGGGCCAGCTTTTTGCCTCTTTCCAGGATTTGCCTGTAGGTCAAAACTCCATGCGGAGCTTCCTGATCAAAGGTGATGTAATACTTGACTTTGGGTAGCCGCTGTTTAACAGCCTCAATTTTTTTCCACTGCTCCTGGTTGGAATAAACAACTATTTTTGCATCTGAGTCATCGATGATATATCGAATCTGGTCGGAGACCAGAGATGTGTAGACAGGGACCGTTATTCCTTTCAGGCAGAGATTGGCAAAGTCGACGATGACCCATTCTGGCCTGTTTTCCGAAAGGATGATTAGCTTATCTCCAGCTTCTGCCCCTAAATCTTTCAGCCCCAGGGAAAAGTGTTTTACCAGATTGCCGAATTCTGCGGTAGAGATAGCAACATACCGGCCATTCTTCTTGTATAGCATAAAATCATCCTTTGGATAGGACTTAATCGTGTTAAGAAAAAGCTGCGCAATTGTTTCAATCATTTTTCCCTCCTTAATTCAAGTTGCGTCCATTTTAAAATTTAAGAGATTTCCCTGTCAAGTCTTTGAGATTTGGGGTCAGACTTTTAAAAGTTTTATTATTTCAGATTTGGCAAAAAAAACGATGTTTGGAAAAAAATAATTTAGGATGAACTGGGCGTTTTGAATCCAATTATAAAACTTTTAAAAGTCTGACCCCAATTAACTTTCTCTGACCTTGGCGATCGAGCAAACCCTATCTTTTCCTTCGAGATTGATGAGCCTTACTCCTTGGGTTGCTCTGCCGCTGGGCCTGATATTTTTTGTCTTTATGCGGATGACTTTACCTTCTAAAGTGACAAGCAAAAGTTCTTCTTCAGAAATTCCGACCATTCCAAGGGCACTGCCTATTTTGGCGTTGACTTTCATATTAATAATGCCTTTCCCGCCACGGCGTTGACGGCGATAGAGGCTTACGTCTGTCTTTTTTCCATAACCTTTTTCGCTAGCGGTGAAGATATATTTATCCTCAGGCCCAAGGACAATCATGCCAATAATCCGATCTTTTTTTCCAAGCGAAATGGCCCTGACCCCGGCTGCCTGCCGCCCCATTGGTCTTAGCTGCTCCTCTTTGAAGGCAATCGTTTTCCCAAATTTTGTTCCAATGATGATATCCTTTTTTCCATTCGTTAGCTTTGCTCCAAGCAATTCGCAGCCTGCTTTGAGGCTGATAGCCATAATCCCTCCTCTTCGGATATTTTTAAAAGCATCCAACCGAGTTTTCTTAATCAAGCCATCTGAGCTCAACATCACCACATAATGATCTTTGCTGAAATCTTTTACAGAAACGATAGAACTTGCCTTTTCCTCAGGATTGAACTGGAGGAGATTGTTGATCGATTTGCCCCGGCCAGCAGCACCCACATCCGGAATATCGAGGGCCTTCAGCCAGTAGAGGCGGCCTTTGTTGGTAAAAACCAAAAGATAGCTGTGGGAGGAGGAGATAAAAAGATTCTCGACCACATCCTCAGGCTTCATGCTGATTCCCTTCCTGCCCTTTCCTCCCCGGCTCTGGTAATGGTAAACACTCAAGGACGTTCTTTTGATATAGCCAGAAGATGTATAGATGATAGCGACATCTTCCTCCTTGATTAAATCTTCTGGCCGGATGTCCGAGATTTCTTCCTCCCGGATCTCTGTCCTCCGCTCATCAAAATATTCCTCTTTCAGTTGCTTCAGTTCTTCGATGATAATCTCCTGAATGAGCTTTTCACTGCCGAGAATCTTTTTTAATCTGATGATCGTCTTTTTCAGCTCCTGATACTCGCTCTGAATCTTCTCCCTTTCCAATCTGGTCAATTTCTGAAGCTGCAAATCCAGGATGGCCTGAGCCTGAATCTGGGTCAAGTGAAAATTGGTGATTAACCCTTTCTTGGCCTGATCAACCGTCCGGGAGGAACGGATGAGCTTGATGATCCTGTCCAGATGATCAAGGGCGATGTTCAATCCCTCAAGGATGTGAGCCCGCATTTCTGCTTTTTTCAATTCAAAGCGCGTCCGGCGCCGGACCACATCCTGGCGATGAGATATGTAATACTTCATCATCTCAATCAGGCTGAGCAACTTCGGCTGCTTGTCGACAATGGCCAGCATGATGATGCCAAAAGATGTCTGGAGGGCTGTGTGTTTGTAGAGATTGTTGAGAATAACTTCTGGCAGCTCTCCCTTCTTTATCTCGATCACAATTCGCATCCCTTCCCTGTCAGATTCGTCCCGGATATCAGCAATGCCTTCTATCTTTTTGGCATTGACCAGCTCAGCGATACTTTCCAAAAGCCTGGCTTTGTTGACCTGATAGGGAATTTCTGTGACGACAACCCTATCTCTCTCGCCCTTTCGTCCTCTCTCGATAACAGTCTTTGCCCTTATCTGGATGATTCCTTTCCCCTCGCGATAAGCATCGCGGATCCCCTGCTTTCCAAAAATGAAACCTCCTGTAGGAAAGTCTGGCCCAGCAATAAACTCCATGATCGCATCCTGGCTTGCGTTCGGGCGCTGGATAAGATGAATAACACCATCCACCACTTCTGCCAGATTATGGGGAGGGATATTGGTAGCCATACCCACAGCAATGCCGGAGCCTCCGTTGATCAAAAGGTTAGGCAATTTGGCCGGAAGCACCTCAGGCATCTCCAGGCTTCCATCATAGTTGGGAACAAAGTTGACCGTGTCCTTCTCAATATCAGCCAGGAGCTCTTCGGAAATCCTCTTCATCCTGACCTCAGTGTATCTCATGGCAGCTGGTGGATCGCCATCTATGGAGCCAAAATTTCCCTGGCCATCAACCAGGGGATAACGGAGGCTGAAGTCCTGGGCCATGCGGACAAGGGTATCATAGACAGCCGCTTCTCCATGGGGATGGTATTTTCCTATGACATCCCCTACGATGCGGGCTGATTTCTTGTAGGGCCTGTTCCATGCTGTTCCGCTGTCATACATGGCATAGAGAGTGCGGCGGTGAACTGGCTTCAGTCCATCTTTAATATCAGGAATGGCTCGGCCGATGATCACGCTCATGGCATAATCCAGATAAGAGCGCTTCATCTCTTCTTCAAGGCTTACCACCGTAGACTCGTCAGGCATTGCTACTCCTTCTTAAAATTCAGCTAATCCTCCCCCTATCCTCAGATATCCAGATTTTGAGCCTCGAGTGCTTTATCCTCGATAAATCTTCTCCGCGGATCAACTTCGTCCCCCATCAAGATAGTGAAGACTTTATCTGCTTCAACAGCATCGCGGATAGAAACTTGAAGCAGAGACCTGTCCTCAGGATTCATGGTTGTCTCCCAGAGTTGTTGGGGAGTCATTTCGCCCAGTCCTTTGTATCTCTGGATGACAATTCCCTTCTTCCCTTTCTCGAACAGGAACTCGAGGAGCTTGGTCTCATTTTCAATCTTAATCTTTTCGCTATCGCTCAAAACAAAATAGGGAGGCGACAAGTTCTCCAGATCCTGATGGATCTTGTAAAGATTCCTGTATTCTGCTGAAGAGACAAGGCCCAGATTGACTTTGGAAGAGACGCTCATGCCATTGATCTGAAAGCTGATGGAGAGTTCATAAACTCCATGCTCCTCATCCCGACTCAAAAAAGAGACAATGCCTTTCTCCGTCAGCAGGCTCTGGATATTCTTCATTTTCTTTTCGCTGCGCAAGAATTCTATGTTTTCCACACCTTCCTTAAGGAGAATTTCAATGAGGAAGAAGGGATAATTTTTCCTTTCCAGAATCTGAGCAAAATTTTTCTTGGCCATGATTTTCTGGAGGAATTTCCGAAATTTTTCGCCTCCGAGAACCTCTTTTTGCCCGCCCACTTTAACCTGGAATTCTTCGGATATTTTCTTTATCATGAAGCCTTCGAACTTCCTCTCTTCTTTGAGATACTGGACAGCTTTTCCCTTGGAGATTTTATAAAGAGGAGGCTGTGCGATGTAGAGATGGCCTTTTTCAATGAGCTGAGGCATCTGCCTGTAGAAAAAAGTCATGAGCAGGGTTCTAATGTGAGAGCCATCGACATCAGCATCTGTCATGATGATGACTTTATAATAGCGCAGCTTATCCAAGCTGAAATCAGATTGCCCCACTCCAGTCCCCAAGGCAGAAATGATTGTCCCGATCTCTTCGCTGTTGAGAATCTTATCGTAGCGGGCTTTTTCCACATTTAGTATCTTTCCCTTAAGAGGAAGGATTGCCTGAAAGCGCCGATCCCTGGCTTGCTTGGCTGAACCGCCCGCAGATTCTCCTTCGACAATGAAGATCTCGGAGTGAGCAGGATCTCTTTCCTGGCAATCCGCCAGCTTTCCGGGCAGAGAGGTCGCTTCCAGCACACTCTTACGCCTGGCCAGTTCCCTGGCCTTCCGGGCAGCTTCTCTTGCCCTGGCCGCATCCAGAATTTTGAGGACTATTTTTTTGGCAACAGTGGGACTTTCCTCAAAATAGGCAGATAACTCGTCATTAACGATGGATTCGACTATTCCTTTTACTTCGGAATTGCCGAGCTTTGTCTTTGTCTGACCTTCAAACTGGGGATTCTTGATCTTCAGGCTCAATACCGCACATAGTCCCTCCCTGGTATCATCCCCAGTCAGGTTCTGACTTAAGTCTTTAATCAAATTGTGGGAATTGGCGTAATTATTGATTGAGCGGGTCAAAGCGGCCTTAAAGCCGATCAGATGGGTGCCTCCCTCTGTGGTGTTAATGCTGTTGACAAAGGTGAAGATTGTCTCCGAATACCCTGTGTTGTACTGGAGGGCCATCTCAACATGGGTACCGTCTTTGACACTTTCAAAATAGATAGGCTTGGGATTAAGAACAGTTTTGTTCTGATTGAGGAACTGAACAAATTCCTGAATCCCCCCTTTGTACTGGAAGATATGACTTTTGTTTGTTCGCTCATCGAGCAAGGAGATTTTCAGGCCTTTATTCAGGAAAGAAAGCTCTCTCAACCTTTGGGTTAAAGTCTCAAGATTAAATTCTACGGAATCAAAAACGTCTTGATCAGGCCAGAAAGTCACCTTTGTTCCGGTGTTTTTGGTCTTTCCCACTCGCTCCAGTTTTGTGACAGCATTGCCCCTTTCGTAGCTTTGGGTATAGACTCCGCCATCGCGCTTGATCTCCAGATCGAGTCTCTCCGAGAGGGCATTGACCACAGAAACACCAACTCCATGAAGCCCGCCTGAGACCTGGTATGTTTTGGAATCAAATTTGCCTCCAGCATGAAGAGTGGTCATGACAACTTCTGCGGCAGATTTTTTCTCCTTTTTGTGCATCTCTACGGGAATACCCCGGCCATCATCAATGACTGTAACGCTATTATCCACATGGATGATAATATCAATCTGCTTACAATATCCTGCCAAAGCTTCATCAATACTGTTGTCAACAACTTCATAGACTAAATGGTGTAGTCCCTCTGGTCCGGTCGTCCCGATATACATGGCTGGACGCTTCCTGACTGCTTCCAGCCCTTTCAATACTTTTATGCTTTCTGCAGTATATGTTTTGTCTTTCATTTTCTTTTAATCAGAAAAAAAAAGGGCCTATGGGGGGAGGAAATTTGCATAACCAACAGGGCATAATTTTAGATATTATTATATCCAAAATGAGCAATTGAGTAAAGCAAAATCAGCAACTTTTTCTAGCTCCTATCTCTTTGAAAATAATGCATTTTTAGGGTATAATTTTTTTTCATAATTCTGGAAGGCAAGGTCAGATGCCGGCAAATTTGCCCCCTCAGTATTTTGAAACAGAAAGGAAGCTGCGAACTGCCAAAACTCCTCAGGAAAAAATAGGAATTCTGGAGGAGCTCCTGGCTATAGTCCCCAAGCACAAAGGCACAGAAAAGCTCCAGGCCCTTCTCAAAACAAAAATTGCCAAGCTAAAATCTTCAGCTTGCCTGCGGCCTGCCATTGCCAGACATGGGCCCAGCTATCTCATTGAAAAATCAGGTGCCGGCCAGGTCATTGTCATCGGCCCGCCCAATGCCGGAAAATCGATGCTAATCAAGGCACTTTCAGGAGCTAATCCTGAAATTGGCGAATATCCCTACACAACTCATATCCCTTCTCCTTATATGATGAAATATGAAAATGTCCAAATTCAGCTGATTGATACTCCACCTATTACCCCTGACTACATGGAAACATGGCTTCCGGAGATGATTAAACTGGCTGATGGAGTCTTGTTCGTCTTGGATCCAGGCAGCGAAGGCGCTGAGACTCTGTTTGAAGCTCTTCTCTTGAAACTGAGAGAAAAGAAAATCGAGCTTGTTTCGGGAAATAACGATATTCCTGCCGAAAAGCAACTTCTCCTGAAGAGAACTCTAATTGTGGCCAATAAAATGGACGAGAGGCCTGCCGCTGAAAATGTCAATAATCTGAGAA
>CAZPAX010000038.1:0-16858 GCA_964584535.1 uncultured Eubacteriales bacterium
GAGTTCCGGGAAGATTTGAAAAGATAGAGAATTCTCTTGGACTTCATATCTTCGTTGATTATGCCCACACCGACGATGCTCTCCGCAATCTTCTGGAATCCGTCCGTGAGCTTAAGCCAGCAAGAATTCTGCTTGTTTTTGGTGCTGGAGGGGATAGAGACAAAGCTAAGCGAGAAAGGATGGGGGAAGTGGCTGGCAGACTCGCAGATTGGACTTTCCTCACTTCGGACAATCCCCGCTTTGAGGATCCTTCAGCCATTATTTCTAACATTGAGATAGGCTTGAAGAAGACAGGAACAAAGAATTATCGTATCCAATCTGACCGCAAGCGAGCCATTGAAGAAGCCCTCTCTCTCGCTAAGAAAGGAGACTATGTTCTTGTCGCCGGAAAAGGGCATGAAACTTATCAAACGATCAGAGATCAGAATATTCCTTTTAATGATGCTGAGGTCATCCGAGAAATCTTAAAAAAAATGAAGGCCGCTTAGAAATGGTAGAACTCCGTCTAGACGAACTGGCAGAAAAAATGGGAGGAAAAATCCTGCAGGGCGGGCCTTCGCTCACTTTCCAGAAATTCAATATTGATTCAAGGCTCTCTGTACCAGGAGAACTTTTCTTCGCCATTGTTGCCCGACGGAATGGTCATGATTTCATTGCTGATGCCGCTCGCAGGGGAGCTTCCGGCGCTGTCGTTTCCCAGGAGATTCCTTTTCCTAACCGAAATTTCGCGATCATTACAGTCAAGGACACTGTCGAAGCTTTGAAGCGTCTCGCCCAAAAAGTACTTTCTGAGCAGAGAACAAGAGTCGTCGGGATCACAGGAAGCATAGGCAAAACGACAACCAAAGAGTTTGCTTCGACTCTTCTCTCCAAACGCTTCCGCGTCCTCAAGTCAGAAGGAAATTTCAACAATTATCTTGGCCTTTCCCTTTCCCTTCTCAGAATAGAAAAAAGCCATGAGGTGGCTATCCTTGAGATGGGAACATCCGGCCTCGGAGAAATAAGAACACTAGCCAGGATTGCTCCACCCGATGTCTCGGTGATTACCAACATTAATCCCGTCCATCTGGAGTTCTTCGGGAGCCTGGAAAATATTGCCCGGGCGAAAAAGGAAATTCTGGAAGGGACAAAAGAGGATGGAATTGCCGTCCTCAACGGCGATGACTCCTTGGTCAGAAAAATCGGAAAAGACTGGAAAGGCAAAAAAATTACCTTTGGTCTATCCGCTCGAGGCGATATTCAAGCCCGAAAGATCGAAAAAAGGGGATATGAAGGAATATTCTTCGAACTCGGATATGGCGGAAAAAAAGAGAAAATTCGCTTTCCTTTTCTTTATGAAAGCTATCTCTATAATTTTCTGGCCGCTTTGGGTGTCTGCCAGGCTTTTTCCCTTTCCCTAGAAGACATTCTGGGCAGAATCATGGAACTTCGACCTTTTCAGAGGAGAGGGACTCTTATCCCTCTCAGGAGAAATATTCAACTCATAGATGATTCCTATAACTCCAATCCCAGGGCCCTGGAAGAGGCCCTCAAGGGACTCTCTTCCCTCCCCTCAAAAAGGAAAATTGCTGTACTCGGGGATATGCTCGAACTGGGAGAAAAGGAACGAGAATTCCATATCAAAGCAGGAAAATGGGTCGTTAAATATGGCTGGAACATTCTGATCACAGTCGGCCCTCTCAGCCAGAAGATAGCCGAAGGAGCTCTTTCCTCAGGAATGAGGAGAGAGCAGATTTTTTCTTTTAAGAATTCAGAGGAGGCAGCAGAAAACACGGAAGCCCTTCTGGAAGAGGGCGATCTTGTTCTCGTCAAAGGATCGAGGGCTATCGAAACAGAAAAAATTGTGGACAAGCTTAGGGAAACATTAAAGGATAAATAAGATGCTCTATTACCTTCTCGTACCCCTCAGAGAATACTTCTTTTTCTTTAATGTTTTCCGTTACATCACAGTCAGGACAGCCCTGGCCGGAGTAACCGCCCTCCTCATCAGTTTCATTCTTGGGCCCTGGCTAATCAAGATTCTGAAGAAATACCAGATCGGCCAGGAAATAAGACCGGAAGGACCTCAATCCCATTACGGGAAAAAGGGTACTCCTTCCATGGGTGGAATCCTGATCATCTGCTCCACACTTATCCCGACTATTCTCTGGGGAAACCTGAGCAACATGTATGTCCTTCTCTCCATGTTCACCATGCTCTGCTTTGGCCTCATTGGATTCTGGGATGACTACTTGAAAATCACTAAAAAAAGGTCCTTGGGCCTTATCGCCCGCCGCAAGATTCTATTTCAATTTCTCCTGGCCGTCGGCATTGGCCTTGTTCTTGTCTTTCTCGGACTTGCCGGAAAGTTCGATCTTCATTTAAGCTTTCCTTTCCTGAAGAAATGGATTCCCTATCTCGGTTGGTTTTATCTGCCTTGGATTGTCTTTATTCTGGTCGCCTCCTCCAATTCCGTCAACCTTGCTGATGGCCTGGATGGATTGGCCATTGGCCTGACCTTAATCAGTGCCACCTCCCTGACAGCTCTGACTTATGTGGCAGGCCATGCTGTCTTTTCTCAATATCTGAACATCGTCCGTGTCCCTCTTGCTGCAGAATTGACTGTCTTTTCCGGCGCGCTGGCCGGTGCCTGCCTCGGTTTCCTCTGGTTCAATTGCCACCCAGCCCAGGTCTTCATGGGCGATGTGGGTGCGCTCTCTCTTGGAGGAACGCTGAGTGCCATCGCTCTTCTGATCAAGCAGGAATTCCTGCTTTTTACCATCGCCGGAGTCTTTATCCTGGAGGCCCTCTCGGTTCTTCTCCAAGTCTCCTATTTCAAGATAACTGGCGGAAAAAGGATATTTAAAATGGCGCCCCTTCACCACCATTTTGAACTCGTCGGCTGGCCTGAGGAAAAAGTCGTGGTCCGCTTCTGGATTGCGGCAATTATCTTTGCCCTCTTCAGTTTGACCACTTTGAAGTTGAGATAAAATGAATCTTGAAGGGAAGAAAGTCTTGGTCGTGGGCCTGGGCAGAACTGGAGAAGCCCTGGCTCATTTTCTTCTCCAAAGGGGTTCTACGGTCAAAATAAGTGATAAAAAGAATGAAGAAGATTTGGGAGAAAAAGTTTATTTCTGGAAGGAAAAGGGTGTTCGAGTCGAAACAGGCGGGCATAACCTTCAATCCTTTCTTGAAGCTGACCTTATCGTCCCCAGCCCTGGCGTCCCTCTTATTGCAGAGATTGAAGCGGCCAGGGAGAAGGGAGTGAAAATTCTCTCTGAAATTGAACTGGCCTTTCAGTTCTTGAAGGGAAAAATCGTCGGTATTACAGGAACGAATGGAAAATCAACAACAGCCACCTTGACTTACAAGATTCTCAAGGAGGGAGGGCTTAATGTCTTTCTTGCCGGCAACATCGGAACACCATTGATCTCTTTTGTTGATAAAAGCCAAGCTACCGACATCTATGTCACTGAAATCTCTAGCTTTCAGCTTGAGTATATTGATAAATTCAAAGTCCCCATCTCAGTCCTGCTCAACATTTCTCTTGATCATCTTGATTGGCACCCTTCTTTTTCGAGCTATTATGAAACAAAAAAGAAGCTCATTCTCCTCCAGCAAAAAGAGGATATGGCCATCCTCAACCGCGACGATCCCCTGGTCTGGACTCTGAGCAGAGAAGGGAAGCCCAGAATTTACGGCTTCAGCCGAAAAAGAAAACCGAGGAGAGGCTCTTTTGTCAAAGACTCCTGGATTTTCCTCCGAGATGAGAGGGAGGAGAGGTTGATGAGTATCTCTGAAATTCCTCTCCCTGGGGAACACAACCAGGAGAATATCATGGCTGCGGCCTTGGTCGGACATCTTCTTGGCGTCCCTCCTTTAGGGATAAGGGAATCGATCAAAAGTTTCAAAGGCCTTGAGCACCGTCTGGAAAAAGTATCGACTGTCAATGGCATTGACTTTGTCAATGACTCAAAAGCCACAAATATTGATGCTACCTTGAAGGCTATCCAGAGTTTTAAGCAAAGAATCATTCTTATTCTGGGGGGAAGGAACAAAGGAGACGATTTCAGAAAACTAAGAAAGCGAGTTAAAGAGAGAGTCAAAAAAGTCATCCTCTTGGGTGAAGCCAAGGAAAAAATAAAAGACGCCTTGAAGGGAACTGTTCCCATGGCTGTTGCTTCTTCTCTGAAAGAGGCTGTTTCAATCGGTTTTTCTGAGGCTTCATCTGGAGAAATAGTCCTTCTTGCCCCCGCCTGTACAAGCTTCGATATGTTCAAAGATTTTGAAGAGCGGGGCCATATCTTTAAACAGGAAGTCTTGGCTCTTGAGAAAAATTCGAGAGGAGAGAAGGCTTAGGAATATGGAAATCTACAGACCTGGTCGCTATGACAGATTTCTCTTCCTCAGCACCTGCGGCCTTATAGCTATGGGAATCATCATGGTTTTCAGTTCTTCATCTATTCTAGCCAGTGAAAAATACGGCCTCCCTTTTTACTTTCTGATCCATCAGGTTATTGGAGCTTTACTCGGCCTGGGCTTTATTTTCTTCCTGCTCCGGGGAAGAAAAGCTTTCTATAAAAACCCCTACTTTGTCTATGGCCTTCTCTCCCTCACACTTCTCCTCCTCTTTCTCTGCTTCGTCTCGCCTTCTCATGCTCGCACCAACCGCTGGGTCGAATTTCTTGGTATTCGTTTTCAGCCCTCAGAACTAGCGAAAATAAGCCTTGTTCTTTTCTTCTCTTTCTACCTCGAGAAGATAAAAGATAAAATGCATGAATGGCGGACTCTCATCTTCCCTTCCGCGGTTCTTTTTCTCTTTGTCCTTTTGATTATCAAGGAACCCGATTATGGCACAGCCTTTCTTATCTTTTTTATCTCAGCTCTCCTCTTTTTCGTCGGAGGAGTGAAAATCAAATATTTCCTCTCCCTGGGGATTCCCTTTTTCTGCCTCTTTATTTTTTATCTTTTCCAGGCCCATTACAGGCTGGACAGAATTTTTGCCTTTTTGTCACCTGAAAAAGACCCAACAGGAAAGAGCTTCCAGATTGTTCAGTCAAAAATGGCCATAGGCTCAGGAGGTCTTTTTGGAGTGAACTTCGGTGGAAGCACTCAAAAGCTCTTTTTCCTTCCCTGTGCTCATACCGATTTTATATTCGCCATCCTCGGGGAAGAGCTGGGTCTTATCGGTAGCCTGGCAACCCTTCTTCTCTTCCTCATTTTTCTCTGGAGAGGATTGGCCATCTCCATGAAAGCTACAAATCTCTTCAATCAACTCGCCGCAGCTGGATTGACTCTGGTTGTCTGCGCTCAGGCCTTTCTGAACATCACTATTGTCTTTGGCCTCAGCCCTCCCACAGGAGTCCCTCTCCCCTTGATTAGCTTCGGAAGATCATCGCTCATCACCAGTCTCTTTGCTGCGGGGATTCTTCTCAATATTTCCCAGAGAAAAGCCAATAACAGCGGGAAAATATGAAAGAGAAAAAAGTCATCTTGAGCGGCGGAGGTACAGGAGGGCATCTCTATCCTGCTCTGGCTTTGGGCCAGAAACTCCATGAGCAGGACTTCCGAGTTCAATTGATTTTTATCGGAAGCGAGCGGGATTTCGAAAAAAAAATCATGGATAAATATGGAGCGAATTTTATTCCCCTAAAAATTGAGGGAATCAAAGGAAAGGGTTTAAAAAGCATAAAATCATTTTTCCTCCTCCCCCTTTCTTTTATAAAATCCTTGGCAATCTTGCTCCGCGTGAAGCCTGATCTCGTCATAGGCATGGGTGGCTACAGCTCCGGTCCCATTGTTCTTGCTGCCTCATTGATGAAGTTCCCGACCCTTATCCTTGAACAGAATCTTTATCCAGGCTTCACCAATCGAGTCCTCGTCCGCTGGGTAAGAAAAGCAGTCGTTTCTTTTGAAAACTCCCTCCCCTTCTTTAAGGGAAAAGGCGTCTTCCTCGGCAACCCCGTCAGAGAGGAGTTTTACTCTCTCCCTCCCAAACAAAGAAACAATAAACTGACTCTTCTTATCTTCGGAGGAAGCCAAGGATCTCATTTTCTAAACCAGGCAGTCGTAGCCACCCTGCCTCTCCTTAAAAAAGAAAAGGACACTTTAAGGGTATTCCATCAAACTGGAAATGCTGATTTTGAATGGGTGAAAAGCGGCTACATCCGGAACGAGTTCAGGGATGTTGTCGTCTCACCCTACTTCTTTGACATGTCCAGCTATTTTCAAAAATCAGACCTGATCATCAGCCGGGCAGGCGCCACCACTATCGCTGAACTCATCGCTTCCCGGAAAGCGTCGCTTCTCGTCCCTTTTGCCCGGGCCTCAGAAAATCATCAACTGCGAAATGCTAGAGAACTGGAAAAAATCCAGGGGGCTGAGGTTCTTCGCGAAGAGGACTTCAGCCCTGAGCGCCTAGCCGAGAGAATTCTCTTTTTCCTGAAAAATAAGGATAAAATAACTGAGATGGAAAAAAACCTTGAGCCTCTGAAAAAAGAGAGAGTGGCAGACAGAATCGTCTCTCTTTGCTTTGAATTGATGGAAAGGAGATCTTAAGAGCAAAAAATTGGTCAAGAATGTCTACCGGAAGCTAAAACACATCCACATGATCGGCATTGGCGGAACAGGCATGAGTGGCATTGCCGAGGTACTGATCAACCTCGGCTATCAAGTCTCAGGATCGGACATCCAGTCTAACGAGGCCACCCAGCGCCTTCTGCGGCTACGAGCCCAAATCTCTATTGGCCACAAAGCAGAAAATGTCAGCGGGGCTGATGTGGTCGTCATTTCCTCGGCAATCAGAGAGGACAATGTAGAAGTCCAGGAAGCCAAAAGGCTCAAAAAACCTGTCATTCCCCGGGCGGAAATGCTTGCTGAGCTGATGAGGATGAAATATGGGATTGCTGTGGCAGGCTCCCATGGCAAAACCTCAACCACTTCTATGGCCGCTCGTGTCCTTGAAGCTGGCAGGCTTGATCCGACAATCATCGTCGGCGGACGGCTGAACACGATCGGAGCCCATGCCAAACTCGGGGCAGGAGATTTCATTGTCGCTGAGGCTGATGAGAGCGATCGCTCCTTTCTCTATCTCTCTCCTTTTATTGCCGTCCTCACCAACATCGATGAGGAACATCTGGATCAGTACCAGACAGTCGATGAGATTAAAAAAACTTTTGTCAATTTTGCCAACAAGGTTCCCTTCTATTGTCCTGTTATTCTCTGCCTCGATGATCCCAACCTTCAGAGCCTGATTCCTCTCCTTGAGCGGAGAATCATCACTTATGGGTTCTCTGCCCAGGCTGATATCTTTGCTCGGGATCCCCAGTTTGAAAAATTCACAAGCTCCTCCACTCTCTATCACAAGGGACAGAAACTAGGAATATTAAAGCTCAGTGTCCCCGGCCTCCACAATATTTATAATGCTATGGCTGCTGTGGCTTGTGGGCTTGACCTTGACATCCGAATAGAAATAATTCTGGAAGCTCTGGAAAGCTACACAGGCATCGGCCGCCGCTTTGAATTGAAAAAAGAAATCGAGGAGATCATGATCATCGAGGATTATGCCCACCACCCCACAGAAATAAAGGCTACCCTTGAAGCAGCCAAAAGAGGCTGGCCGCGCCGGGTTGTCGCCATCTTTCAGCCTCACCGCTACACCCGCCTCTCTCGGCTGATGAAAAGCTTTGCCACCTCCTTCAACCAGGCCGATGTTCTGGTGACCACGGAAATCTATCCAGCTGGCGAAGAGCCGATAGCCAATGTCTCGGGTCAGACTCTCTATGAGGAGATCAAACAATTCGGACACAAAAATGTCATTTTTGAGCCGAGTATGAGAAAAATTCCCTCCCTCATCAAGAAGATAGCCCAACCGAAAGACCTGATTCTGGTCATGGGGGCTGGTAACATCTATCAGATCATCCCGGAGATCATAAAACGCCTGGAGGAGAAAAGATAACCATGCCCTACGACTTCAATCCTTCGCTGAAGCCAAGGGCAAACACTTTTTATTCTCCGCCCTTCCAGTTCCAGCGGGGGGAAGGAAAAATAAGAATAAAAAAAGTCCAGAGAAAAATATCCCTGAAACTCAAGCACATCTTCCTCTTCTTCCTCCTCCTCGCCGGGCTGTTTTATTCTGCTCAGAAAATCTATATCTTCTTGATTTCCTGGGAACGCCTGAATATCAAAGAAATCCAAATCCTCTGCCCGAAAGAATCGCTCAAAAAGGAAATTCTCCAGCTGCTGAGCGAACAGAAGCTGGGCAATATACTGCTGGCGGATATCGCTCACTTGAAGCAATCCATCGATTCTTCGAATTGGGTTAAAGAGGCAAGGGTAAGGAGAGTTTTTCCCTCTTCCCTGAGGATCGAAATCAAAGAAAGAGAACCAAGGGCTTTCCTCAAAAAACAGAATTATTATCTCATTGACGAAGAAGGAAAAGAGCTTGAAAAAATTGATGCGCCAGAAGGACTAGCTCTTCCCCTTCTTATCGATAGAAATAACTTTATGAATGATTATCAAGAAAAGATAAAATCAGCTTGGGAATGCCTGAACAGTTTTTCTCCTTTGGAGAAAGACAAGATTCGTGTCTTAGACCTTACAGACTTTGCAAATGTCTCTATTCAATTGAAAGAGAACCCAACAAGAATAATTCTTGGAAAAAATGAATTTGTGGCCAAGTTTGAACTTTATCAAAGATGCAAGAGTAAATGGGAAAATCAATTCGGCCCCCTCGATTATGTTGACCTCCGACTCCAAGATCGGATCTTTATCAGGCCTCGGGAGATGGAAGAGAAGGATATCATTCCCAACCTGAAGAAGGAGGTTGAATAATGGCCAAAGAGAGCTATGTTGTTGGCTTTGATATTGGCACGAAAAAAGTGGCGGCCATTATTGGCGAAATCACAGAGGAGAAAAAAGTAGAGATCATCGGGATTGGCACAGCCGAATCCAGAGGGTTGAGGAAGGGCGTTGTCGTCAATCTGGAAGCCACCACAGAGGCTATCAAGAAGGCCCGGGAAGAAGCACAGCTCATGGCTGGAGTGGAAATAGAGTCGGCCTTCGTTGGCATTTCCGGGGCTCACGTCAGAAGCTTCAACAGCCGCGGAGTTATCGCCGTTTCAAGTAAAAACAGAGTGATCACAGGGGAAGACATAAATCGAGTCATCGGACAATCAAAAGCTGTCCCCATCCCTCCAGATAGAGAAATTATCCATGTCCTTCCCCAGGAATTTGTTGTCGATGAGCAGGATGGCATCAGGGATCCTCTGGGCATGAGCGGGATAAAGCTTGAAGTGAATGTTCACATTGTCACCAGTGCCATTACTTCTGTCCAGAACTTGAGAACCTGTGTCGAGCGAGCTGGAATTGAAATCGAGCAAGTCGTTCTCAGCCAGCTGGCCACAAGCTCTTCGGTCCTCTCTCTTGACGAGAAAGAGTTGGGGGTGGGATTGATTGATATCGGAGGAGGGACAACAGAAATTGCCATCTTTGAGAGGGGAAGCCTGTGGTACACATCCATCATCCCCATCGGAGGAGACAATTTCACCAATGATATTGCCGTCGGTCTTCGCACCCCGATTCCTGAGGCAGAAAAGATCAAGAAGAAATTTGGCTGCGTGGCTACTCCCCTCATGGATGAACAGGAAACTATCGAGGTTCCTTCTGTAGGGAAAGGCAGAAAGCCTCGAGTGCTTTCCCGCCAGATATTGGCTGACATCATTCAGCCAAGAGCCGAGGAAATCTTTCGCCTGGTTGATAGTGACATCAAAAGGACTGGCTTTGAAAAATCCCTCAATTCCGGGCTAGTCCTCACTGGGGGGACTGCCCTCCTGGAAGGCCTGGAAGAGGTGGCCGAAGAGATTTTTGATTTGCCAGTCCGAAGAGGAGACCCTGGAGGAGCGGGCGGCCTTGTCGACAGGGTGAGTACACCCGACTACGCCACAGCAGTCGGCCTTATCCTCTATGGTTATGATCAATGGCAGGAAAAAGGTCTTGCAAAAGAAAGAAAAATGGGGCCTTTGGCCAAACTCTTAGAATGGCTCAAAGGATCATAGGAGGAAAAAAATGAATGAAGAATTTAGCAGCAAATTAAAATTTCATTTAGTGGAAGAGGTTTATAACGCCAGGATTAAGGTCATCGGCATCGGCGGTGGTGGTGGAAACGCAATTAACCGAATGATCGAAACGGGAATCGAAGGAGTGGAGTTTATCGCTGTGAATACGGACCTCCAGGCCCTGAACAACAATAAAGCTCCAATCAAACTTCAAATTGGAAACAACCTCACCAAAGGACTTGGCTCAGGCGGAAGGCCTGATATCGGAAAGCAAGCGGCCATAGAAGATGCAGAAAAACTTCGGGAGATCGTCCAAGGGGCGGATATGGTTTTCCTGACCACAGGTCTGGGCGGAGGGACAGGAACAGGAGCTGCTCCCATTCTGGCCAATCTCGCCTCAGAAATGGATATCCTGGTTATAGCCATTGTCACCCTTCCTTTTGAATTTGAAGGAAAAGTAAGAGCCAAGCAAGCAGAGGACGGCCTCAAAGAACTGCAAACTGCTGTCGATACAGTTATCTCCATTCCCAATGAGAGACTTATTCAGACAGTCAATCTGGATACTTCCATCCAGGATGCTTTCAAAATGGCAGATGATGTCTTGCGTCAAGCGGTCCAGGGCATCTCCGATTTGATTACCAAACCAGGATTAATCAATCTGGACTTTGCCGATGTCAAATCAATCATGAAAGGCATGGGGATGGCCTTCATGGGAACTGGAATAGCTTCAGGAGAAAACAGGGCGGTCGATGCCGCCCAAAGGGCAATCTCCAGTCCTCTTCTTATCGATACGTCGATCGAAGGAGCCAGAGGAGTCCTGATCAATATCACGGGCGGAAAAGACTTGACTCTCCACGAGGTTTCCAAATCTTCCCAGCTTATCCACAAGCTGGCTCATCCAGAAGCAAACATCATTTTTGGCACGGTTATTGACGAAAGCATGAAGGATATGGTTAAAGTTACGGTCATCGCCACAGGTTTTGTGAAGGGCAAAGAAAGGGAAATGCGTCACACCGAAGATTTCGTTCCTCCTTATCGAAAAATTCCTCCTCCTTTCCGAATAGAAACTCCTCCCTATGAACTAGAGCCCAAAGGAAATGAACCTCACTGGGAAACACCCCAGTGGGAAAAAAAATACGATCCCTATGAAACTCCTGCTTTCATCCGGAACAAGCACACTTCTCTGAGAAAAACACCTCATGAGCCGAGCTGATCTGGCAGTCCTCGACTGCCGCCAGCTTCTCACCTTGAAGGGACCGATACCAAAGAGGAAAGAGGAGCTTCAAAATATTGGATTAATCGAAAAGGGGAGCATTGCTTCTTATCAAGGCCGGATTGTTTTTGTCGGAAAGGATAGAGATTTCAAGAATGAAATTGAGCTGGAAAAAGATGCCACTCTAATTGACGCCAGCGACCTTGTCTGCCTTCCGGGTTTTATCGACTCCCACACTCACCTCCCTTATGCTGGAAGCAGGGAAGAAGAGTTTGTTCTTCGCCTCAAAGGCTATACCTATCAACAACTGGCTGAGCAGGGCCTTGGAATTCAAACCACTGTCAAGGCTACCCGCCAAGCATCAAAAAAGGAGCTCGTCTCTCTTTGTCTTGGCCGGCTTGACCAAATGCTTGTTCATGGAACAACAACCACAGAAGCCAAGAGTGGCTATGGATTGAACCTTGATGATGAGATAAAACAACTGGAAGCGCTCAAGGAGGTGAGCCGAATTCATCCTGCTGATATTGTCCCCACCTTCATGGGTGCCCATGAAATTCCCCAGGAATACAAGGAGAAAAAAGACGCCTATATCGAGCTCCTTATCCACAAAATTATTCCTGAGGTGAGAAAAAAAAGGCTGGCTGAGTTTTTCGATGTCTTCTGCGAGCAGGGAGTTTTTTCTTTGGAAGAGACACGGAGGCTTGTTAAAGCAGCCAAAAAAGCTGGTCTTAAAATCAAAATCCATGCTGATGAATTCTCGCCCCTGGGAGGCACAGAGCTCGCCGTAGAGGAAGGGGCTACCTCAGCCGACCACCTGATTAATATCACTGAGGAAGGAATTCTCAGGCTCTCTCAAAGCCAGACAGCAGCTGTGCTCCTCCCCACTGTTTCCTTCTTTCTGATGATGGAAAAGAAAGCGCCAGCCCGAAAGCTTATCGATGCTGGAGCAATAGTCGCTCTTGCCTCAGATTTTAATCCAGGAAGCTCGATGACTGAATCCATGCTTTTTGTCCTTCAGCTCGCAGTCTTCACTCTGAGAATGAGTATCGAAGAAGCGATCAATGCTGCAACTGCCAATGCAGCCTATGCCCTTGGCAGGCATCAAGAAGCTGGCAGCCTTGAGGTCGGGAAAAAGATGGACCTTGTCCTCTGCGATGTTCCCAACTACCTTCATCTTGCCTACCACCTGGGAATTAATCCCATCAAGCATGTCATCAAGAACGGCAAAATCGTGATTAAGGATGGAACAAGAATCCGTCTCTAAGCCTTAAAGTTCTAAAAACTATGGAAATTTATTTCTTGATAAATTCTATATTGGCTGCTCTTCCGACGCTGAGTTTGAATCCTCCAATTTTCTTTTTCTTATTGCGGAAAAAGTCGAAATTCATCCTTTGAAGAGTGAATTTATCTGGAGCCATCGCTTTCAGGGAATCTTTGGGAGAATTCCTATACTTTAAAAAAAGCTTCCCTTCCTTGATGAGGACTATATAAGTCACTCCTAACTCTGCACTTTGGTATTCTCCCAAATACTCTCCAAGTTGAGCTAGACTCAATGGAAGAAGTTGAGGAGCCTTGACCAGAGAAATCACTTCCTCTCTCATAGTCAGTATGGCTTGCTTCGGCTTGCCTTTTTCCTCTTTGGCAAAATCCAGGATAAGGTCAAAAGATGTCTCCAGCGCTTGAAATCTTGTTTGACTCACCGGCGAGAGAAGGAATTCCTGGCCAGAAATATTCACTTTCAGCTTTTCTTCTTTTACCTCGACTGCAGTCCAGGTTCCAGTCTTTTTATCCTGGTAATTTCCAGTTTTTTCTTCAAGCTCTTCCTTTGAGAGTTTTAAAGGTGTTACCTCTTTTTTAGGTTCTTTCCCAGGCTCTTCTTTGAGCTTATCCGCAAGGTAAATGTCAGCGATCTTCCAACAGAGGGAAGAGGGATTGATTGTGCTCAGATTAGAAAGACAGATGACAGAAAATTTTTGCTCCGGAAAACGAATCATCCCTGCCCTGTAGCCGGCCCAGCTCCCTCCATGCCCAACTGTCTTCAATCCTTTGTATTCTCCTACCATAAGCCCAAAAGCATAGTTGAGCTTCTTCCCGCTATTGAGAGTGCCTGGAATTTGAAGCTGTTCTATGATTTCTTTTCCGAGCTTGGAGTCATAAAAGGCTTGATCCCAGAGAGCGAGGTCTTCAACTGTCGTCAACAAAGCACCGTCTCCAGTGTGCTCCCAGCTGCTCATATCGATCCTGAATCCATCCTTTGTCGGAGAATAGCCAACAGCCCGATTTTTGACGATGAGCGTGTGATCATCGTGAAAATGGGTGTTTGTCATCCCCAAAGGCCTGAAGATTTTCTCCTGGGCAAAATCATTGAGGGATTTACCGCTTGCCCTCTCGACGATGAGACTCAAAAGGAAATAGCCGGAGTTGGAATAGAGCCATTCTTGGCCAGGAAGAAAATTCAAGTTCTTTTGTCTGGCCAGCATCTCGATTGTCTCTTCAATGGTCGGGCAATCTCCTTCAACAGTGTATCCAGCCAGACTGAGAAGTTCGATATAATCGCGGATGCCGCTTGTATGGTGGACAAGATGCCTGACTGTGATCGGCTTCCTATAAAACGGCACTTCCGGGACATATTTGCGGATATCATCATCTAAAGAGATCTTTCCTTCTTGAGAAAGAAGAGCCACACAGGCAGCTGTGAATTGTTTGGAGCAGGAACCTATATCAAAAACGCTTGCTGGGGTCAGGATAACATTATGCTCAAGGTCAGCTATGCCATAGCCCCGCTCATAAAGGATCTTTCCCTCTTTGATGATGGCCAGAGCTGCTCCAGGAGAAGATGTCTTATCCCAGGAGCTAAAAAGCTTATCCACTTTCTCTGTTTTTTCATCGGCAAATGCAGAAGAAAAAACCAGAACGACAAAGACAAATCCAAAAAAAATCTTTGCTTTAATTGATTTCATTTTCATAGCAAAACTCCTTTTTTACCTTCTTCTCTGCTTGCTCTTCCGGATTCCGTAGCTGAAATAGATCACAAGTCCGAGCAGCATCCAGCCGATCAAACGGATCCAGGTATCCTTGGGCAAACCCACCATCAGATAGAAGCAGGAGAGTATCCCCAAGATGGGAATGAAGGGGACAGCCGGAGTTTTAAAGGGACGGGGAATCTCAGGATGGGTGTAACGGAGAACCAAGACTCCGCTGCAAACAATTACAAAAGCAAGTAGAGTGCCGATGCTGACCAGCTCTCCAACAATGCCGATGGGCAAAAGTGAAGCTGCAATCCCAACCACAACACCTGTGGCAATTGTTGTCACATGAGGGGTCCTGTATTTAGTGTGAACCCTGGAGGCAGCAGGGGGAAGAAGCCCATCTCTGGCCATGGTGAAAAAGATGCGCGGCTGTCCTATGAGCTGAACGATCATCACCGAGATCAACCCGACAACAGCCCCAATTTTAATCAGAGGTGAAAGCCAGAAGAGTCTCATGGCATCAATGGCCACAGCCACAGGAGCGGGCACATTGAGCTTGGAATAATGAACAACACCTGTTAAAACCAGGGAGAAAAGAATATAGAGCACGGTGCAGATCGAAAGACTACCCAATATTCCGAAGGCCATATCTTTCTTTGGATTTCGCGCTTCCTGGGCAGCTGTGGAGACAGCATCAAAACCAAGGTAAGCAAAAAACATCACTCCTGCTCCGCGCAGAACTCCGCTCAGCCCAAAAAATCCAAAGCTGCCCTGATTGGGGGGGATAAAGGGCTGCCAGAGAGAAGGTTTGATGAAAAAGAAACCCGCACCGATAAAAATGAGGATGATGGATATCTTTAGAAAAACAATCAATACATTGACTGTTGCTGATTCTTTAATGCCCCTGACAAGGAGAAAAGTGATAACAGCAATGATAAAAACTGCGGGGAGATTGAAGAGGGCTCCTGTTCTTGTCCAGACATGGTGCTGGGGATCATAAGAAAAGGGAGCAGAAGAGAGGAGGGCAGGAAAATTGATGCCAAGATCCTTGAGGAAGCTCACCATGTATCCAGACCATCCTATAGAAACAGCAGTTGCTCCCAAGGAATATTCTAGGATAAGGTCCCAGCCAATGATCCAGGCAAAGAATTCTCCCAGGGTGGCATAGGCGTAGGTGTAGGCACTACCGGCGATAGGGATCAATGAAGCAAACTCGGCATAACAGAGCCCGGCAAAGGAACAGGTCAGAGCAGCTAAGATAAAGGAAAGAGTTACAGCCGGGCCTGCGTACTGGGCAGCAGCATGCCCGGTGATGACAAATATTCCAGCCCCAACAATAGCCCCTATCCCAAGGAAGATCAAATGCCATGGCCCAAGAACCCTTTTGAGTCCAGAAACCTCAGAAGAGGCCTCTTCGGATATCTCCTCAAGATTTTTTTTGGCCAGCAACTTGCTCTTCATTGCCATCTCTTCATTTTAACTTTTTCTTTTTGACTGGCGGTTTAAGCTCTGCCGACAGAGGAGATTTGTATTCCCTGCCCTTCCTTTTCTCCAGCCATTCTGCCCTCATTTTCTGGATAATCTCAGGTTGAGTGATTAAATCAAGGCCAGAAGCGGCCATAACTTTGGCTGCGGTCAATAGGCATTTATGGCCAATGGACATTCCGGCGCAGGCCACTGAAGACCAGTGATGTCCAGGAGTGTCAATCGGTTTAAAGGCAATTCCGAGGCCTGTGGTTGGAGTCAGCCAGCTGACTTCAGCCACATCAGTTGAGCCGCTTCCCCAGCTTCGCTCGGGAAGTTTGAAGGGATCGATATCCGCTTTCAAACCCTTCTCTTCTATCCCCAGGTTCTTCTGGATCTCCTTGGCAAAAGCCTGCTCCTCCTTCGTAAAAAGAGGAGGACCGGCAAGGAGGAGGTTTGAGTAGACAATCTCTGAGCCGACCCGGTTGGGCAATACTTCATGGACGCCGCTTACGAAATTTATCTTGTAGGTCGTATCTGTCATCTTTGCTGCGCCCTCGATCGTTCGGAGGGCACGCTCATAATTCTTCTCCACGCTCTCCCTGTCTAAATCCCGCACATAGTACCAGGCGCGGGCATAGTCTGGGACAACATTGGGAGCTCCTCCTCCATCGAGGATGACATAATGGATGCGGGCTGTTGGTTGAAGATGCTCCCTGAGGAAATTCAAGCCGATATCAGTTAATTCAACGGCATCGAGGGCGCTCCGTCCATGCCAGGGATCTCCTGCTGCATGGGCTGTTTTTCCGAAAAATTCAACCTCGAACTGGTTCAAAGCGTTGCTTGACTCCAAGGAAACACCGTTCTCTGAGCTTGGATGCCACTGGATACAGCAAGAGAGGCCATTAAAGACTCCGTCGCGGGCCATGAAAACTTTGCCGACAACTGTCTCTTCAGCTGGGCAGCCAAAGAGCTTAATGGTTCCGCGAAGACCATGTTTCTCCATTATGTCCTTTAAAGCAACGGCCGAAGCAGTGCTGGCCACGCCAAAAATATTGTGACCGCAACCATGTCCAGGTTTTCCTTCCTCTACGGGCTTTTTGAAAGAAACTGCTTCCTGGGAAAGACCTGGAAGAGCATCGTATTCGGCCAGGATGCCAATCACAGGCTCGCCCGAT
>CAZPAX010000039.1:0-16813 GCA_964584535.1 uncultured Eubacteriales bacterium
GGTTGTTCACACCCTTGAGGTAAGGCACCTGAGCTAGGCAGTCTTCCAAGGTGAGTTTGACTTCCTCTTCGGTCATTCTGGAATGGATGAGTCCCTTTGTCTTCTTCTCGGCTTCCTGGTTATTGAGGGATTCAAGGGGAAGGTGAAGCATGACTTCCAGACCATTTTCATGAGCCAACTCTGCTGTTTCCTTGGCCAAAGGGCTGAAAGGAAGGATGGAGATGGTCAGGGGCCTCTTTAAGGAGCACAAATCCTTCAGGACTTCTAGATTGTAACCCATGTCATCGACGATGATGGCTACCTTTTTTCTGGATACCTTTTCGACAGGAATCTCTTTTTGGCAGGAGAAGAGAATGATGAGTTTTTCTTTTTTTCCCCCTTCAACCAACCAGAGGAAAAAGTTTTTTTCCTTTTCTTTCCGCTCTTCTTTTTGAAGAATGGGGGCTTTTTGTGCCTCCAGTTCTTTGATTAAAGGAACCTCGAGTTCGTTGTATTCTTTCATGGAGAGTTTGATATTGAGATGGAGGACATTCCCCTTGTCCATATACTCACGAATGGAATCAGAAGGTATTCCCCTGGAGGAGAGATTCTCCTTTATCATCCGACTCAGAAATTCTTGCTTTGTAGGCCCTTTCTTCTTTGAGGCAAGAAGGGAAAAGAGGTAGGATTTTTCTCCTTTTCGCCATTTAATATAATCCAAGCCAACAGCCGAAGCGAGGATAATAAGAGAAAAAATGAGGAGAAGGAGACGAAGGTGGAACTTTGAAGGCTTCCCTTCTGGAAACTGGCTTATGGCCATGGCCTACTGGCTGGAGAAAAGATCAAAGGTTTTTTTGAGATAAGAATTCAGGCTTTGATCTTCCAAGGCAAGTTTTTCATCAGGCTTTGCGCCCTTGCCCCATAATTTTTCTCCTGAGTTAAGGCAAAAAATGCTTGAGGTGAGGAGGAGAGCGCTGCCATCTTCTAGGGGAAAGAGTTCCTGCCTAGAGGCGAGGCCAAGTGTCTCCTGGCCAATGATTTTTGCCCTATTGAAGTCCTTGAGGACTGCCGCCACAATTTCTGCTGGCCCTAGTGTCGCCTGATTTGTCCAGATAGCAAGAGGCAGAAATCCAAGTTCAGCATTTTCAGGACAGGAGAGAATCTCTTGGCTTTTTCCCCTTTTTTCGAAGTAGCCTATTTTTTCCTCCTTTAAGAAAAGATTGATGAGCTTGCGGGCTTCCTTCACTTCGCCCTCATGACAGTTCCTCAAATCCAAGATCAAAGGGCCTTTTTGCTTTTTTATTCCTGACAGAAGATCTTTTTTTATCTCGCTCACAGAGGGAGGGTAGAGGTGGTTGATCTTGAGAATTCCGCTTGTCCCCTTTTCTTGGGAGTAGGAAATGGATCGATCATAGAGCGATGTTCTTAAGACGCTTACTTCCAGGGTTTGACTATCCCTGAGCAGCTTGATTTTTATCGGGCCCGCTTTTTCGGCCTTGAGATAGAGGTTGGTTTCGACGAGGCCTATGAGCAGGGTCGATTGATTATTCAGAGCACTCATGTAATCACCAATTCTTATTCCGCTCTTTTCAGCAGGAGAATTTTCCATTATTCCTATGACCTGGGGAAAGAGTCCATATCTTTTATAGAGAATAACTCCGATATCCTTGAAGCTTGATTTCTTTTTTTGGGCATACTTGTTTACATTCTCTTTGTCCAGATAGCAGGAGAGTATGTCCAGAGAATCGGCTAGCCCTTTAAAAGCTCCTTCCATTGTCTGGGCTGGCTTTGGTTCATCCACATAATGATCTTTAATCAAGCGGATGACTTTTTCCATCAAAGCGAGATTTTTGTCAGGCGAAGGCTTGGATGAGGCTGCAGGGAAAAAGTTTTTTTCTAAAAGGATGAAAAGAGAAAAGACCGCCAGACTAGCAAGGAATAGAAATTTGACTCTCTTCATAAGCATCCTGTTCTTAAAAGAAATCCCATTCTATCACCTTCTTTTCAGCCATTGCAAGGGATCGAGTGCTTTTGTCTTATAACGAATTTCTAAATAGAGAGTGACTCCATTCAGAGAGCCAGAATCTCCCGCTATAGCAATGAGTTGTCCTGCCTTGATGAGATCACCTTTTTTGATCAAGAACTCCGAGCAATGGCCATAGAGGGAATAATAGGTCATCCCGTGATCGATGATGATGAGATTTCCATAGCCTTGAAAATAGTCGACAAAGACCGCTTTTCCGGAATGAATAGAATTGATAATCAGGTCATTCCTTTGAGGTGAAATCTCAATCCCGTTGTTCATAGTTGTTGTGTTGAATTGGGGATGTTTCTGAAGGCCGAAGAAGGAAACAACTTTCCCGTTGGTGGGCCAAGGAAGTTTGCCTTTTCTTTCATAAAGAGGGACAAAGGGCCCGGGAATTGCTATTTCCTGTTTTTCCAATTTTTTGATCAGAAGTTGCAGCTGTTCGGCCCTCTCCTTCAATTCTTCGAGAGTCTTCTCGTAGATTTTTTTGTTTTTCCCAATTTGTTGGATAAGAGCCTTGTTTTTGTTTTCTTCTTCTTCGAGCTCTTTCCTCTTCAGATTAGCTCCCTCGATGATTTGGAAGATTTCCTTTTTTTTCGCTTCAAGTTGCTCTTCTGCTTTAGTTAGCTCGGCCAGAGTTCCCCTGTATTCGGAGATGATATTCTCCTGGTATTGAGCCAGGAGAGTCAGATATTTGCTTTCTGAGAAAAGCGTTCTTGTGTCTTGAGCTTGAAGGACAAATTGAAAAAGGTCGAATTTTCCAAACTTGTAGATAGTGACGAGCATCTTCTCGATAGCCTGTTTTTCTTTCTCCAGTTTTGCCTGGAGGGAAGGGATATTTTTTCTTAGCGAGGAAAGTTCAAAGTTGGTTTTTTGCAAGCGGATATTGTAGTGGGAAATCTCCTTATTGATCAATCTTTTGCTAAAGCCTATCTTGTCCAGACTGGAAAGGAGGGATGATTCTTTTTTTTCCTCCTCAGCGATCCTTGTTTTAAGCTCTTTTATCTCATCAGCGACCTTTGTCAGCCGCTTCTCGAATTCCGAGACATCCTGCTCAGGATAGGCATTGAGGAGGAAGGATAGCAACAGGATCAGCCAAAAGGCAATGGGAAGGAAATTCCTCGTATCTTTCATTTTCTTGAAACGTAGATGATTCCGCCAACAATGCCCAGAACGAGGACAAAGGCCCAGTCAACAATGGAAAAGGAAAAAGCTGTTTGAGGCGATATTCCATAGAACTTGAAGATTTCGATGTAAGAGCCTTCCCTGAGGCCCAGGCCATTAATCGTGATAGGAATGATCTGAATAAGAAGGACGATGGGAATAAAGATAAAATAGTCCAGGAAATGGATTTGGAGGCGGAAGGCCTTTCCGATCAAGAAATAGTAGATGATCACATTGAGCTGGAGAAGAAAGGCCAAGAAAGAGGCTTTGAAAAAGGGAGCCTTCCTCTCCCTGTAGAGGAGAATGGTCTGCCTGAAAGTGATGATTTTATGTTTGAGCTTAATGAGCAATCCTTTATCCGGGAATTTAGTCAAGAAGCTTCCAAAAAAAGGTAAAAAGAATAAGACAAGAAGGCTCAAGCCAAAAAGTCCAAGAAGAAGGGAGACCCAGATAACCGGAATTTTGCTTGCCATATCGAGGCGGAAAAGCGAGGCGAGGAGAGCAAAGATGAAGAGAACGATTATTCCTGTTACACGTTCGACAATGACTATGGCTGAGGATTTGAGAAGGGAACGAGAGAAGCGGGAGCCATCCCAGATGCGAACAATATCTCCTCCGAAACGAGTGGGCAGAAAATTATTAAAGAAAGTTCCAACTAGGTAGGATTTGGTCAGAAACAAAAGAGGGACTTGGTCTCCTTGAGCATGGGCAAGAATCTGCCAGCGGTAAGCACTGAAGAAAAGGCCAAGAGAGTGGAGGGAAAAAGAAACAATGAGCCAGGGGATTGAGACTTGCCTGAGAACCGAAGAGACATCCTTGATTGAAGTTTTGTAGATGAGAAGGAAGGCGATGATGGAGAAACTGAGGACAAATTTGAGTGAAAAAATGAGTATACTTTTTCTTTTAGGCATCCATCTCGTTCATCCTCTATTTTTTACCATAAACAATTGAGATTGTAAAAGAAATCGCTTATATTTATGAGAGTGGCCAGAGAGAGGGAGAATAGAGAGCTTTTTAAGAAGGCAGAGGAAATTTATAAAGCGGCTTTAGCTCGAGTTGAGCCTGAGAACCTGATCAGAGAAAGTGTTTTGCGCCGAGGAGGAGAGCTTGTCATCCAGGGAAAAAGTTTTTTTATGGATTCTTATGAGAATATTTTTTTGGTTGCCTTTGGCAAGGCAGCTCTTTATATGGCCAAAGGCCTCCTGGGGATATTAGGCGATCGCCTTCGAGAAGGTATTGTTGTCTGTTCCCCTGGGGAAATAATTTCTTTTAACAAAATAGAATGTCTTCTCGGCTCCCATCCCCTTCCTGATGAGAGAAGCCTTGAAGCTGCGCAGCGCATCCTTGCCCTTTCGAGAGGAGCAGGAGAGAAAGACCTTTTATTTGTCCTTATTTCAGGAGGAGGTTCATCCCAGATTTGCCTTCCCGTAGCAGGAGTTTCAGTTGGAGAGAAAAGGCTCATCACTGAAAATCTCCTCAGAATGGGAGCAAGTATAACTGAGCTTAATACTGTCCGCAAGCATCTCTCCCAGATCAAAGGAGGTCGCCTGGCAGAGGCCGCTTTTCCAGCGACAATCATTAACCTTGTCATTTCGGATGTTGTCCATAATGATTTGGAGAACATTGCTTCCGGGCCGACTCACTGGGATTCCTCAACTTATGCTGAGGCGCAAAAGGTTTTAATCAAATACAATCTCTGGAGGAAAGCGCCTCAGTCCCTAAAAGAAGTCATTGAGAAAGGCCTCCAGAATCGAATCCCCGAGACTTTAAAAAAAGAAAATCAGGTTTTCAGAAATGTCAGAAGTTTTATTATCGGCGATAATCTTGCTGCTCTGGAGGAAGCTCATAGTAAAGCGCTGAGCCTTGGCTTTGAATCCTCCATCCTCACTTCCTCTGATCAGGGTGAGGCAAAAGAAGAAGCCAAAAAGTATGTCTCGCTTTTGAAGAGTATTGGGCTTTCCAAAAAGACGATTTCAAGGCCTTTTTGTTTTCTGGCGGGGGGCGAACTAACGGTCACAGTTAAAGGGAAAGGAAAAGGGGGAAGAAACATGGAATTTGTCCTGGCGGCACTTGTTGAAGCAGAAAATATTTTGAGAGGAATTGATAATTGGCTTATTCTGAGCATTGGCTCGGATGGCATTGACGGGCCTACTGATGCAGCAGGTGCCTGGATCATGCCCTCAACTCTGGAGAAAGCAAAAGAGCTTTCCTTGCATCCCAGAAGATATCTGGACAACAATGATTCGTACAATTTTTTTAAAAAAGCAGGAGGTATAATTCGAACGGGATCCACTCACACCAATGTCATGGATATCCGCCTCTTCCTCCTCGGCTGATTCGGAAGTAGCAAATCTTTAGGGGGTGTTACGCAGTTACTCATTTCAAAGCAGTAAATGAAGTTACATTCTCTGGGGGGCTGAAGCCGCCCATAGCCCCCGGACCCCGAGGGAACCAGTCCCGTCGGTTCCCCCCATCAGAGAAGCTGATGGGATGGGGGCTTCAGGGCGGCATTCATCCCGCCCAATATAGGATGTCATACGAATTATTGCCTTCACCCCCCAACGTTTTGCTACTTACGATGATTGGCAGCAGTTGCGTTAGGAAAATTGTATGATATAATAAAATAAAGTTTTCTTTGGCCGGCTGGAGAAAACTTTTCCCACCTAAAATCAACATCATTTTTCCCTTTTCTGCTGTAAGACACAGCCGGCATTCCTTCTTTTCCAGCAATATAGCTTTAGTATTCTCACTTGAATCACCTCTTTTGCCTGAACCCTTTGCTTGACAACTCTGCTCGTTCTGGCACTATAAAGGAAAAGATGAAATCTTTGCTTCTCTTTCGACTGGGCGGACTGGGTGACTTGCTGGTCTCCTTTCCTTCCATCTATTTTGTGCGGAGAAAGTTTCCCTCTTTTTCTTTGACTCTCGTTTGTCGAAAAGAACATGGCCTGCTCCTCAAAGAAGCTAGGGTTATCGATCAGGTTGTCTCTGTGGACCAAAGAAGGCTTTCCGTGCTTTTTGCTCGCCCGGCCAGGACTGATTCTGAGCTTGTCGGCTGGCTGGCTGGATTTTCTTTTATTTCGGGATGGATGCAGAAGAAAGCGGGCCTTGAGCTTGAAGAGTTTTGCCTTTCTTCGGGAGTCAAGAATTACCACTTTTTTGTTCCTGATCCGGATTATCAAGGTATGATAAGCAAATTTTTCTTTGACAAAACTCAGGAATTTTTTGGTCGAGATTCTCCAAACCCTTCTTTTGGGGAGTGTACATTTCTCTGCTTGACAGACAAGCAGCGAGAAGATGGCCTCAGACTTCTCAGCGGGAGGCTCAAAGAAAGATTAGCTGTTGTTCATCCTGGGAGCGGAAGCGCCAGTAAGTGCTGGCCTTTTAACTATTTCTTGGAGATTGTCTCCAGGCTGAGTCAGAAAGGCTTGGGAGGAGCCCTTGTCACTGGCCCGGCTGAGGAGAAATTAGAAAGCGAAATGCGAAATATCTCTCTTCCTGAAGGTTGGCTCTGGCTCCATAATCCTTCATTGATCCGGCTTGCTGGCTTGCTTCAGGCTTCATTGATCTATCTTGGAAATGACTCCGGGATCACCCACCTTGCTGCGGCTTGTGGAACAAATGTTGTGGCTTTATTTCGAAAAAACCTTGAAGGTTACTGGAAACCCTCTGGCCGTGTTTCTCTTCTCAGCGCTGATTCTGTTTCTTCGATAAAGCCTGATTCTGTTTGGCAGAAAATCTCTGCAATTTTTTCCAAATAGGCATTGTCTTTCATAGGTCAAGCATTGCACAATTTTTGTGCAACTAGCCAGATATCTAGATTTATCAACAGGTTATAAAAAAAAGTCACAAGTTATTCACAAGGTTTTCCACAATTCTGTTGAATTATGTTTCTATCTTATTTATAATGAGTGATTTATCGAAATATGCCATTTTTATTTCTGTGGAATATTTTTTGTGCTATAATGGTGATTGCTTTCGGCTGCGTCTCCTTTTTCTTTAAAAGCTGCGGGAAAGTGTGATAAGATGATGTGGAGAATTTGCAGAGGTAAGAAATGGGGAACAAGAACTGGGAAGGAAATTTGAGAAGCTATTTTGACGGTCTCAGAGTTATTGACCGATGCAAGTTTGAAGCCATCGAAAATTTTAAGCAATTTTGCGAATTCATCGCCGAACCTGCTTTTGAAAGTCTAGCTGAAGAGTTAAAATCCTATGGAGTAAAAGCCGGATTCAAAAAATCAAAAGAAAATATCATCAGCTTCAAAATAAACTTTCCCAGATCAAGATGCGACAATTTTCACTATATCATCTCCCTTCCCAAGAATTCTGTGGATATGAGATTGAAATTAATGATAAAAGGGAGAAGAAAAAAGAACAGTGATCTTGAAGAGAGGATAGAACCTTTTATGAAGGATATCCCGACTTCAAGTATCCTGAAATTGGATAAAGAGGAGCTCATTCAGGATATTATTGAACATTACAAGAATTTTACCTATAAGGCACTTACTTCGCCGGATTAGGCGGCGGATCTTGGCTCTTTGGAGTTCTCAGGACTTCTTGATCCAATCCAGAACTTCAAGCAAGTATTCATAGCTCGGTCTATCCCAGGTGTTTTGGCCGATGTATTTAAACTGAAGGATTCCCTTTTTATCGATAATATAGACGCTGGGAATATCCTGGTCAACCTTACTTCCACTCCACTCGGTGGCAAAGATACCTAGTCCTTTTGAGACTTTTCTCTCAGCGTCAATCAGGATAGGGAAAGGTGTTGGGATCTCGCCTTTTTTCATGCTCAAGTCCTTAGGAAAGGCTTCCCTCATCCTCTCCATCCTCCGCTTTCCTTTTTCATCCAGCTTTTCAGGCTCCGCAGGATTTTTCCAGCTTTTGATTTTTTCAAGCTGATCTGGATGGCTCTCCAGCCACTGACTGACAACTTCCCTGCTGTAGGGAAGGACATAAAGGATTTCTGTATTGTATTTTTTCCTTATCTCCTCCTTTTGCTCAAGATCGACAAGCTCGGCATATTTGTAATTGCAGATTGTGCACCAGTGTCCTTGCGCAGCAAAACCTCTAGGAAAGACGATGAGGACATTCTTTCCCTTCAGGCTGGAAAGGCTCATGTCTGTGCCTTGATAAGTGGGAAGAGTGATGTCAGGCATAGGCTGACCCACAGTGACTAGAGTTATCTCTGTTTGCTGGGAAAAAATCAAAGAACAAACTAGAAAAGGCGAAAAAAGAAGAATTCTTCTCATATTTACTCCTTCAAGTGAGAAATATTTCAAGGCAGCTGGATAGTTTTTGCGTTCTTCATGGCTTGGCTGAGGAGAATTTGGGCAGATTCTATATCTGGCTCATCAAGAAGAAGGAAAACTTTATTTCCTTCCTGAGCGAAGAGAAAATAATTCCCATAGGAATCTCTTCCTTGAATAATGCCATCCTTCTTTAGGACTTCTCCAAGATTCTGTTCGAAGAGCTCAATAACTCTCTCCTCGAGATCTTCCTTTCTTGTTTCAAAATCGATAATGACCAGCTTTGAGTTTGAGGGCTTATAGATTGCGGAAACCGCCTTTGTGCTTTGGTCAAAATCCCAAAAGTCCCGATCGAGGAATATAGACTCGGCCGAAGCGGCGATCCCTCCTCTTATGTACCTCCTGCTCCCGGCTACTATCCTCGCGGAGGGAAGGCAGGCAAGAAGAGGAAAAGGCTTTATATCTTCCTTGATTCTTTGAGAAATCAGGGCGGCAAATTGCTCAAGCTCCATTGGCTCACAGTTTATGCCGAGAATATTGATGAAATATTCTCCTTTGACGAGATTGATCTGAGTCTCGCTCACCCAGTTCAGAGCCGCGATTTGCCTGGAAATTCTTTCCTCCCCCGTCCGCTTGGTAGAGAATATGCCGAAGGCATCTTGAGGCGAATCCATCCGGTAGAGCTCAAGAGATATCTCCTTTTTTACTCCTTCAAGATTCAATGTGTAGTGACTGGCGAATAGTTCGATAAACCCATATTGAAGGAAAATTCGAGAACCTTGCTTGAGATAATCGGAAAGGCTCTCTTCTCCATAGTGCTCAATTTCTTTTGGCCTTGAAAAGTTTTTGAATTCCAAGTGGCGAGGAAAGATATTCTGAGGCACTTCCTCTGAAAAAAGAGAGACTGCCAAGAAAATAGAGATAAAAGTTAAAGCTCTCTGGGACATCTTCTACCCAAATCTATTTCCAAGGGCTTTGCCCAGGACAAACAATTTTCAGAAAGGGATTATTTTCCATAAAAATAATTGATTTCCCATTCAGCTGTCTCACGACTGTCTGAGCCATGGACAGCGTTGCGCTCTATCGAAAACCCATAAGTATGACGCAGAGTGCCAGGCTTGGCCAGCGCAGGGTCAGTCACTCCCATGACCTGGCGCCAATAAGAGATGGCGTTCTCCCTTTCCAGGATCATGATCAAGATTTCTCCTGAAGACATGAATTCTGTTAAGCTTTCGTAAAAAGGCTTATCTTTATGAACAATATAAAAACCCTTGGCTTCCTCTTTGCTGAGATGAAGCATTTTTAGATTAGAGATTTTGAAGCCCTCTTCTTCAATTCTCTGAATAATTTTGCCAATCACCCTTTTCTTCACGATATCAGGCTTGATGATGGCCAAAGTCTTTTCAACCATGCCTGCTCCTTTCCACAGGAAAGATAATCAATGATATATCCTAATCCTCATCTGGAGTCAACTTTCATTGGATGCATCTCTTTCTTTGTGATTTTCTTTGATCCATAGCGAGAATTGGTCCTATCACGACGCGTCCCTGTCCACCACCATTCGCTGCGGGCGAGCGGGGACTGGCACCGGGTCACTCTCTCATCGCATAAAAAGAGATGCTTCCACTTTCATTGACAGTTTAAACTGCGGTGGCTAAAATGGATTTTCATGAAAAGAGAAAAGGAAAACTCCAGGAAGCTCGAGAGATTCAGCTTTGATCTCGGGGTTTCCCTTTTTGGCGTGGCTAATGTTACTTCTGCCCGGGAAGAATTTCTCCTTGATAAGGAATTAAGTGCAAAATTCAATAGCGCCATTTCTCTCGGGAAAAGAATCATTGATGCTGTATTGGATGATATCAAAGGCAGCCCCACCCAACTCTATTTCCATCACTATCGCCAACTCAATTTTTTCCTAGACAGGTCAGCTCTTCTTCTTTCTTCCTTTATTCAAGACCTAGGTTTTAGGGCTCTTCCCATTCCTGCTTCCCAGATTGTCGATTGGGAGAAACAGAGAGCACACTTATCCCACAAGAAAATTGGCTATCTCGCTGGCCTGGGCTGGATAGGCCGGAGCAATCTCCTTGTCAATCCAGAGCTGGGAGCAAGGTTCAGGCTGACAACTGTTTTAACCGATATGCCCCTCGATCCGGAACATCCCCTTGAACTTAGCTGCGAAGAATGCAGGAAGTGCCTTAAGGTTTGCCCGGCTCAGGCCATAAAAGAGGAGAGAGAGAGTTTTGACCATTGGGCTTGCTTTGAAAAGCTTAAAGAATTCAGGAATTCAGGAATCGTCAGCCAGCATATTTGTGGGATCTGTGTTAAAGCCTGTCCGGGTAAACCCAGAAGTGCCGATAGAACTCTAAAATTTCCTTGATTTTTTGTCTGCCAATGAGATAGAAAACTAAAAGCATCACTCTATGGGTGGCCCAGCCAGGATATTTTCTATTGGTGATAAGGATGAAGCATCTCTTTTTGTGTGATTAAACCTGGTGCAGGAAGCTGCCCTTGGCCCCCGCACCCCGGGGAACCAGTCCCGTCGGTTCCACCCGTCGGAAGACCCGACGGATCCCCCCGGCTACGGGAACTTCGGGGCAGCCTCCTGCACCTATCGTAAAGATCACATATTCAGAGATTCTTTCTGATAAGGAAGAAATCTTGATATTGCCGTCTAAAAAATTGAAAATATAAGAAAATTATAAGGTATGGATTTGATCATTCACGGAGAGAAGTGGATGTTTCATAAAAGAAATCTACTCCTCACAGCAGGTATTCTTTTCGCGCTGTTTTCGTCTGTTCTAAACATATTCAGTCAGGATCGTGTAAAAATGATCCGTGTCTCCTTCATCGATAGTCCTCCCAAAATAAACGGCCTCATCGAAGATAGTTGTTGGAAAAATATTCAGCCTGTCTCTGAATTTTTCCAGTTTGATCCTCTCAATGGGGAAAAGGCCTCGGAAGAAACGTTTGTCTGGGCGGCCTTTGACCAAAAAAAAATATATTTTGCCTTCCTGATGAAAGATACACGTCCAGATAAAATCTGGGCAGAGCTTACTCCTCGCAATGATTATGAGAATAATGATTCGATCACCCTAATCCTTGATACATACAATGACAAGAGGACAAGCATTAGCTTTACCGTGAATCCAAAAGGAGTTCAAAAAAATTCCGTGGAAACGATATGGGAATCCGGAGCCATTATCCGCAGTGATGGATGGGCTGCCGAGATGGCTATCCCTTTCAAATCGTTAAGGTTTTCTCCGCAGGAAAACCAGGTCTGGGGAATAAACTTTGAGCGCTTTATTCTCCATTTGAATGAAAAAGACTACTGGACAGATGTGGAAAGGGATAAGCCTCTGCTCCAGCAGATGGGAGAGCTCAGTGGTCTGTCCGGGATACGTCCTGGATACAATCTTGAGTTCTTTCCTTATGCAGGCTTCAGGTCTTCGCGCTGGGATGGAGCGAAGGACGACAAGATGGCAGAAGGCCTGGATGTCAAATATGGGATTTTGCCGAATCTCATTCTTGATCTGACAGCAAGCCCTGATTTCAGTGAAGTGGAATCAGATCCATTTATATACCAGCTTTCCCCCTATGAAAACTATTTCAGGGAAAATCGTCCATTTTTTACCGAAGGCAGCCGCTACTTCCAATTATCCACTGAAAGTGAACATGAGTGGGAGCAAGGATTGAATTTATTCTATTCAAGACGCATCAGCGATCCGAGAATTGCGGCAAAGATTTCTGGGAAAACTGGGGGATATGCTTTTGGGATCTTGGGAGCGATAAATAAAGAGGAGGAAGGAGATACACATTTTAGTGTGGTTCGGATGCAGAAAGATATCTTCAGGAACTCTCAGCTCGGTATCTATTATGCAGGGATGGATATTTCCGAAGAATACAACCGCAATTTCGCAGTGGACTACAATTTCAATTTCAAAGATTTTTATTATTTCCGGGGCACGAGTGCATTCTCTTTTAGTAACGATTCAAAAAAGAAAAACAACGGAATGCATATCCTCAGCTTTCAAAGAGAACCTGACGCTGGATTGCAGTTGACGTTCAACTTCCAAAGAATTGAAAAAAACGTGGATGTCAGAACAGGATTTATCAATAAAATCGACTTCCAGTCTCTAGAATTGACAACGGGATATGCCTGGCGATTCAATCAGGGAAAGATCAAACGCTTTAGCTTAGATCTGAGTGAGCATGTTGAGCATGATTCCCAAGGTCATTTGATTGGCAACTCTCTTGATTTCATGTTCTTTATGGATTTCTTTTCAAGGATCAGTTTCCATGGAGGAATCGATACAGGGAAAAGTAGATATCAGGTGTATGATGAGAACAGTGAGTTGTTCTGGACAAAGGACTTTATTCATACCCATGGAGGACATCTGGATTTTCATTGGGAACGTGGTGGATTTTTAAAAGAGATTAGCCTCGAAGGAAGGTGGGAAAAAAGAGGAATCTATAATGAGGACTTCACTAGGGTTGAAGCTGGCTCTCAGAAAAAAATAGAAGGCTCTCTAGCGCTCCGGCCGCGCAGCAATTTTGAGTGGTCTTTTAGTGGAAACTGGATCCAGCAGGTCATAGAAAGAAGTGGAGAAAAGGTCTTTGATGGAGTCGCATACGCCACCTCCTTGCACTTGCAGATAACGCGTAGCCTGTTTCTGAGCACTCGACTTTTAGGCGAAACCCGGGAAGACCAGTATAATTTTGATTTTCTCATCGGGTATTATTTCGGGGCTGGAAACATTATCCAGCTGAGTTATAAAAAAAGCGCAAAAAAAGAGGGCTTCTGGGGAGAGGGAGGCCACTCCATAACCTTAAAGTTATCGTATTTATTAAGAATTTAAACATCTTTTCTATCTCTGGCGGATTTTCTCATAGTTCTTATAAGTATCTATGGATTCTTTCTGCTCCGCTCGAGGCAAGGCTTTCCCATGGAATAGACAAGGAAAATATCATTCAGATAGATCAAATAAAAATACGCTTTCCGCAATTCAGCGATTTAGGCTGAATTTGAAGATAAGAATTTATGGTTTGCTCTTCTGGCAGGGAATCCAGACTTCTGTTCTCAGCTCTTCTGGCTTGACTGCAGCAGGATTCATGTCCAGGTATCTTTCCATGACCGGTCCAGTTTGAACATAGCCATTAGCCTTCATCCAATTGAGAATCTTGGAGATTGTGTCTAGCGTTTTTTCATAGGGCCCGACATGAAGGCATGAGGCGACAGGTGTTAGGTCCCATTGCTTTTTTTCCAGCGGGGCTTGAGCCATGACTTGGGCTGTCACTGGGAATCCCACTTCCCATTCAAGGTCTTCTGGATTGACCTCAGCTGGACTGTTGTAATAGATCCCAATCATCGGGCCTGCAGGAAAGATATTCTGGCTTTGAAAAGCTTGCATGAGCTTCCCGATGACTTCCTGGATTTCTGTGAAAGGCCCTTTGTGATGGATCGAGCAGTAAGAGAAAGGAGAGATTTCTCTGAGAGAGACGGCTTCCTCGGCCACAGTCAGCATCGCTGAGGAGAAAATAAAAAAGAAAAGACAAATGGCTAATAATTTTCTCATTTTCTAGCCTCCATGGAATTCTATCATCTGTGATCTATTTTTTCTATTGCTTTATTTTCCAGGTCTCTAAAATTTCCTCCTGGCAATTCGTCAAGAAGCGAAAGCGATATTTGAGTTCTATTTCTTGTTTTTCACATACTTATCAAACCATTCAAACATTTCTGCCAGCACGTGCAGGACTGATTCCCTGGCCATGTAGCCATGGCTTTCATAGGGGAGCATGACTAAACGGGCAGTTGCACCAAATCCCTTGAGAGCGTGGAAGAGCCTTTCCGATTGAATGGGAAAAGTTCCAGAATTGTTGTCAGCTTCTCCGTGAATGAGGAGGATCGGCTCATTGATCTTATTGGCGTGCATAAACGGCGAGACATTGAAATAGGTCTCAGGCGCTTCCCAGAGTGTTCTCCTTTCGCTCTGAAAACCGAATGGTGTCAGGGTTCTGTTATAAGCCCCACTTCTTGCGATACCTGCGGCAAAGAGGTCACAGTGGGCAAGCAAGTTTGCAGTCATGAAGGCGCCATAGCTATGACCTCCAACTCCAACTCGCTTGGGATCGCCAACACCCATATTAGAGAGGGCATCTATAGCTGCTTTGGCATTGGAGACGATTTGATCAACAAAGGTGTCGTTCATGGTTTTAGGATCTCCGATGACAGGCATTTGAGCTCCATCCAAAACAGCATATCCCTGGGTGACGAAGAAAAGCTGAGAGGTGCTCCTGAAAAAGGTGAACCTGTTGGGAGAGCCCCTGACTTGGCCAGCAGTTCCGGCATCGCTATATTCCAAAGGATAAGCCCAGACGACTATCGGTAGTCTTTCTCCCTGTTTATAACTGGGAGGAAGGTAAAGAGTGCCTGAGAGCTCAACTCCATCAGCCCTTTTGTATTTGATCAACTGCTTTTTCATACCCGTGAGTTGGGGAGCAGGATCTTTAAAGTCAGTGAGGGCCTGTCTTTTCTTTGTTTTCAGATTGAGGAGGTAATAATTGGGAGGTTCGCTTTTGGATTCATAGCTGGTAATGATCTGGTTGCGGGAATTTCCATAGAAATCGATAAATACCTCAAAGCTTGTTTCTCCGGATTGAAAGAGGCGCTTCTTTTCTAGGGTTTTGATATTCATTTTGTTCAGGAAAGGCCTGTCTCCTTGAGGCGAAGCGCCACTCCCTTCCAGATAAATCCAGTCTTTGTCCTGAAGGGCAATCCGCTCACCGAGGGGAGTTGTGATAGAAACAGGCGTGCCAGGATCGTTGTACTGGTCCTGGCTGCTCAAGTCAAAAACTTTTTTAGGAGCCAGTCCAGGATGGTCGAAATCAATGAGATAAGTGGTCTGCCATCTTTTCTTCCAGTTGAACTCTGTAGCCAGAGCCAGGCCTTCGGCTCCCAGCCAGTCAAGACCTTGATAGCGATGCTGTATTTTCAGGAATTCTTTTGCTTCGCCAGTAAATGGTGCTCGGAGAGTCATGATTTTATCTCTGAAAGGCGCATCTTTCTCTGGATCGCCTTCATCAAGAGCCTCAACCCAGATGAGGGAGGCGGGTTTAAGTGGTTGCCACTCAATGGCTCTCGGCCCCTTGGGAACTCCCTGGAGTGGAACTTCATCAGCAAGAGGAAGATCAGCAAGCAGATGGACAAGCTCGCCGTTCCTGTTCCAGATTTCCAGAGAATGAGCGAAGTTGAAGAAGGGGACACTGTAGGAATAGGGCCTTTTGATTTTGTAGATAAGCAGGAAATTGCCGTCAGGAGAGGAGCTGCTCAAAAGATAGATTCCTGGTGGACCGAGCTTCCGACTTTCGCCGGTCATGACATCTATTTCGATTATTTGAGATGAGGCGTAATAATCAAAAAGAGCCTCATCATAAGGATTTCTCAAAAGATCTTGATAAGTCCAGACCTTGGAGAATTTGGCAGATGTCTGCTGGATATTGGGGCCAAGAGGAACAAGAGGAACTTCAGGAGGATTCCCTCTATTTTCGAGGATCATGTTGACAAGGAGATGGCGGTTATCAGGAAGCCAGGTAAAGCCGGAGTTCAAAATGGAGTTCACAGTTGCTGAAGTCAGAGCTTTTGCCTTCCCTGATTTTGCTTCCACGACCCACAGTTCAACACCTGTTTCTGTATACCGTGGAAAAGCTATCCAGAGTCCATCAAAAGACCATTGCGGAAAGCCGAATTTTATGCTTTCGGGAAGGGCAACGCGTTTTGTTGTTCCGTCTTTTAGAGTTTTGATAGAGAGTCCTGTCGAGAAAGTGACTATCTGTCGGGTATTTGTCTTGGGGCTTATCCTTATTCCTGCCAGCTTAAGGATAGGTTGAGATAGCGCAGAAATGGAAGGCATTAACTCGTATTCGACAAGAAGCATGAGATCCGAAGTGGGACTCATCAAGACCCGTGGTGGAGGAGGGGCGTCAAGAATGTCTATGACTTCTTTTGGAGGAAGCTTGTAAGGCTCCTGGGCAAGAACAAATGCGCTGAATAAAAAAATCAGGATTGAGAAAGAGACGAGAATTTGCTTTTTCATAATTCCTCCTTTTTTAAATTGTATTTTTATTTCCTCTCCTTTATATCCAAAAATATCAGCAATTTCAAATTGGAGGCAGGCATCTTTTTTCCGTGAGGATTTTAATTATTGGATAGGGGCACGGCCAGTCCCTGCCTGTTCTCGACCAAGCCCTGCCCACCCTCCTAGGTCTTCGAACAGGCAGAGACCGTCCGAGTCCCATCTTTATTTTCTAACTGGAGATGTCTGGCCCCGATATCCCCGACTATAATTTTTAATGGATGGGTCCTGTCACAGCGCGTCCCCGTCTGACTCCAAAAACCTTGACT
>CAZPAX010000040.1:0-16036 GCA_964584535.1 uncultured Eubacteriales bacterium
GGTGAAGGAAAGAGATTAGCACATAGTAAACCATATTTCAGATTTTCTGTCAAGGTAACGTATCGAGTCATCTAAAATCTAACCGTAGGGCTATATATCTTGTCATTTAAAAATCTAACCGAAAGTGGCGAGGATTTGGCTCTGATGATAGCCTGACTTCCTTGACAAGGAGGTTGGGTTATGAATGCGGGCGGGCGGGGACTGGCACCGCGCCACCCATCCCAAAAAAAATAAAGGTTTCAAGGGGAAAAAGATGCTTCCGGGGAAAAACTTCTTTACTGTTTTGGCTTTCCGATAAGGAAAAGAAAACAGAATGAATTGAGGAGAAAAAGATACTTCAAGAGCTGCGGAAGGCCTACCAAGGGGATGAGTAAAGAAGAAGCGGCAAGCGCGCCCAAGAAGGAACCGCCCAAATCCAGACCATAGCCTAAGCCATAATTTGTTTTTTCCTTCAAATAGAGGTGATTGGAGACAATAAATAAATCTCCCCCCAAAAAACCAAGGATAAGGAGGAAAAGGAAAAGAAAAATCTCAGAAGCATGGGTCTTGAGTGATAAATAGAGAAAGAAAATCAAGAGTATGAACAAGGATTGGATGAGAAGAATCCTAAAGAAATCCTTTTTTTTCCTTTTGGAGCTCCACAGGGAGCCAAGAAACAAGCCGGCCATGAAAGTTGTCAGGAGAAGGGCCATCTGTCCATAGACATATCCATAGAGGGTCTGGAAGCAGATGATGACAATGATTTCAGAGATGATTGTCGTGAAACCCATAACAGCTAAGGGAACGAGGAAAAAGGCTGATTTTTTTCTGCGTAACCAGAAGAAGAAAAGGATAAGGAGGAAAAGAAGAAGAGGAAAATCCAAAAGCCAGAAAGAAGAGAGCTCGGAAAAAGAGTTCAGAATTTTCGCCTCTAGACCTTTAAACTGGGTATTCCAGAGTACAGAATTGTAAAAGTAACTTATGGGGACAAAATCAAGATTTATCTTTTTTCTTCCTTTTTCCATTTTTTCTTTTAGAAGATTTATCCGCAGAGGATGGAGCCGTGATTGAAGCAGCTGGGGCCGGATATAACTCGTCCGGAGATGGAGGGTTTCGATTTTTTGGCTGAGTTCATCGAAATCGATGGAAAGAGAGGATGAAGAAGCGAGGAAGACGTTTGTGTCGCCTGGCACGACTTCCACCATGTCGAAGGCTTTATAGAGGGTGAAATGAAGAGTAGCCAGAAATTGCTGGAGTTCAGGACTGATATAGTTCTCTGCGGAAGGGACAAGGAAGGAAAAAACTCCTTTTTCGGCAAGCTTCTCTTTAACCTTGAGGAAAAATTCCTTGGTGTAGAAACGGTTTATCTGGGCTGTGGCAGGCTCAGGCAGATTGAGAATGATCAGGTCGTAGGTCTTCTGGACTTTATGAAGAAAAGCCCTCCCGTCTTGAAGGAAAAGGTGGACACGCCTGTTCTTAAGGATTCTCTTCTCTTCCTCAGGCAAAAATTCTAAGGAGAGGCGGATGATTTCTGGGTCGAGTTCGACATAATCCACTTCAACCTGCGGGTATTTCAGAGCCTCTGCCAAGCTTCCTCCAGCTCCTCCTCCGATAAGGAGCGCTCGCTTGGCCTCAGGAATTTGGAGAAAGGCAAAATGGATAGACTCTTCTGAGACGGCCAGATTCGGGTAGGAATAGACCAGAAGACTGTTATTGTAAAGGGAAACCTGTTCCCTGTTTTTTATAACCTGAAGTTTTCCATAAGGGCTATCCTTGCTCTTCTGGAGGGGGAAAGGTTTCCAGTAGATTTTTTGACTGGGAATATCGAAGAGACTGAAGGCAATGAGAAAAATAAAGATGAAGACAAAAACGAATTTCAGTCTCTTCTGGCCAAAAGAGAGAAAGATGAGGAGAGAAATGATGATTCCAATGATGGCTGTTCCCTGCCAGTTAGAGAAATAAGGGACTAAAAGAAAATAGACTGTGAGGCCAGAAAAAGAAGCCCCCAGGGATTCTAGAAGATAAACTCGGGAAACATTTCCTTTATTGAAATGGACATTGAAGACAAAAAGCAGGCCAAGGGGAAAACTGATGAAGAGAGAAATAAATAAAGAGAAGATGAGCATCGGAATCATTCCAGTAATTTCGCCAGGAAGAAGCCTGAGAGCGAAACGGGAAAACCTGAGTCCGATGAGGCAAAGAGGGAAAAGGAGAATCAGAGTATAATAAGCTTGAGGCAATTTTTTCAGATTGAAGGGAAATCGAGAAGCAGAGACACTTCCCACTCCGCCCCATAAAAGCCAGGAGGCAAGGACAAAGCCAAAAGTCATTTCATTTCCATAGAAATGGATACAGAACTCCCTGAGTAAGAAAATCTGAAAAGAAGTGGCGATAAAACCCAATAGAAGGGGGGAAAGGAGTGTGCTCAAGCCCAAATTCCAGGAATCGGATTATTACAGAATTTACAATTCCCTTTCTGGATTTCCATTTTTTGTATTTCAAATCCAATTCTTTGGATGATCAGATTTTTGCATTTGGGACAAAAACTGCTTTCTGCCTCATGGCCCCAGACATTTCCTATGTAGACATAGTGAATGCCTTCCTTGAGGGCAATTTGCCGGATGGATTCCAGAGTAGAAACTGGAGTGGGAGGAAGATTTTTGACGAGATACATGGGATGGAATCGGGAAAAGTGGAGGGGAACATCCGGGCCGATTTCTTTAAGGATCCACTGGCACATCTTGCGGATTTCTGGAGAACTGTCATTGAGAGTCGGGATGACAAGATAAACTAATTCCTGCCAGATTCTGCTCTTGGCGATAAGCTTAATCGCTTCAAGGACTGGCTCAAGCTCACCTCTAACATAAGTGCGGTAGAAGTCCTGCGAAAAAGACTTGAGATCAACTTTTATGGCATCAACAACTTTGATCAGCTCTGCCAGAGGCTCAGGATTGATATGGCCGCCAGTGACAACGACATTTCTCACTCCCTGCTTGCGAGCTTCAAGGGAGGTGTCGTACATATATTCATAAAAAACTATGGGCTCTGTGTAAGTGTAGGCGATAGAGGGACAATTGTACGCCTTGGCATTTTTGACCACCTGAAGGGGAAGCAGGTCAAAATGATTAACCTGTTCAGGCCTGACCTGGGAGATCTGCCAGTTCTGGCAGAACTTGCAGTTCACATTGCAGCCTGCTGAGGCAATGGAGAGGGCGTTTGTGGAAGGCAGAAAGTGAAAGAAAGGTTTTTTTTCTATTGGATCAGCATTGATAGTACAGGCTTTTCCGTAGACTAGAGTGTAATAAACTCCCTCTCTGTTTTCTCTGACGCCACAATAGCCTCTCTCTCTGTCTCCCAGCTTGCACAAACGAGGGCAGAGAAGGCATTCGATTTCCCGGTCAGGAAGTTTTTTGTAGAAGCGCGCTTCAACCTGGGAGAGATTAGCTTTTTCCTGGAAGGCATAGAGATGATCCAAAGCAGAGCCAAGGCCAGTGCCAAGAAGGAATGAGGCTCCAGCTGTTGCTTTAAAAAATTCCCTTCTTTTCATCGCTCTTGCCGGTTAAAAATATTATACTTCATCCTCGATAAGTTGTATATCTTCTCCGTTGGCCTTTCCCAGGCCCATTTTTTCGGCTGTCCGCAGATAAAGAGGCTCTCTGTTTTCCTCTCTGAGAGAGGGAAGACCTTTCTCCCGTCTCAGCTTTTCAATGATCTGCCAGCCGATAAAGTCAGCAGCGACTGGATCCAAGGAGAAAATAAGGGCTTCATATTTTTCAGCCCATTGGGGATGGAAAGAGGGGCCCCGGTGATACTGGATAATCAAGCAATCCAGAATCGAGAGTTTATTATTTTTCTTGATCAAGTTGATATCATAAAGCTCAGCAACAAAGGGATTGCAGTTAGAGTCATGGTATTTATTAGGATTGTGGATAGCCCCAAAATAATTTTTCATTGAAGCCGTAACTCCGGCCAGGCCGTGATCTTTCAAAATGGCTAGGCTTATTGAGGAAGTCACAAAATTTGTCTGAATGGTGGAAAAGAGACTCCCGATGTTGAGATGAGAGACAAGTTCTGTCTCGTAGCCTGCTCCCTCTGTATCTGTGCCGAAGATTTTCAGGCCAGATTTGTTAAGGCTAAGAGAATATCCAGCTTCCCTTAATTCTCGATTTGTTCTGTCCCAGATAAGGACATTTTTCTCTTGGAGGCCGTTTGCTCCCAGCAGATTGGCTAGGGAGAGAGGAACTTCAGGACGGGTAGAAATCTTTTTCCCTCCAATGGTATTAATTTTTATCCCCACTCTATCGGATCGCGAAAAAAGAAGACTGAAAGCATCTTTGGAATTCTGACTTCCAGTCACCTTTTGTATTCCTTTCTCGAAGATGGAAAGGAGCTTCTTCTGATCGAGATCACCAGAGAAAGCAAGGACTCCTTTGCCTCTGACAACAGCGACTTTTGATGTGGCCATTCCATTAAAAAATTACTCTTCTTTAGAATTGCTGTCAACTGAAGCAAGAGGGGATGCATCTCTTTTTTGTGATTTTTTTTTGATCTCTAGCGAGAATGGGTCCTGTCATGGTGCGTCCCCGTCCGTCCTCACTGAAGACCCTCCCACCCGCCACCATTCGTTGCGGGCGGGCGGGGACTGGCACCGTGCCACCCATTCTTATCACATAATTAGAGATCCTTCCGGAAAGAGGGGAGGACTTGTCAAAATAGAAAGAGGAGATTATAGTGGAAAATCATTGATCAGGATCCTGGAGGTTTGAAGATGAGACGCTTTTTTTGGGAGAAATTAGCAAAAATTTTGCTTTTTTCCCTCCTTGCCCTTTCTTTCTTTAGGCTTGAGGGAAATCTTTCCAGCGGAGAGGAACTCTCTTCTCTCGTTTCCCTGCTTCCTGAGAAGGCTACCTGGAAGCAATCCGAGCCTCCTCGATCTTATCTTCCCGAAAATCTCTATGAGTACATAGATGGAGCGGCAGAGATTTATTTGAGCTACGATTTCAAGGAATTGCTTGTCGGCCAGTACAAAAAAGAAGGGACTTCAGCCTCACTGACCATCGAGATTTATGATATGGGTAACGAGAAAAATTCCTTTGGAATCTACAGTGTGGAAAGATTTCCGGGGAGTAACTTTATTGCCATAGGAAACCAGGGTTATTGGGAAGAAGAATCACTAAATTTTATCGTCGGAAAATATTATCTGAAGCTCCTTTGCTATGATTGCGGCGAGGAACGAGAGAATTCGCTGAAGCTCTTTTCCGCAGAGATTGCCAGAAAAGTCAAAGACAAGGGCAGTCTTCCACCCCTTTTGTCTCTATTTCCCAGAGAGGGTCTCATTCAAAACAGCGAAAGATTCATCCTACGCAATTTCTTGGGGATGAGTTTCCTTCATGATGGCTATCTCGCTGATTATCGCTTTCAGAACGCTGAATTTGAATGTTTCCTCGCTGAAGGACAGACCAAAGAAGAGGCAGAAGGTATGTTGAAGCAATATCTGGATTTTTATGCCAGGTCAAGTGAGCCTGCCCAGAAAATTTCTCTGGGTTATCATCTCCAAGACCGAAACCAGAAGCATATTTATCTGGCTAAAGTGGGGAGCTTCCTCTGTGGAGTGAAAGGGATAAAGGATGGCTTTGAGGAAGCAGGAGAGAAATACCTAGAGTTACTAATCAAGTCTTTGAAAAAGTAATCTGTCCTTATTCTCCTATTCGCGCTTCAAAAACTTGGGTGGATCTCATCTTTGCCAAGAAATCTTTTAATTTCTCAAATTCCTGATCCAGGAGAGGAGGAATCTTTTTTGCTTTCTCGATGTCTCTTTCGCGTCCTGCCATTTCCAGTTCAAAAAAAGCGTTCTCGAGAGGGCCCAGGCTGAGGATGGCTGAGGCTCCTTTCAGGCAATGGCCGAGCTCTTCGATTTGCCTGAAATTTTCCTGATCAATAGACTTCTGGATGCGGATGAATTTGGCAGAAAACTCTTCCTGATAAAGATTCAACAATTCTTCAAGGAAAGGGTAATCTCCTCCTATTCTTTCTAGAGCTTCTCGATAATTCATAGGTAAACAAAAATTTTTAGAAAAGTGTTTTTTGCTCATTTTTTTGCCTCTTTATATAAATGCGAGTCACCTTTGCCAAGGCGATGCGATTCCTTCCCTGATTTTTTGCTTTATAAAGGGCTTTGTCGCTGGCCTGGATAAGGACATCCACAGAAGGTTGAGAAAAGTTCTTAGAGGAAGCACAGCCGAGGGTGATGGTTACGGGCAAAAGGCCAGCAGAAGTTTTCATTTTTCTTTTGGATATGGCCAGGCAAAGCCGTTCAGCAATCTGGGCAGAATCTTCAAGGCTGCAATTGGGGAGAATAATTAACATTTCGTCTCCACCATAGCGGCCGACCCTATCATAAATCCGGACATTCTTTTTCAAGCGATAGGAAACTTTGGCAAGGATGATGTCTCCGATACAGTGGCCGAAGGTGTCGTTGATTTTCTTAAAATGATCAATGTCGATCATGACCACTGAGACAGGGTAATTTTCTCTCAAACCCTGCTCAAGTTCTTCTTCAAGGAATTTAAGGACATTGGCCCGATTCCAGAGCCCTGTCAGGCTATCTCGGCTGGCAAGTTCTATGAGTCTCTCTTGAGATTCGAGAAGATTGTCTTCGAGTTGGATGATCCGCTTTCCTTTTTCAAGACGTGCTCTCAATTCGAGAAGATTGACAGGCTTTATCATGTAATCGTCTGCTCCAGCGGAAAGCCCTTCGATAATATCCTGCTGATGATCTCTGGCTGTAAGGAGGATAATATAAGTGTAATTCGATTTCTTTTCTTGGCGAATTTTCCTGCAGAGATCGATTCCATCCATCTTGGGCATCATCCAGTCCACAACGGTCAGACGCAATTCATCCCCTTTGATCTCTTTCCAGGCTTCTTCTCCATTTCTAGTGATGACGACTTCATAGCCCCATTTTTTGATGTTTTTTTCTAGGAGCTTGGCGGTCATCATGTCGTCTTCAGCAATGAGGACTTTCATCTTCTCTGCTTTGGCCATGCTTTTAAACCTGCAATTGAAGTTCTTTCTGGTTATTGAGGATAACGCGGTTCACAGTTTTGATTAGCTCATCTTGCTTGATGGGTTTGGTGATATAGTCGTCCAGTCCAGCCTTAAGACAGCGTTCGCGATCGCCTTTCAGCCCGTGGGCAGTTATGGCGATGATGGGAATATGTGTCCCTGTGATTTTTTCTTTTTTGCGGATCGAGGCGGTAACCTCCAATCCATTCATTTTTGGCATCTGGATATCCATCAGAACAAGATCGAAGCACTCCCTCTTCAAGGCATAAAGAACGCTCTTGCCATTGTCGGCAACGGAGATTCGGTGTCCCTGCTTCTCAAGGATATGGATAGCCACCTTTTGGTTAATCAAGCTATCTTCAGCAAGGAGAATATGCAAGGGGCGGCAGAGGCCTTCAGTCGAATATTTTGTAAAGAGGGAAGGTTCGTCTTTTTCCATGGGTTTCTTTCCTTCAAGCATAGAAATTCTTCGGAATACCTCTTTCAGCCAAATCTTAGAGTCTTTGTGAGTTGGGTCAATAGCCTTTCTGGGTGATTATAGGGGTGAAATTCAAAAGAATCTCCTCACCTCTGCTGAGGCCAGAGGGTTAGGCAAATTTCAGTTAGTGCCTAATCATATATTTTGTTATAATAGGCCAAAAAGGAAGAGCTATGGAAGAGAATAAACTTGTTGCCATATCCAGCTGGATCATTGTCATTTTCATTGGCGGCGTTATCCTGCGCATTGCCAAGCCTGTGCTTTTCCCCTTTTTTCTGGCCATCTTCCTCTACTTTATCCTATCTCCTGTCATAGACTTTCTCACTCGCCTCAAAGTCCCGAGGGCTATTTCTATAATTTTTATTCTTCTTGTCACTTTTTTTGTCCTCTATCTCCTTGGCGTTTTATTCTATTCGAGCGGCAAAGCTTTTGCTTCAGAATTTCCCAAATATGGTCAAAAAATAAGTTCCTTCCTGGAAAGCCTCTCTGAAAAATACAAGTTTTCCAAGCTGAAATGGAATCCCGGCGATCTCCTTGGAAATCTTGACATCAACAAAATCGGCTCCTTTATTCTCTCTGCCCTTGGCCCCTTTTTCACTTTTATTGAGAAGCTTTTTTTAGTTTTTATTTTCCTCATCTTTATGCTGGCCGGACGAGGGAAGATGAAGGCAAAAGTAGAGAGTTCTTTCAGTAAGGCCCGGGCTTCCAAAATTATCAGTGTCATTGACAAGATTGACAATCAGATCCAAAGATATATAGCTATCAAAACAGTGGTCAGCTTAACCACAGGCCTTTTGACGACCTTGATCCTTGTCATTTTTGGTGTGAATTTTGCCATTGTTTTCGGCTTCCTGACATTTCTCCTCAATTATGTCCCAACCATTGGCTCAATCATCAGCATTTTTCTGCCCGTGGCCATTGCCGCCATTCAGTTCTGGAGCTTCTGGCCAGCCTTTTGGATTCTGATCATTCTGGTTGTTGTCGATAATGTCCTGGCCAATTTTGTCGAGCCCAAGCTTATGGGTCAGGGCCTGGGGTTGAGTTCCCTTTTGGTGCTTTTTTCCCTCATTTTCTGGGCCTGGCTATGGGGGATTCCAGGCATGATCCTGGCCATTCCGATAGTCGCCATCATCAAGATTATCCTCAGCAATATTCCCTCACTCCGTTTTATCGAAGCCCTGATGAGCAAGTGAAGAGGCTTTTAGGCTGGGGTAATGATTTTCTTTTCCTTGGAGAGAGCCTTTATTTTTGCGAATCGATCAATGAGATTCTGGATGTAATTTCTGCCTTCATACTTTCCCTTGGCCAGGAATTTTGCAGAAAGGATCACTCTGTCCAAGGCTTTGATTTTTTCTTCTTTTTTGTAAGTCTCCAGTGTCTGAGGGAGAATGAGTTTCCTTTCATAGCGGCAGTTTTCTACTCTCTGGTAGATGGCCTCGCCCACCTCATTTTTTGGTTTAATTTTCTCACCAGGCAAAAAGATGAGTCCCCTTTCTTTTTCAATCTTTTCTTTGGCATATTCCAGAGCTAAGATGGCCTCTCTATCAGAAAAAGATTCATTCTTTTCTCCATATTGTTTTAGAGGCATTTCAATATGAAAGGCAAGCCAGGCTATTCGTTCATCTTTGAGAATGTCCTCCTCGGCTGAGATATGCCCAGAAGAAGAGCCAGTTTTTTTCTCGACGATCTTTTTTTCTTCGTAAGGCTTATGCCGGGCGAGGAAGCTACAGTTTGGGGGACAGTGGATCTCCTTATCCCTGAGAAGGCCGCAGCACAGAGGGCAAAGGCTTGAGCCAAGAGCAAGGCAATAGCGTTTAGCCTTTCTCTTTTTGCATCTTGAACATTTTATCATTTAAAGGATTGTCCTCAGCAGGTTAGATGGAAAGCCCCTATTGTCTTTTTTTGGGAAGAGAGTCTGTTAAAACTCTTGACGGCCTCAGCAGTCTTTTTGGTAACGAAGCTCATTCCTTTTGACTGGGCAAAGAGCCTGACTTCCTCTTCCACTTTCATCAAGCCCGTAAATCCAGTGCCGATGACCAGCGCTTCTGCTTCTTCGGCAAGGGCCTCCTTGAGGTCCTCCAGGCAGAGGTTGTGGCCGGATTTTCGCCACCAGCTCCTTTTGATGCCAGTTGGCGTGATGATGAGATCAGAAGTGAAGCGCTCACCATTGACAACCATTTGTCCAAAACTATAGGCTTCGATCATTTTTTCAGAATAAATGTTTCCCAAGTCAGGGCCCTTATCTTTTTCCCCAGAAGATTTTTTAAAGCTTTCTGGGCTGCTCCTTGTTCAGCATTTTTCTTGGAGCGGCCTTCTGCCTTGGCCAGAGGCTGCTTGTCTGCGTAGACTTCGACAATAAAGCTTTTCCTGTGGTCAGGGCCTAAAGTTGTTATTGTCCTGTAAGTGGGAGGTGGGAGGTTTTCTTTTTGAAAATATTCTTGTAGGGCTGATTTATAGTTGTTGATTTGGAACTTTTTGCTCTTGATTTTTTTGAATAAAGACTGGAGTGGACCACGGAGGAAATTTCTTGCTTCTTTGAAGCCTCCATCCAGGTAAATGGCGCCAACCAAGGCCTCAAAAGCTCCAGCCAGGATTTTTCTTTTTTTCCTTCCGCCGCTTTTTTCCTCGCCTTTTCCCAGGAGAATATATTTATCAAGCTTATTTTTTCTGGCAAATTGGGAAAGGCTCAATGTGTTGGCTGCTATGGATTTGAGTTTTGACAACTCTCCCTCTCGAAGATTAGGAAAGGCAGAGTAAAAAAAATCGGCAACAGCAAGGCCGACCACAGAATCTCCGAGGAATTCCAGGACCTCGTTATCTGCCCTGTGCTGCTGCTGACTTTCATAGGCATAAGAGCTGTGGGTCAGGGCTTGGATCAAGAGCTCTTTTTTTTGGAAATGATAGCCGATCCTTTTTTCAAATTGAGGAATGTTTATTTCTCTTATCTGAGTCATAGAGATTCAAGAATTCTAGAAGGGATAGACGATCTTCCCTCCGACAATTGTCATGACCGGAGCTCCCTTCAGTTTCCAATTATGGAAAGGATTATTCCTGCTTTTGGATTTGAAAGAATTGACATCAACAATGCTATCCTTATGGAGATTCAAGATGGTCAAATCCGCATCAGCTCCAATAGTTATTTTTCCTTTATTTTCGAGGCCGAGAATCCGGGCAGGCGAAGTGGATATCATTTCAATGAATTTTTGGAGAGAGATGACGTTTTTGTTGACGAGTTTATCCAGAAGAAGAGAAACCGCTGTTTCCAGACCAGCGATGCCAAAAGGCGCCTTATCAAATTCCACATCCTTTTCCTCCGGAGTGTGGGGAGCATGGTCAGTGGCGATCGTATCCACTACTCCTTCTCTGATAGCTTCGATCAAGGCCTCGACATCTTCTACGCTTCGAAGAGGAGGATTCACCTTCAAGTTGGTGTCATAACTCTCCAGAGCGGAATCGGAGAGAATAAGATGATGTGGAGTGGCTTCAGCTGTGACCTGAATTTTCCTTTTTTTTGCCTCTTTTATCAGCTGGACAGCCCCTTTAACGCTCAGATGGGCAATATGAATTCTGGCTTCTGCCTTTTCAGCCAGGATGATATCGCGGGCGACCATAATTTCTTCGGAAGAGGCGGGAATTCCCTTTAGCCCCAGAAGGTAGGAATAATGGCCCTCATGCATCACTCCATCTTCGGTTAGAGATTTGTCTTCGCAATGGTCGATGATCAAGGTCTTCAGGAATTTCGAATATTCCAGGGCCCGCCGCAGGAGATGGCTATTATGCACAGGACGTCCGTCATCAGAAAAAGCAATCGCCCCCATAGAGACGAGATCAGCCATGTCTGTAAGTTCTTCTCCTGCGAGCCCTTTGCTCACAGAGGCGATAGGGAAGATATTGACCACTGCATTTTTTTTTGCCTCGGAGAGAATGTACTCAGTCACACCCCGATTATCGTTGGGAGGCTCAGTGTTAGGCATGGCACAGAGAGAAGTAAAGCCGCCTTTTGCTGCCGCCAGGGATCCTGTCTTGATGGTTTCTTTATCTTCCTGACCGGGTTCCCGGAGATGGACATGCATATCGATAAAGCCAGGAGCGACAACGAGCCTTGAGGCATCGATTGTTTTTGGTCCTGTTGATTCAATTTTTGCCTTGAGATCGACGATCTTTCCTTTGTCGATCAGAATATCGAGTGTTTCATCTGTTCCAGAAGCGGGGTCAACAACTCTTCCATTCTTAATCAGAAGTCTCATGCTCTTTTCCTCCTAATAAAAGGTAGAGAACGGCCATCCTGACAGCCACTCCGTTTTCCACCTGCTTGAGGATGACCGACTGGACAGAATCAGCCATTTCATCTGAAATTTCTACCCCTCTATTGATAGGACCAGGATGCATGATGATGGCATTTTTTTTGGCATAGCCATATCTTTTAGCCGTCAGGCAGAAAAGATTTCTGTATTCTCGAATGGAAGGAAACAGATTTTTTTGCTGTCTTTCCAGCTGAATTCTCAGCATCATGATGACATCCACGCCCGCTAAAGCTTTTTCGAAGTTAAATTCAATCTCTGCGTCGAATTTTTTAAATTCCAGGGGCAGGAGAGGAGGGGGGCCAACCAGGACAATTTTTGCCCCAAGCTTGCTGAGGAGAAAGATGTTGGAGCGGGCGACACGGCTGTGGAGGATGTCTCCAACGATCACCACTTTGAGATTTTTAAAGCTCTTTTTTTCCTGCCTGATAGTGAAAGCATCGAGAAGGGCCTGAGTTGGATGTTCGTGGGCTCCATCGCCAGCATTGATAACATGCGACTTGCAGAATCTGGCGATATAATGGGCTGCCCCGGCAGAGGAATGCCTGATGACAATGGCATCAGGATTCATCGCTTCCAGGTTTAAGACCGTATCTTTGAGGCTCTCGCCTTTGGCAACACTGCTCGCTTGCCGAGTGAAATTGACTGTGTCGGCGCTCAGCCTTTTTGCAGCCAATTCAAAGGAGCTGAGAGTGCGGGTGCTTGGTTCAAAAAAGAGGTTGATGATGGTCTTTCCTCTCAGTGTGGGGACCTTTTTCACTTCCCGGGTGGAGATCTCAGCCAGAGACTCTGCCGTATCCAGAATGGTCATTATTTCCGAAGCTTCAAGATCTTGAATACCAAGAAGATGTTTGCGCCGAAATTCCAAGGCCTTTCTCCTATTTCATTTCCGCTGGCTCAGTGATGAGGACTTCATCATTGTCATCGATTTCTTTTAACCGAACTTGGACAATTTCTCGCCGCGAAGTGGGAAGGAATTTTCCAACATAATCAGCTCTGATGGGAAGCTCTCGGTGCCCCCGGTCAATCAGGACAAGAAGCTGGATTGTTTGGGGCCGCCCCAGATCAAAAAGGCTATCCATGGCTGCCCGTATTGTTCTTCCAGTAAAAAGGACATCATCAACGAGAAGGATATCTTTTTTGGCAATAGAAAAATCTATTTCCGTCTTCTGGACCATATGCTGGGTCTCGAGCTCTGAAAAATCATCCCGGTAAAGGGTGATGTCCAGAACACCCACTGGGATGGTCACTTTTTCAAGCTCCTTGATCAGCTTCGATATCCTTTTTCCCAGGTAGATGCCTCGTGTCCTTATTCCGACAATGACCAGGTTTTTCAAATTGCGGTTCCGTTCGATGATCTCTGTTGTCATTCTCTGGAGTGCCCTTCTGATCTTGCTCGCATCCATAACACTGGCTTTAATTTTTTCTTCCATAAGGTATCTCCCGACCTTTATAAAGGAACTTTCATCTTTGAAGGATAAATCCTACTTTCCCTAAGAAAATGCTATATCTCGGGAAAAAAGTCAAGGAAGTAGTTTTTGGCAAGCTGGAGATCTTGTTGGATTTGGAGAGAGAGAGATTTTACGTTTTTGAATTTCCTCTCCTTCCTGATTTTTTTTAAAAAATGAATTTTAACTTTTTGCCCATAGAGGTTTTTCTTGAAATCAATAATATAGGATTCGATTGTCTTTTTTTTCCGCTTGAAGGTGGGCCGGACGCCGACATTAGTCAGGGAGGGAAAACTCTGGGAGCCTATCTGGGCCCTGGTTAGAAATACGCCCGCAGGAGTGATCTCATTCTCTGTCTGGATATTGGCTGTCGGGTAGCCTATCGTTTTTCCTCTTGCCTCGCCTTTTATGACTTTTCCTTCTATTTCATAAAATCTTCCCAGCATGGCATTGGCTTCTTCGATTTTCCCTTTCTGAAGGAGATTGCGGATAAGACTTGAACTGACGATTTTGCCATTTTTTTTGACAGGCGGGAGAGAATGGACATGGAAGCCAAATTTAAGGCCAAAGCGCCGAAGGGCGCAGATGTCACCTTTCCGACTTTTGCCGAAGCGAAAATTTTCGCCAACAATGACTTCTTTGGCCTTCAGACAATTGACAATGACTTCCTGGGCAAAACGACGGCCGGAGAGGCTAGAGAACTTCTGATCAAAGGGAGTGATGAGGACAGCCTGAATACCTATTTTTTTCATTCCCTCCAGCCTCTGAGGAAGTGTCTGGATCATGTTCACATTGCCTTTGCCCAGAATTTTCTCTGGATGAGGAGAAAAAGTCAGGACAAAGGAGAAAAGACCTTTTTCTCTGGCCTTCTGGACAAGGAACTTCAGGATTTTCTGGTGACCCAGATGGAGGCCGTCGAAGTTACCTATGGCTAGAGCGCTATTTTTGGCTAATGGAGAAAGATTCTTAAAGCTATAGATCACTCTCATTTTATCTCAGGCATTCAGAATTTCATGATCTTTGCCTTTTCCAGATAGTTCGCCTTGAGCTGAGTTAGACAGCCTTCTAAGAAAGCCTCTTCTTCAGATTCGAGATTTCCCTTTGTCTTTTCTTTGAGGAGGTCAAGGAGGTCAATCAATCTTTTGGAGAGCTCCAAGTTTTCATCGGTCTTTTTTGTCAAGGGATCTTCCACAAGGCCGAGCTTTATCAAGGCCTGCGTGTAAAAGGGAAAAACAATTGCACTGAAATCAAGGGGAGGAATAAATTCCTTCTTTCCTTCAGGCCTTTCTTTTTTTGTTTGATTGTTGTCTTCTCTATTTGTCATTTTTATCCTCTTAGTTTTCGTTTCATGAGATTTTTTGGGAACAAGTTAGAATTGAAATTTATCTGGGTCTAAGATATTGTTATGGAAAAAAATATTACAATTTTCTTTAGAAAAGTTCAAGGGAGAAGGAAGAATGAAAAGCACAGAAGAAACATCCCCTCTTCTTGTAAGTCTTTCCATCGGCCGCCATGTTTCCCGCCTAGGTTTTGACTGGCACACTCCTCTGGAGGCCATCCAGAAGGTCAAAGAGGAGATTTCCGAATTGGAAAAAGCTCTAGAATCTGGCCAGAAGAAAGAAGTGGCCCAGGAGATTGGGGACATTTTTTTCTCCCTGGCCAATGTCTCCCGCCTGCTACGAGTCAATCCGGAGAGAGCTTTAATGAAGACAAATACAAAATTTAGGAAAAGATTTTCTTTTGTCAAAAAAGAATTAAAAAAACAAGGCAAGAGACTGAATCAGGCAAGCCTGGAGGAAATGGACAGGATCTGGGAAGAATCAAAAAAACGATAGGAAATTGCTTTTCGATTTTTGTCCTTTAATAGTCTGGTTCTGATGCGCTCCCTTGGTGGTATGAATCAGAAATCCGTCTTCCCCGGGCAGCCACACTTCCGCCAGCAGGTAGTCAGTAACATACTCCGTATAGGACGGCTCAAAGTTCCCGACTACATCGAAGACTAGCTGCGGCTCCTGGAGAGGCGGCTTTGGTTGCTCTAGCCTCTGGATGAAGGGTATTAGAACTTCCTCACCGTTCAGCCCTATCCGTAGAGCGATCTTTTTGTCTCCCTTCTGGGTAACCCAGTATTCGCCTGCCGAAAACTTCTTGCCGCCTGCTTCGAACTTGAAGGGGATCTTAAAAATGCCCTGAGCATAGGCCGCAGTGCTGACCGTCATGATGGCAAAGGTGAAGGCCAAAATTGCTAAAACGGCCAAACGCTTCATATCAGTTCTCCATAATCCTAGATAATACTAGCCCAATCCACGCCTTCTATTGGACCACGTCTTGCCGCAGCCAGATTGGCCGGAACGCCTTCTTTGAGGGCGTCTTCCATGGCCATCACGAAGGTGTCGATCTCCTCTAGCGTCGTATAGACATTCGGCGAGACTCGGATAGCCTGATAATCAAAAACCTGGTTGGGTGGAGCTCCCCCGACAAGCGGCACCACGATAATCCTGTATTTGTCCATTAGAAACTTCGCCAGGTCCCTGACGTCGATGCCTTCGATATTGACTGCCGCTACGCCCCATGTCTCTGCTGGCTCCCCGAGGTTCGATAGCATCTTGACGCGTGGATACTTCTTTAGAGGATTGGCCCAGCGCAGCGTCAGGTAGCGCAGCCGCGCCGCCTTGCGCTCAGCTCCTATGGCCTGATGGAATGCCAAGGCTTCGCCGAGCGCTGCCCGGATGGCCCAGGGGTGCGTTCCGATCGCCTCGAACTTTCGA
>CAZPAX010000041.1:0-15932 GCA_964584535.1 uncultured Eubacteriales bacterium
CGGCATCCATCCCGCCCAATATGGGATGTCACACGAATTATTGCCTTCGCCCCCCAACGTTCTGCTACTTCTGACCCCATCATAAGCCTTGCGATTTCTCCAAAAAAGGTGTAAATATTTTAAAAGTGGTGGAGAAGACAATGAGAATTTGGATTTCGGGAAAAAAGATCGTCTGTTTCCTCTGTTTTGCATCTCTTCTTTTTTATGCCGGAAGCTTGTCTTCTGCAGAGAAGCAGCCGAGGATAAAATTCAAGCAGGAGTCCTGGGATTTCGGGAAAGTGAAACAGGGGCAGGCCTTGACCTATGAGTTTGTCTTTCAAAATGTAGGAGATGAAGTCCTCACCATCCAGAAGGTGACGACCTCCTGTGGGTGCACAGCAGCTCTTATCTCAGAGAAAAAAATCGGGCCTGGAAAAGAGGGAAAGATAGGAGTGACATTCAATACTCAAGGCTATGGAGGAAGGGTGGAAGAAACCATAACTGTTGAGTCTGATGACCCTGCTCAACCACAAAAGCAGCTCATGGTCAAGGCTGATATCGAAGTCCCGCCTCAACCAAAAATCGACCTCGACCGTTACAGCATCGACCTTGGTTTAGTTCTGGAAGGGGAAGAGATTCAAGCCAAAGTCAATATCATTAACCGGGGCGAGCTGGAGCTCAAGGTGGAATGCTCCCATAGGAATGCTTTTTTTTCCTCAGCAGGCAAGGCCATTGCTTTTCCGCTCAAGATTGCTTCAGGAAAGGATGCAGAAGTCGAGATAAAATTAGTCCCTCAGCAGAAAAGGGGCTTACTGCGGGAATATGTTTTGATCAATTCCAATGATCCTCTTCGTTCCACACTCTCGCTCTATCTCAGTGGATACATTGTCAGCAGAGAACAGCTCAAGGCCCTCTTTGCCAAGTACAAAAACATTCTGGATTAGAGGAGGAATTGATACTCCTTGGCAATTTTCTCAGCGGCCTGGCCAGAATTCTCCACATCCTCTTGATGATCTATATCTGGGTGATCATTGTCCGGGCCGTTCTCTCCTGGGTCACAGTTCCTTCTCTTTATCCACTTAAGCTCATTCTCTTTCGTCTAACAGAACCAGTCCTTCGGCCTTTTCGAAGGCTAGTCCCTCCCTATAAGCTGGGAGGAGTGGATATTTCTCCCCTGATTGTCATTCTCCTTTTGTTTTTTGTCGATTCTTTTCTCATCAAATCTCTCTCCCTTTACGGCCGGCAGATATTGCGCGAACAGAGATTTTATTTTTAAAAGGAGACGATCCCTCTTGAAGATTTATTTGACAATTAAGGTTCGAACTCATGCCCGGAAGCAAGAAATCGAGAAAAAAGGTCAAAGAGAGTATCATCTTCGCCTTCTCTCCTCTCCTCAAAAAGGAGAAGCAAATCAAGAGGTTTGCAAGCTTCTTGCCTCTCATTTTGGCCTTCCTTCCTCGCGAATTAAGATTGTCCGAGGAGAAAAATCTCAGCACAAAATCGTCTCTCTGGAAGTGGAGGAAGAAGACCTGGCGAGGTTTGAGACGAAAATGAATCCTCCGCAAAGGAAAACTTGAGATGGAGATTTATAATCTGGTGAGCTTCCTGGGAATTTTTGTCCTGGCTGCCTTTGCCTGGCTTTGCTCAGCAAACAGGAAGGTTATCAACTGGCGCGTTGTCCTCTGGGGAATTGGCCTCCAGCTTCTTATTGCTCTTTTCATTTTTGTTGTTCCGGCTGGGACAAAATTTTTCCTTTTTGTCAATAGAATCGTGGTTACCATTCTTGATAGCGCCACAGCCGGGACAAAATTTGTTTTTGGACGGTTGGCTCTTCCTCCGGGCACAGTCAACGAGGCTGGGGAGACGTCCCTTGGCTATATTCTGGCCACTCAGGCTCTGCCGACGATCATCTTTTTTGCGGCCCTCATCGGAGCCCTTTATTATCTTCGAGTCATGCCCTTTTTCGTCAGGCTCTTCGCCAGCGTCTTCACCCGCTTGATGCGGACGAGCGGAGCCGAGTCCCTCTGCGTCTCGAGCGAGATCTTTGTCGGAGTCGAATCTTCTTTAGTTATCCAGCCTCACCTTAAAGAGATGACCCGCTCAGAATTCGTGACCATCCTCACCGCAGGAATGGCCACCATCGCCTCAACTGTCCTGGCTCTCTATGTTTTCCTTCTCCAGACCCATCTTCCCACTATTGCCGGCCATCTCGTCTCTGCCTCTTTTCTTGCTGCGCCTGCTGCGCTGGTCATGTCCAAACTTCTCATGCCTGAGACAGAAAGGCCAAAGACTTTGGGGCTGGATATCAAGCCTTATTATGAACGGGAAGACAATCTGATCATGGCTATCATCAACGGAGCTTGGAGCGGCTTAAGGCTTCTGGGAGGAATTGTTACGCTTCTCCTTGCTTTCCTTGGCCTTCTGGCTCTAGTGGATCTTTTCCTGGGATTTGCAGGAGGCTTTCTAAACAGCTGGTTTGGTCTGAACCTGAGCTGGTCGCTCGAATCTTTTCTGGGCTATATTTTTTACCCTTTCACAGTTGTCCTTGGCATACCTCCTTCTGATGCCTTTTCGATTGCCAAAATCATCGGTGAAAGAACAGTGGCCACAGAAGTTGTCGCCTATCAGGACCTTTCTCAGCTCCTGGCCAAGGGCGTCCTAAATCATCCCCGTTCGGCAATCATTGCCACCTATGCTCTCTGCGGATTTGCCCACATCGCCTCTCTGGCCATCTTTGTTGGAGGAATAGGCGCGCTCGTTCCCAGCCGGGTCAAAGATCTTTCCCGATTGGGCCTTAGAGCCTTGCTGGCCGCAACTCTTGCCTGTCTTATGGTTGGAGCTGTGGCTGGTACCTTTTGCACCAAGGGATCGATTTTGCTAGGAAGATAAAAAGCCAAAATTGCCAATAGATATTTGTCTTTGCGAGCAAAGCGAAGCAATCTCAGTTTATTTTGATGAGATCGCCACGCACCCAATGGGTGCTCGCGATGACAGCGATAGCGTCTTTCTAATGGCAATTTTGGATAAAAAGCGTTTTTCTTGTCTTTTTCTTTTTTCTTGGTAAAATGAAGGTTAACGAAAGGAGAGAAGAATGACCGATTTCTTAAAAAATATCCTTTGGGCTACAGACTTTTCAGATGAAGCTCATGAAGCTCTTCTCTATGCGGACTTTTTTGCTAGGACTTTCGGCGCTCGCCTTACAGCTCTTCATGTTATTCCTGATTTCTCTCCTGCCCTCTATGAGACATCAGCACTCATCAAAGGGGAGCTGCTCAAGAGGCTGGAGTCGATGAAAAAAGAGGCCAACAAGAAACTCAACGCTCTCCAGAAAACAAGGCACATCTCGTTTAATAAAATCATGGTCAAGCAAGGCTCTGCTTCAAAGCGGATCATCGAGGCCTCCCAAGAAGAAAAAGCGGATTTAATCGTTATCGGCCGAAAAGGCCTTTCGGCACTCGAAAAAATTTTCATCGGAAGCGTGGCCAATCAGGTTCTGCGCAGCTCTTCTGTTCCAGTTCTAGTAACCAAGAAAAGGAGAGGAAAGCCTCAGGTGAAGAAAATTCTTGTTCCCACTGATTTTTCCAAGCAGGAAGAGGTGGAAAGGGATTTTGCCTGGAAGCTGGCCAAAGGCTTTGATGCCTCTTTGACCTTGCTCTATGTCCTCGAGCTATATGGCCATGAATTCAGAATCGTCGATAAGATGTTTGAGGCTGCTCTCCAAAAGCTCAAAAGAAGAAAGAAGAGGGAGAAGGAGGACATCGCCATCAACGAAGATGTCACCCGGGCTATTTATGCCTCCCATGGAATCGTGGATTATGCTGAGACCCTTCAATTTGACTTGATCGTCATGTCAACTTATGTCCACAAGCTGGCTCGTTTCTTTCTGGGAAGCACTACGGAGAAAGTGATTTCTTATAGTTCGATTCCTGTTTTTGCCATTCCTCCTTCTCATGGCGATGATTAAAGGTGGAAGATAAAAGAAAGTACTGGGTAGCCTTAAATTTAGTTCTGTCTGAAAAATTAAAATTAGCAAAAAAAGTTGTTGACCGTTTTCCTCAGCTTGCTGAAGCCTTTCAAGCGCCAAAGAGAGAACTCTTTGATTTAGGCCTAAAGGAAGAGGAGGTTGAAAAGATTTCTTCTTCCCGGATCCTTGATCAGGCCACAAGAGAAATAGAAAGGCTGGAGAAAAGAGAGTATTCTCTTCTCACTCTGGACGACAAAAGGTATCCGGATGCTTTAAGAGAAATATTCGATCCTCCCTTCGTCCTCTACTGTGCGGGAAGGGTGGAGGTTTTAAATGAGCCTGGCGTCTCTATTGTCGGAGCGAGGAAGCATTCTCCTTACGGAAAGGCAGTTGCTGAGAAGCTGGCTTTCGACCTTGCTTCACGGGGAATAGTCATTATGAGCGGCTTGGCCCTGGGCATTGATTCCATCGCTCACTGGGGAGCTCTCCAAGGAGGGAAGACAGTCGCTGTGCTGGGATCAGGCTTGGAAAATATTTACCCTCGGGAGAATCGTTCTCTTTTCCAGAAAATCATGGAAAAGGGGGCGGTTATCTCTGAATTTCCTTTGGACTCCCCGCCCCTGGGTTCACATTTTCCAGTGAGAAACAGGATTATCAGCGGCCTTTGCCTTGCTTTAGTTGTTGTTGAGGCATCCCAGAAAAGCGGCTCCTTGATAACAGCTCATTTGGCGCTCGAACAGAACCGAGAAGTCATGGCTGTTCCCGGGAATGTAACTTCTGAGCTCAGCCAGGGGACAAACTGGCTGATCAAGTCAGGAGCAAAGCCTGTCTCGAGCTGGGAAGATGTGGCCGAGGAATTCCCCTCTCCCTTGAAGGAAAGACTTTTATCCCAGAAGGAAGAGGAAAAAGTGGAGCCTCAGGAGCTGAGTCCGGAGGAGAAAAAAATTTATGAATGCCTCCAGGCAGACACCCTCACTCACATCGATGAGCTTGTGGAGAGGACAGAATTTTCAGTTTCTGAACTTCTGACTCTTTTGCTGCATCTTGAGCTCAAAAGCCTTGTTTTGCAGAGTCCAGGAAAATATTTTCAGAGGAGAATCTAAATGCAGAAATCTCTGGTCATCGTTGAATCTCCAGCCAAAGCAGCCACGGTCAATCGCTATTTAGGCCCAGGTTTTTTGGTTAAAGCTTCCATGGGCCACGTTCGGGATTTGCCCAGGGATAGTCTTGGAGTTGACATTGAAAATGACTTCAAGCCCCATTATCAGGTTATTCCTGAAAGGGAAAAGATTGTCGATGAGCTCCAGAAGGTGGCCAAAGACTGCGAATCCATCATCCTTGCCGCTGATCCTGACCGGGAAGGTGAGGCTATCTGCTGGCACCTGAGCGCCCTTCTCGAGAAGGCCAACAGCAAGATTTACCGAGTTCTCCTCCATGAAATCACAAAGCAAGCGATTGAGGAAGCCTTCCAGAATTTAGGTCAACTCGATTCTGAAAAGTTCAAGGCCCAGCAGACGCGGAGAATTCTGGATAGGCTCGTCGGCTATCTCATCAGTCCCCTTCTCTGGGAAAAAATTGGAAAAGGATTGAGTGCAGGCCGGGTGCAGTCAGTTGCCTTGCGCTTGATCTGCGAGCGGGAGAGAGAAATCAGAGATTTTGTTTCTGAGGAGTACTGGACAATCTTAGCTCATCTGAGAGCTTCCAACCCTCCGCCTTTTAAGGCAAATCTGTTCAAGATCGAGGGCAAGGAGGCAAAGATTGAAGATGGGAAGCGGGCCTCAGAAATAGTTGAGGAGCTCAAAGGCCTGCCCTTTATTCTGGAGAAAATCAAGATTCAGGAAAAAAAGAAAGACCCCAGCCCTCCCTATATCACTAGCTCTCTCCAGCAGGATGGCTTCCGCCTTCTCCATTATCCTGTGAAAAAGACGATGGCTGTTGCTCAGAGGCTCTATGAGGGGCTTCCCATTGGCGAGTGGGGACTAGTGGGATTGATCACTTACATGAGGACGGATTCTGTCCGAGTCTCTGAAGAAGCTATTTCCAGGGTTAGAGAATACATTGGAAAAAACTATTCTCCTCAGTATCTACCAGCCAAGCCTCGCTTCTATAAAAACAAGAGAAAGGCTCAGGACGCCCACGAGGCTATTCGGCCTACATCCTTCGATCTTTCTCCCCAGATTGTGGAACCCTACCTCAAAAAAGAAGAGTATAGCCTCTACAGTCTGATCTGGAATCGCTTCCTTGCTTCTCAGATGAGCTCAGCTCTGGTTGAAGAAACAGAGTTTGAGATCCTGGCTTCCAAATATCAATTCAAAGCCAAGGGAGAAGTGATTAAGTTCGATGGATTCCTGGTTCTCTATTCTAAAGCAAAGAAAGAGGAGGAGCTTTTGCCCAAAGCATTTGAAGGAGAGGAACTCAAGCTTCTTGAGCTTGAGTCCAAGCAGAATTTCACCCAACCTCCTCCCCGTTACAGTGAAGGAAGCCTGGTCAAGGAGCTGGAAGCAAAGGGCATTGGCCGGCCGAGCACTTACGCTCCGATTATTGCCACCTTGCAGGATCGTGTTTATGTCATCAAGGAAAAGGCGAAGTTTGTCCCCACAGACCTTGGCCTGTATGTTACGAATTTCCTGGTTAAGAATTTCTCGGACATCATGGAGGTCAAATTCACAGCCCGTATGGAAGGAGAACTGGATCGCATCAGTGAGGGAGAGCAGGACTGGCTGGAGTCGTTGCGGAAATATTATACTCTCCTCGACAAAGACTTAAAGAAAGGGATGAAGACAGAGAGTGTCAAGGAGAAAGGGATTCCGGTTGAGGAAACCTGTCCCCGCTGCGGCCGCTCGCTGGTGATCAAAGAGGGACGTTACGGGCGGTTCAAATCTTGTTCTGGCTACCCGGAGTGCAAATACAAAGAGAGCCTGTTCAAAAAAGAGGCAGAGCCTCTGGATGAGAAATGCCCTCAGTGCAGTGCTCAACTCATTTTGAGGCAGGGCAGGTATGGAACTTTTATCGCCTGTTCGAATTACCCTCGCTGCACTTATATCAAGAAGGAGAAAACAGATACTGGTCTCTCCTGCCCTCAGGGGTGCGGAGGGACGATTGTGAAAAGAAAGACAAGGAAAGGGAAGGTTTTCTTTGGCTGCAGCACTTTCCCAAAATGCAAATTTGCCACCTGGGATAATCCAGTCGCCAAGCCCTGTCCAAACTGTGGCCGGACAATTGTCTTTCTTAAGAGCCCAAAAAAAGGAGAGCCTTATCTTTACTGCTGGGATAAAAATTGCAAATACAGAGAAACTGCAAAAAAGGAGAAAGAAGAAAATTCATCGCCTGAGCCATGAGAAAAGAGCTTAGCCAGTTTTTGGATTACCTCAAGTATGAGAAAAACGCTTCCTCTCATACCATCTCCAGCTACAGAATAGATTTAACCCAATTCGCTAGATATCTTGAAGAAAGAAGGGGGAAATTAAAGGAGATTGACAATATCTTCCTTCGAGGTTTTTTGGCTGAACTTCATGAAAAAAAGCTGAAGAAAACAACAGTTGCCCGCAAGCTGGCCTCCATTCGCTCTTTTCTTCAATTCTGTCTGAGGAAAAACTGGCTCGAGGATAATCCAGCTAAAGCCGTTATCACGCCCAAGCAGGAAAAGCCCATACCCTCCTTTCTCTCCGAAGAGGAGATGGCCAATTTCCTGGATCTGCCCCAGTCAAATAAACTTATCGACCTCCGGGACAGGGCAGTTTTGGAACTCCTCTATGCCACAGGAATCCGTGTCTCAGAACTGACAGGACTTGACCTTGAGGATCTGAGCTTTGAAGAGAAGATGGTCCGGGTAAGAGGAAAAGGAAAGAAGGAGCGGCTGGTCCCATTTGGCCGGAAGGCGGAAGAGAGCCTGAAATCTTATCTTCTGGGCCGCAATTTGATCCCGGGCCAGGCTGAAGGGAAAGCTCTTTTTACAAATTATATCGGGGGCAGGCTGACTTCGCGTTCCGTGGAGAGGATTGTCGATAAATATATCCGCTCGACTGCCGTGAGAAGAAAAATCAGCCCTCACTCTCTCCGCCATTCCTTTGCCTCTCATCTTCTTGGCCGTGGAGCTGACTTAAGAGTCATCCAGGAACTCCTGGGGCATGAGAGCCTGGCCACGACCCAAAAATATACGCACCTCGATCTCAGACAGCTTATGGAAATCTACCGGAAAAGCCATCCCCGCTTCTGAATTTTTTCTCTCCAATGAAATCTTCTCCTTCAACAGGTAAACTTCTGTTGTCTTCAAAGCGGCGGTTCTGTCAACAGAGATTGACTTTCTGGTGCTTCGGAATTTTTATAACGAGTTGATAAAAAAAGACATATAAATATTCCTGGAGATGGCCCCGTTATTGCATCAAGGAGAAGGGAAAGGAGGCACCTATGAAAAATTTAACAAGGAAGACTTTGGTTTCAATCCTTATCCTCAGCCTTTTTCTCTCGCCTTATGTCTTGCTCCGGGCGCAATCGAAGGCCACTAGCGAAAAGGTGAACATCAACACAGCCCCTCTGCTAGAATTGCAGAAACTTCCCCGGATTGGACCAAAAGTTGCCCAGAGAATTCTCGATTACCGCAGGGAACATGGCAATTTCAAGAAAATTGAAGAGCTGATGAAAGTCAAGGGAATCGGAGAAAAAATTTTTAACAACCTTAAAGACCTGATTACTGTTGGCACTGAAGCTCAGACAAAGTGAGAAGAGGGGGCTATGCCCCCCTTTTCTTTCCCTTCTTGTTCAAAATGATTGAGAGCCAAAAATTTTAAGGTAGGAAGAGAGAAAAATTTTCATTTTTCTCAGAGCCCGGCCGCGGTGGCTGACTTGATTTTTCTCTTCTGGAACAAGCTCGGCAAAAGTTCGCTTGAGAGGGGGATAGTAAAAAATGGGATCATAGCCAAAACCGTAATTTCCTCTTTTTTCAAGAGCGATGATGCCTTTGACTTGCTCTTTGACTTCGTGAATGACCTTTCCTTTCCGGGATAAAACAAGGCAACAGACGAATTGCGCTTTTCTCTTGTGGAGAGGAACCCCTTTTAGGAGGAGGAGGACTTTCTTAATATTTTTTTCATCTGTTGCCTGGGGATCTGAAAATCGAGCGGAAAGCACTCCGGGAGCGCCTCCAAGGTATTCTATTTCCAGGCCGGAATCCTCAGCCAGAGTAAGAAAATCAGTCTGGCTGTAGAAGAGGCTTTTCTCCCGGGCATTTTCAAAGAAGGTTTTTCTTTTTTCTTCAAAAATTACTTTAGAGCCGAGATCCTGGAGGGAAAGAATCTCCAGAGGAAGATCTTTAAGGAAGTTTTTGATTTCCCTCACTTTTCCGAGATTGGTGGTGGCCAGCAGAATTTTTTCTTCAGTCAATTTTTATTTCTAAAACTTCGGCTAGCTGCGCCACTGCCTTGTTGAACTGACGTTCTTTTTCCTCAGTTGAGGAAAAATGAAAACTGATGAAGGAGAAATCTTTTTCTTTCTTCTGAGTCAGGTCTTCTATTTTCAGGCCGAGCTCGGAAGCGAGTCTTTTGAGGCGAACCAATGTCTCAGGCTCGTTCTTTATCTTCAGGTGATAGTGGTAAAGGGATTTTCGAAGATATATGGCTTCGACTTTTTGAAAGAGGATCAGGGTCAGGAGAATCAACCCGGTGAAAATGATCCCGATCAGGTAATATCCTGCTCCGACAACCAGCCCTAAGCAGGCCACTGCCCAGAGGGTCGAGGCTGTGGTCAGTCCATGGACAATTCCTCGAGCTTGAAGAATTGTCCCTGCGCCGATGAAGCCAATCCCGGTGATGACGCCAGCAGCAATTCGCGTCTGGTCCCCTGCGCTTGCCTCTTTTCCCTGAAGCAGGATCTGGGAGAGAATCATCATCATTGCTGAGCCAAGACAGATAAGGACATTTGTCCTTAGACCAGCCGGCTTTTGCCGAGCTTCCCTCTCCAGCCCGACAATTCCTCCCAGAGCAATGGCCAGAAAAAGCTTTAAAGTGATCTCTAAGATATTCATTGTCTATTCGCCTATTTTATCAAGGAAAAAAGAAAGGATAAAGATGAGGACGAGCAAAAATGTGTAAAGGGCAAAGGAAGGGTAGCTGAGAAGCTTCTCTGGCTCCTCCATCACTTCTTTCTCTTTCAATGTCTTGCGGGAGATGAGAAAGAAATAGAAGAGCAGAAAGGGAGAGAAGGCTATGAAATACTGGAGTTTGAAGGCAAAGGCAAAATAAAAATAAGCCATAAAAAATATGAGGGCACTGACGGCCATACCCAGAAGCAGAAATTTCTTGGAATATTTTTTATGGGAAGCTCTGTAATCTCCTGCTTTTTCTTTCAGAAGACGGAATTCAGAAAGCCTTTTGGCCACCATCAGGAAATTGCCGAATGACCACCAGCAGACAAGGAGGCTCGGTGGAGGAAAAATCTGGGGTGGAGAAAAGGCATACCAGCCGATAAGGAAACGGATGGGGTTGTTCGCTGATTCTGAAATCGAATCCAGGAAGGGGATATCTTTTGTCCTTATTGGCCTGATGTTATAAATGAATCCAGCTGCAAGAAGGGCAAGGAGGGAGAAGAAAAATGGCCTAGAGAAGAAAAGATAGGAGATGACGAGACTGGAGATGATTAAAGTGAGGCCGAGAAGGGAAAAAGGGATTTTTCGAATTTCGCCTTTGACGAGGGGCCGAAAGCGCTTAGTCGGATGATAGATATCATAAGGGACATCAGCTATCTCGTTGATGATGTAGTTGGCTGTGGAAATAGCCCAGGTCAGAAGGTAGGAAAAAACAAGTCGGGATAAAGAGCCAAGAAAAGTCATTGTGTCCAGAGATTGCCGATAAAGAAAGAAAAAAGCGGTGCTTCCCAGAAATATGGCTAAGCTCCGTGGCCATCTTTCCAGGCGCAAGGCTTTGAGGTAAGGATTCAAGCTCTCTATTCCTTTCTGGCGTAGATCTCGAAGGAATCGCCAAGAGCTAATTTTATCGGAATTTTTTTCAAAAAAGAAGCAAACCTTGGCTTTTCAAGAAGAAATCGGGCCATCCTTATTCGGGAGAAAAGGTAATGAAGGCTGAAGGTCCAGGAATATCTTCTTCTTCTGAGAGTCTTGAAGCGTGTCTGCTCGAGGAGAGTCGAGAGGCTCTCTGGGGAGAAATAGGCAAGGTGAGCAGGCCGAAAATGCCACCACTTTCTCCCTGCTACTTTTGCTAGCAGGCTATGGATATCGGGTGTAACAAGGCAGACAATTCCTCGAGGCTGGAGAATTTCGTGTGCTTTGGCCAGAGCCTGAAGAGGCAGAGGCGTGTGCTCGATGAAGTCGATCATGGTCACAGCTGCATAAAAATTTTGTTTGAGATGTGCTTTCTCAAAAAAGCCTTGCTCGAGACGAAGCTGATATTTTTCCTCTGCTATACGCACTGCCCAGGAACTCGCTTCAATTCCCTCTGGCTCCCAGCCCCTCCCCCTGGCCAGATTGAGGAGTATTCCTGTGGCAGCGCCCACATCAAAGAGGACCCCTGGCGGAGCTTGGTTTTTTTCTAAAAAGGAGAGAATTCTCTTGAAATTTTTGGAACGACCCTGAGCTTCTTCCTCATAAAGTGGATCTTCAATTTGGCTATAGAGAGAAAAGATAAAATCTGGAGAAGGGCAGGGATTGGCAAAGATATGACCGCAGTTTTGACACTCTGTCAGGTCCCAGATTTTTCCGTACTGACTGTCTGTTATTTTTATCTGATCCTTATCGAGATGGACAAAGTCAAATGTCCCTTTTCTGAAGGATTCAAGGGAGGAATGGGAACAGATAGGGCATTTTTCAAGAGATTCGAATTTTTCTGCTTTTTTCTGCATCTGCTCCGTTTCTCCTTAAAAATAAAACAAAAGAGTTTTTAACATCGGAAGGAAGGAATGTCAAACGAGCCAGGGCTCTATGACAAAAAGTGGGGTAAAGACGGCCCATACTAATCCTTCCATATGGGAAAAACAGAATTATCGCCAGTATCTGGCACCGAAAGCAGTTTTTTTAAGTTTTTCTTCAACGAATGCCCATTTAAAATGAGACCTTCGCTGATCCTGTTCTCGCCATATGAGAGGCCTTTTTAAGCTCAGTGGAAGGCCATAACACTTGCCAACTTTCAGGGGGTAGGTTCATCATAGTTACCCCACTTTTCGTCATAGAGCCACGAGCCAGCCCCTGTGTGTTCTTGACCAAATCCCACCCGCCTATTTATGGTTTCAAAGACGCAGAGTGAATCCGAGCCCCAGTTTATTTTCTTGATCAATTTTGGGATCCCTCAAAAAAAGCTTGACAGATGGATAGTCTTGTGCTTAAATCACTTAGTCGATTGATTTAGTCGACTAATATAAAAAGAACTATTATGAGGCTCTCAACTAAAGGCGAATATGCCAGTCGAGCCATGCTCGAGCTATCTTTATACTACAAAAAAAGGTCTCTTCATATCCGGGAAATTTCAAAAGCCCAGGATATTCCCGAGCGCTTTTTGGAACAGATTTTGCTTCTCCTTAAAAGAGCAGGCTACCTGAGGAGCAAGAAGGGCCAGAAAGGAGGCTATAATCTCGCCAAGCCTCCTTCTCGAATCTCAGTTGCTGAGATCATCAGGGTTATGGATGGGCCTCTTGCTCCCATTGATTGTGTCAGCGTCACAGCCCATGAGGTCTGCCCCAGGGAAAAATTTTGCGGTCTGAGATTGCTCTGGAAAGAAGTTAGAGATTCTGTGGCCCAGATTTTAGAAAAGACAACTTTTGAGGATCTAGTGAAAAGGACAAAACCTGGAAGAGAGAAAGGATGAGAAAAGGAAAGATTTTTCTCTGTCTTTTCTGTATTTATCTTGTGGGCAGAGTCTCCTTTGCTGGGGAAAAAAAGGAAGAATCTCCTCTCCTTGCCTCAAAAGCTTTGAAACTCAGCGGATTCACCCAGTTTCAGTACAGCCACTTTGATGAGGGCCTTGACAGCTTTTTGATCAGAAGAGCAAGGCTTTCGCTTGGGGGCGAGATCTTAAAGAATATTCGTTACACGCTTCAAATGGATGTCAGCAAGAGCCCCGTCCTCCTCGATACTCAGGTGGAATTTGATCTTCCCTTTTCCTTGACGCTCAGAATTGGTCAGTTCAAGGTGCCTTTCAGTCAGGAAAATCTTACTTCAAGCTCTGCCCTGGATATCATCAATCGTTCCCAGACAGTAGAGCAGCTCTGTCCAGGTCGGGACATAGGCTCGCAGGGGAGGGATATTGGAGCTGTGCTATTCGGGAAGTTCTCCCAGGTCGAGTGGACTTTGGGAGTTTTTAATGGCGCCGGAATAAACAAGGCTGATACCAATGAACAAAAAGACCTTGCCGCCAGATTTGTCTTCAAGCCCCTTGATATTTTGACTCTTGCCGGAGCCTTTTACAAAGGAAAGCACAGCCCTTTGTCCGGAGCTTTGCCTCTGCGAAGAGACAGAACAGGTTTAGAGATATTCGTCAAGAAATCTCCTTTCTCTTTGAAAGGGGAATATATTTTAGCCAAGGATGGCGAGACGAGCAAATCCGGCTACTATCTCCAGGCAGGTTATTTCTTTATCCTCGAGAAGCTAGAGGCCATAGTCAAGTATGATTCTTTTGATAAGAATCGGGATATTCCTTTGGATCGAAGTGATATTTTCACTCTCGGTGTAAACTGGTTTTTTTCAGAAAAGACAAAACTCCAAGCGAACTGTGAATGGCACAAGGAAGAAAATGGCTCGCGCTCAAATTTTGTCGTCTTGGCTCAATTCCAGGCAGGCTTTTAAAAAAATTCAAAGGGAGACCATGAAAAGAATAGTCACTATCGCTTTTGTCATAATTTTGCTGGGAGCCAATGGTTATTCCAGCCAAATTGAAAAAATGGAATTTAAAGGAACAATATCCATTTCTGGTGCTTGGGCGCTCTATCCCATGGCCCTCAGATGGGGTGAAGAATTCGAGAAAATCCATCCCGGAGTGCGCATCGATGTTCAGGCAGGTGGAGCAGGCAAAGGGATTGCTGATGTCCTGGCCGGGTTAGTCGATATAGGGATGGTATCCCGTGGGATTCATCCGTCTGAAGTTAGCAGAGGCGCATTTGCCATTGCTGTCACTAAAGATGCTGTTGTTCCCACAGCCAGCGAAAAAAATCCTTTTCTGAACAAGCTCCTGGAGAGAGGTCTGCGAAGAGAAGAATTCTTTGATATCTGGATCACCGCAAAAATCAAGACCTGGGGGGAAATTCTGGGCATGAAAGATAAAGTCCCTCTTCATGTTTATACCCGCTCCGATGCCTGCGGTGCGGCTGAGACCTGGGCAGAATTCCTGGGAAAAAGGCAGGAAGACCTGCAGGGTGTGGGAGTTTATGGAGATCCAGGCCTGGCCGATGCAGTGAGAAGAGACGCACTCGGCATAGGCTATAACAATATAAATTATGCCTATGATGCGAAAACAAAGAAGCCGATAAAAGGAATTATCATCCTGCCCCTTGACCTCAATGGAAATGGAAAAATTGATGACCCTGAGCGTATTTACGCTAGCCGGGATGAAATCACTCAGGCAATTGCCAACGACATATATCCTTCTCCTCCAGCCAGGGATCTTTATTTTGTGACCAATGGCAAGCCCACAAAAAGAGTCGTCATCGAGTTTATCAAATGGGTTTTGTCCGAGGGCCAAAAATTCGTTTCTGAGACAGGCTACATCCCCTTGAGTCAAGAAAAGCTTGCTCAAGGAATTGAGAAAATCTCTAATTGAGGGAAAAGCTGATTTGAGATTATTCAAAGACCTTTTCGCTCGAAAATTCATGTTTGTTCTAACTGCAGTGCCTAGTCTCATTGTTTTTTTCATGCTCTTCGGCTTAATCCAGAAATCAAGACCTATTTTTGCCCTCAAATCTTTCCAAGAGCTTTTGTTCTCCTCCAGCTGGCATCCTCTCAAAGGAGAATTTGGGCTTTTTCCCTTCATCATGGGCACGCTCTGGGTGACTGCTGTTGCCTTGATTATTGCCATCCCCATATCTCTGTTGACCGCCATTTATCTTTCTGAGTATGCCCCGCGACTCATCCGCGAACTGGCCAAGCCGATCATTGATTTGCTGGCCGGAATTCCCTCTGTTATTTATGGTGTCTGGGGTGTCCTTCTCATCGTCCCACTTGTTTCCAATTATCTTGCCCCTCTTTGTGGGACATATTCGAGCGGCTACTCCATTCTTTCCGGAGGCATTGTCCTGGCCATCATGATTTTCCCCACAATTATCCATGTTTCCTCAGAGGTCTTTTCCTCCATTCCCTATGAATTGAGAGAGGCCTCTCTTTCTCTGGGAGCTACAAAATGGGAGACAGTCAGGCACGTTGTCCTGAGAAAAGGACTTCAGGGAATTGTGGCAGCCGTTGTTTTAGGGTTGTCCAGAGCTTTTGGGGAAACCATGGCTGTGCTCATGGTTGTGGGGAATGTTCCCAAAGTTCCCAAATCTATCTTTCAGAGCGGATATCCTTTGCCAGCTCTGATTGCCAACAACTATGGGGAGATGATGTCTGTTCCTCTTTATGATTCTGCCCTGATGCTGGCAGCCCTGGTTTTACTGCTTGTTGTTCTCTCTTTCAGTGTCCTGGCCAGGATTATCCTGGTCAGGGTGGAGAAAAAGGCAGAATGAAAAAAAGAAGAAAATATGAGGAGAGATTCTTCAAAGGATTGATGCTCATCTCCACCACCCTGGTCATTGCCAGTCTCTTGTTGATCATTGGTGTCATTATCTGGAAAGGCCTGCCTTCCCTCCGTCTTTCGATGATCAGCCAGACTCCCAAAGGAGGCTACTACCTGGGCAAAGAAGGTGGAATCCTTAATGCCATTATCGGCTCTCTCTACATGGCTTCTGGGGGGACTCTCCTCGCTCTTCTCTTCAGCCTTCCTGTTGTCCTCTACCTCAACATCTACACGCGGAAAAAATCCTTTATTTCCAGCTTCACCCGTTTCGCCTTTGATGTCCTCTG
>CAZPAX010000042.1:0-15771 GCA_964584535.1 uncultured Eubacteriales bacterium
GGAAGAAACCTATACGGTCGTCTTCACGGGAAAACTCAAGGAGAATCAGCTGGAGACTTACGAGAAAGCCGTGGACAAAGTGAAAAAAAGCCTTCCCGAAGGCTATGAGCTGGAGTCCGAATTTCACGAAAAATCAGGCACGATCGTCATCAAGATCAAGGGGCACGACACCAAGGAAGAAAGCCGGCAATTGGTCAAGAGCCTGATCAAAGAGCTCAAAGAGGAGCTTAAAAAGTAGATATTTGATTTGAGAAAAAAATGCGGCAGCCTGAAAGATGCCGCGGAAGACTCAGTCTCTTACATTATTTATTTGTCATGCCGAAATATATTACCATCTTTCATGACAAACATAACATTTTGAAGCACCGTGATATCCTGCAGTGGATCGCCGTTCACCGCAACAATATCGGCTAACATTCCAGGGGCCAAGTAGCCTATTTTATCAGACTGGCCGAGCAATTCAGCAGCGACAGAAGTCCCTGCTTTTATAGCATCAATCGGACTAAAGCCCGCTTTTTTTACCAAAAGCTCAAATTCCTTGGCTTGATTGACAGACCATGGAAAGGAGCCAGCATCTGTGCCTAAGGCGATCTTAACTCCTTTTTTGTAGGCTTTATTGAGCGCTTTATATTCTATTTCAAGCAGTTGTTCATGACGTTCAAACACTAACAATGTCGGGCACCAATAAGCTCCCTGAATCTTAGCTTGATCAATTAATTCATCATCAAATCCGCATCCGTGTTCGATGCTGTCGACTCCGGCTTCTAGAGCTGCTTTAATTCCATTCCGGCTGATGGCATGGGCAGCGACATGACGTTCCAGTCTATGGGCTTCATTCACCATAGCTGCCAATTCTTCGTGGGTGAAATTTGTTAGACCGGATATTCCACCGTCCTTATCAATAAAGCATGGCCAATCCACATAAATCTTAATCCAATCTGCGCCGTGAGCGACCTGTTCTCGAACCGCCTTGAGGCACTCATCAACCCCGCTGACCATCTGCACGCCTTTGGGAAGATCGAGCTCCCATGAATAATCAGCAGGCTGATAGCGTCCGGCTATGCTCAACCCACGCGTCGAAACCCATAATCGCGGACCTGGGATGATACCCATATGGATGGCTTTCTTCACATCGACATCGGCATACATGGCCCCTTCAGACTCTACATCCCGCAGAGCAGTAAAACCATTCCAGAGGGCCTTGCGTACCGAGGCCGCGGCCCGAATAGCCCGGAACGGTGTCGAATTCTTGTAAAGATCAGCCCCATAATCATCCGGGCCATCCACCATGATGTGGGTGTGGGCATCGATAAAGCCGGGAAGCACAGTTTTGTCGCTGAGATCTAGGATCACGGCATTTTTGGGAATATCTACATTTTTCCCAAGAGCAACTATCTTGTTGCCTTGAATAACCACAATTACATCATTCCGTATCTCTGCACTTTTGCCATCAATCAGACGCCCCGCTTTTATAACATAGGTCTGATTTGGAAATGCAGAAATGGGAAACAAAAATAGAGCCACTAAAATCAATAATTTCTTGCTTATTTTGTTCATAACCTTACCTCCCTGCCAAAATTCTCAAATAATTATTTCTTCTAGCTATCGAGCTTCTCTTACCTCTTCTAGGCAGAATCAAGTTCGGGAAAGCCAGAGGTCAGTGTCCTTCTGGAGGTCAAGGATTTTCAGCCGATATTCTTTGGCTTTGGTCCTTTAGCCTCGCCCTCTGTCCAGTCCCTCATGATCTCAGCGAAGCACTCCAGTCCGCTGGGGATGACAGCGCCATAGCCGTGGCCAGGCTGGGTCCAGGCCCCAGCTAGATAAAGATTTTTAATCGGAGTGTTATGGGCAAGCCTTCTCGGCATAGCATTATCCAAGGTTTGGTCCCAACCATAGATTGCCCCACGGTAGTTGCTTGTGTAGCGGACGTTGGTCAAAGGCGTCCCAATTTCCTTCACCTCAATGGCTTTGCTGAGTCCAGGCAGAAGCTTCTCCTCAGCTTTTTTGATCAGAATATCCGCCATCCGCTCTTTCTCCGCCCGGTAGGCTTCTTTTTTGCCTGCAAAATAATCAGCCTCGTATTTTTTCCAGGGCTCGTATCCTTGAAGAGTTAATATGTTGATTATATTCTTTCCCTGCGGAGAGTAGCCAGGATACAAATTATCGTAAAAAGTCAAGCCGAAGCCCCCGTTTTCTAGGTCAGCAAGGAGAGCAGCTTTGTAGCCAGCCTCATGGTCGTAGCCAGGTTCATAGAAGATTTCACTGTCAGTGATCCCAACCTCCCTGACTAAATCCTTCTTCAATCCCAGGAAGACCTGGAAAGAGGAAAGGCTGACACTGAAGCTATCCAGCCTGGTAAGATAATCTTTGAGGAATTCTTTTTCGTCCATCATCTTGTGGAATGTGTCGTAGGCGTTGGCATTAGAGACAACCACCCTTCCTATGTATTCTTTCCCGTCAGCTGTTTTAACTCCATATACAGAATGGTCTTTGACCAGAATCCTTTCCACGCGAGCCTTGAGAAGGACCTTTCCGCCTCGCTCTTCAATGAACTTAGCTAAAGCACTGCTGATTTTCTGGGATTTGCCGATCGGGTAATACCCGCCCTCGGCGAGATAGCCAATAAGGGGCATAGCATAATAGATACTGGCGAGCTTTGAAGGAGGAAGGCCGAAGTATCCCCAGAGAGAGGAAATGATTGCCTTTAGCTTAGAATCTTTGATGTAGGCATCCTGGAATTGTCCCCAAGTGCTGGTTACGCTCTTAAAGAGATAAGGAAAATCCTTTGGAAATGTCGACATATCGACTCTTCCGGCTGCACTCGAATATTTATTGAGGTCAGCAACCAAACCTTGTATTGCTTGGAATAGGTTTTGAATGCCTTCTTTTTCTTCGGGAAAATATGCGGTCAGGATTTTGATGTAGGCAGCGACATCTTTCTGCGGCACCCGGATATCGTAGTCTGGGAAAATAGAGCGGTAGAGGCTTTTATGGGGCACAAATTCGATATCTTTGATCTCTGGAAAGCCTGGAATAAGATTATGGATTCCATCGCGTTCTCCCACTGAGGTGGAGTGCAATGAAACATCGAACTCAAAGCCTCCAGGGCGTTTGAATGTTGTGGCATATCCGCCTGGAATGTAATGCTGCTCTAGGACAAGCGGCTTGAATCCCTGACGGGCGAATCCAGCAGCGCAACTTAGTCCGCCAAGGCCGGCGCCGATAATGATGGCATCCCACTTGTCCTGTGATGGTGTGGAGTCTTGACCCTTGGGAAATGAGTCCCAATTAAGAGATAGAGCAGGAATCCCGGCCAGAATTGTTTTCAAGAAATCCCTTCTTATTATTTTATCCTTGAGCATTGTCATCTCCTTTTTATTTTTCACTTCTGGCATTACTAAAGCATTTGCCAATCAAAGTCAAGTTAAAACTTCTCTTTTTCATGACTTATGATCTTTTTTCTAGATGACATCATCTCCTTTCCCTTGAAAAGCTGAAGTGGTAAACTAAAAGCGATCATTTTGCTCAGGCTGTGTAGGAAAATGGCATCATAGCTGAAAGGCTATGTTGAGCTTTTCAAGTAAGACCAAAGTCTGCATCCTATGCTCTATCAGGCTTAAAAATGAATGAAGTCAATATCTCGCAAGTTGATGCTCTTTTTTCAAATGGGAGATATCCCATAGAGTTTCTTTTTTATTATAAAGAAGGATTTCAGACAAAGAAAATGAGGAGTGCTTTACGAAAACTATCTTCAGTTTTTTGGCCGATGTTCGGTGAATATAAGAATGGAGTGATCTTTTTTGATAAATACAGTGAAGAGGATTGCTATGATGAAGAGGTTGTTAACCAAGAGTTCGACATCTCGGAGATCGAAGAAAAGGGATTCGAAGTTTCTTCACGCTTTTGCCTACCAGAATTAAAGCGGCTATTCTTCTTAAAAGCAATACGATTAAAGAAGGGTATAATTTTGATACCAAAAATGAATCATTTGGCTGGAGATGGATATAGCTATTTTTACTTTTTGTCACTACTGGCCGCCTTATCACAGCCCACTTTGATTCCATTTAAGTCGTCTTTGGCAAGTTTATTTTTTAAATCTCATCATCGGAGAACAGCGCTGAAAGAATTCTCTTTCCAGGGAGTTGAATTGAAACCTGTGCCTCAGAACCATAAATTCAGCATAGAATTCGATGAAATTCTTCGCGAAGATGTGCAGTCTATGATTAAAGAAGTTGCTTCGTCCGATAATCTCCGGATCTCCACGAACGATATTTTATCTGCCATAGCCATCAAAAAATTAATTGGAATACAAAGGGAATTTTGGGGAGAGAAAGTTAAGCTGACAATACCGATTGATGTCCGATCACGGATTAAAGAGTATGGCCGAGGATTTTTTGGCAATGGAATAATGTTGCATACCATAGAACTAAAAAAGGAGGAAATAGAAAATTCCCTGACAAAGGAAATTGCCACGAAAATTAGAAAATCAATGCCTTCTGTATCCACAGAGACATATATAAAGTATTTAATAGATTTGGAGGAAATCATATCCGAGGGACAAATGGATAGATTTAAGCCATTTGATCCGAGTTCCGGGTGCTTAGTGACAAATCTATCAAAGCTACCATCCGATAAACTAAATTTCGGAAGCGGCGATCCTGAACTCGTTTTTCCATTGACAATAGAGAAAAATTCGACAGTGATATTGGCGAAGAAAGAAAATTTTGTCTTAAGATTTGCCTATTGATAATTCTCTTTAGGGCTGACTCAGCCAGGCGCTCAACCTCCTTCATGTTCAGTCCCAATCCCTCGGCAACGAAGCGCAAACATGACTTGCTTCCTTGACACGAATTATCGCCCATTGATATATTCTCTGCGAACGTCGAATCATGATGATTGAGCCAAATGTGGAGACAGAGCAAGCGGTATACTAAACCAAATAGTAAGGAGAAAATTACTCAGTCAAACAAGAGGAAAATTATGGATTAAAAAAATTCAATCCTTAAATGAGGTGGACCCTATGAAAAAATCAGTATCCATATCTATAGTCCTAGTGGCTCTATCACTCCTTTTCCAATATTGTGCATCTTCGGATAAATATGCAGTCCTTCATGAAGTTACCGGCCCAATAAAGACAAACTGTTACCTTTTATATGATCTGAAAAGCAAGGAAGCAGCTCTTATCGATGTGGGCGGACCTATTGATGCACATACGAATTTCATAATTGAAAATAATCTAAAACTAAAATATATATTCGCCACGCATTGCCACATGGAACATATTGAAGGTGTGCCGGCTATAAAAGAGAAATTCCCTGATGCTCTGGTTTGTTACAACAAAAAAGAATACGAGGATTTACAGGTCTTCAGGGAATGGATTAAGGAAAATATGAGTCCAGAAGAGTTAGCTCAAATGAAGCAAAATCCCGAGATAGCTAAGTGGTTCGAATATGATCTTTCACTTTTTAGAAAACCGGATATTTACCTCGAAGATAATCAGGTTTACAGGTTAGGCAATCAGAAGATCAAAACAATTCTCTCACCCGGTAATTCAAGAGGTGGTATTTGTTTCTATTTAGGAAAGGCCCTTTTTTCGGGAGATGTATTGTCTTATCGGTCAGCTGGTCGAACAGATTTATTGGGTGGATCATCGACAGATTTATTCCATTCTGTTCAAAAATTATATAGATCACTTCCAGATCAAACCATAGTCTACCCCGGGCATGGTCAATTTACTGATATTGGAAGCGAAAAGATAGAAAATGAACGAATTAGCTGGCGCTGAGCTTATGGAATACTTATAAAAATATTTGGCGACACTCTCCAACATGTCCAATATCCAAACCAGTTCTTAAATCCGAGATAAAGATTCTCGCCAATTCATCAGAAATTCGATAGAATATCAAGAAAAATTTGTAGAAAGGCTATGAATCGAAAAATGCCACTGCAGACAGTATTTTTTATCCTTTCGCTGCTCTTTCTGGTTTTTTTCTTTTTCTTAATCTTGCCTGATCAAATAGGAGGAAAGATGACTGAATCAAGACCCAACCTGCCAAAAATCGTAGGGTTCTGGACAAAGCCCGACTTGCCTCAAATCGTCACTGAAAAAAATATTTTCGATTATATGGACGGTGCCGGAGAACTCTACCTCGGCTATCGTTTTAGACACCTCGAATCCTACGAATACATAGCGCAAAAACAGCAAAGCATCCTTGTCGAGCTTTATTTCATGAAAACATCAGATGATGCTTTTGGCCTGCTTTCCTTGGATTGGGGAGGCGAAGCAGTGAAATGGGGTTCTGCGCAGATTAAAGAGGTATCTTCTTCTCCTTGGCCTAGGGCTTTTTACGGCGAAGGGTTGCTTCGTCTCTGGTCTGATAATATCTACGCCAGGATTATGGCCTATCAGGAAACTCCAGAGTCAAAAGAGGCAGTACTTAAACTCGGACAATCCATTGTTACAAACAGAAGGAATCCTCCAGCACCGGAAATATTGCAGAAACTTCCCGATTCTTTTCTCCCTAATTGGGAGCTGCGCAGAGACAGAGCAAGTTACTTCCGCTCTCATTTAGTACTGAATTCTCTCTACTATCTGGGCCAGGAAAACATGCTTGACCTCGATCTCACTGCAGAGGCGATCACAGCTTCCTATGAAAAAAGGGATTCTCCTCCGGGGAAGCCTCGCATCCAGCTCCTTTTAGTAAAATATCCTTACGCTCAGCGTGCTCGCAGCGCTCTCGCCCACTTCCATAGAGTCTATCTCTCAGATATTCCCTCCCCAGTAAATCCTGATGCCTCAGAAAAAATAGTAAATATCTTGGCCGTCGAGGAAGGCTGGCTGGGATACAGACTCCAGGGCAATAGCATTGCCTTCATCTTTGAATGCCCTGATCAGGAAACAGCGCTCGAAATCATCGATCAAATATAAAAAAATTCTATACAGAGGGAGGCAAACTATGCAAAAGAAAGAAAAGAGTTTGACGCGAAGAGATTTTATCCGCGGAACACTTGGGGCAAGTCTCAGCGCATCCCTGTTAGGGTCGACCTGGCTGAAGTCTTCTGAAAAAGCGGAAAGCTTTAGCCGAGTGACCCTTATCCGCGATAAAAACGCCATGGATGCCAGCAATAAAGTCAATCCTGAAATCCTGAAGGCCATGCTCGACCAGACTCTGATCAAGTTTACTAATCAGAAAACCACAAAAGACGCCTGGCTCAGCCTAGTCAAGCCCGAAGATATCATCGGCCTCGTTCCCACCACCCACCTCAACGCTACTCACCGGGAAGTCGTAGATGCTGTCAAAAGCTCGCTCATCGATGCTGGAATCCCTGAAAATAGAATTATGAATGCTCAGGGAGGCCCGGATAAGCCCAAGGCCTGCACAGCTCTGATTGCCCTGCCTGCTCTCAAAGCTCACTGGCTGACAGGAATCGGGACGGTCATGAAAATCTATATTCTCTACTCAGGGAATCCAAGTAACTATCATGACGAAAACAACGCCAAGTTGGGAGAAATCTGGAACCTGCCCTTTGTCAAAGGAAAGACTCGTCTTGTTCTCGTCGACGCGCTTCATCCTCTCTATGACAAAGGGCCCCAGGTTGATCCTCGATACAAATGGGCTTACAACGGCTTGATAGCTGGAACTGATCCCGCAGCTTTAGAGACAGTCTGCCTGCGCATCATCACCGAAAAAAGGAAGGCTGTAAGAGGAGAGCCATGGCCTCTCTCCCCTCCACCGCTCTGTGTAGAGGCGGCTGACAAGGTCTATGGTCTGGGAACAAGCAACTGGGACAATATCAAAGTTGAGCATTATGGCTGGGATCAGGATTTGCTGCTGGGATAAAAATATCAGCCCAGGATTTCAAAACAACTGCTTATTTCACTCTGGCAAGCAATTGATTGATCTTGTTGGCAACAGGGCTTGCAGCCTGATTGTAGTTGGAAAGCACAGCCACGATATATCCCCTGTCTAAGTAAATATCAAGCTTTGAATTAATGCCATCAAAACCTCCGCCGTGGCCGACAACCTTGCCGCTTGGCCCTTGCACAACACCAAAACCATATCCGTAAGACTCGCCTGAATAGTCTTTCCACATCTTCCCCAGAGACTCCTTGGAAACAAGCATTGCTCGAAGCAAAGCCAGAGCAAACCGATGCAGATCACCGACTGTGGAGAATCCGCCGCCAGCAGGTCCACCCTTGATGACATGCTTGAAGAGATTGTTCTGCCAGCCGTAAGGGCTCTTCCAGTCAGGGCTATAGCCAATCGCCAGGTTTTCAACTGGATAATCCATCTCGTAGCTATCGGAGTTTTTCATTCCGGCCGGCTCATAGATGTTCTTGCGGATATAATCAAAATAACTCTCGCCTGTCACGCTTTCAATGACAACGCCCAGAAGGAGCATTCCTGTGTTGCTGTACCTGTAACGCGTTCCCGGTTCGAAAGCCGGCTTCTCACCCTGCACGAGCGGTTTAAAATCTTTCACATTCCGGTAAAGCTCCCGCGAACCCTTCCAATAGGTTTCATTGAAATAACTGCCCAGACCAGAGGTATGAGTCAGCAAATGGTGGATAGTGATCTTTGAGGTTATGTCTTTGGGAAGCCAGGATTCGTCCACATACTTTTGGATTGGGTCATCGTAAGAGAGCTTGCCTTTCTCCACAAGCTGGACGATGGCAGTGGCCGTGAACATTTTATTCATCGAACCGAGGTTGAATTTTGTTTCGGGATTATTGGGAACATGAAAACTTTTGCTCGCCTCTCCGCAGGCATGAGTCAGGAGCAATTTATCGTCCTTAGCAATAAGTAGAGTTCCAGAAAAAACATCTTGCTCACAGAGCTTTTGTATCAGGTCATTTATCATCTGTATAAATTGAGCTTCGCTGAGAGATGTCTCTTTTACATTTGTGGGCGTTCGTGCAGTATTGAAACCAAGCCCGGCGATGAGATAGTTCTCTGAGCCATCAAATCTGACTGTGAAAGCTTGCCAGCTCGAAAAATTGCGGTCTTTGAGAATGACGATGGTCTCGCCTTTTCGCTCTGGAACATAGGTGCGGATGCTATGGAAATCAACTCCGCCTGTCTGCCGCCGTAAATTAAGAAAAACGCTGATGTGCTCATCCATTGGCGCAAATTTGCGGAATTTTTCTGCGCATTCCTCTTCGATGAAGCGCCGGATTCTCTCAGGATTGTTCGAGTTCAAGGTGTCGATAATGGATTGGATTCTCTGGCCTGCTTTGCCTCCAGGCATGACTGGCTCATCGTGATAGCTTATCTCGCCTGGCTGTTGGGCAGGCAAAAGTGCAAAGGAAAATACCAATATAATGGCAATCATCAATCTTTTGTGCATCATGCAATGTCCTCCTTTATTGATTTTTCCTGTTTTTTACCAATTTTTATCAGCTGATAATGTTTCCTCTATCAGGCAATATAAAATTGGAAAGAATGAATGTCAATCATATGACCTATCTCTTCTTATGCTTATAACCACTTATCCAATAATTCCGATTCATTCCTAGAAGAGTGTCATGGACTCCAAAACAGGTATGTTTCCAATAAAATCGTTTCAGAGAATTTAACATTTTTTCGAAGATTGCATCTTTTTTTCCGTGATATGAGCGATGATCAGGGGAGGGTGGCACGGTGCCAGTCCCCGAAACGCCCGCAGCTAATGGTGGTCGGGGTCAGACATTATCATAGGGGTGAGGGTAAATCATGGCCATGCAATCTTCTCTTATCCATGGCAATGTCTGACCCCAAGCGAGGACGGACGGGGACGCACCGTGACAGGACCCAATTCTTGGTCAATGCTATCACGGGAAAAAAGATGCTTACTTTTTCGAAAGCGGCCTTGCCAGACAGAAGGAAATTTATAAAAATATAAAGATATCCATAGGACGAGGAGAAGCTTGATGCATCGCCATTTTCGTTTTCAGGTCTTTTGGCTTGCGATCATCCTTGCTGGAGCATTCTGGGCTTGCACCTCTGGACCTGAGAGACAGGAACCAGCTGGCCAAGTCCCCCAGGAAAAACCCCTAGCCCAGGAGATCAAAGAGATCACAATCCGGAATGTCACCAATGAGGACATCCATTATTCGATAAGGGCCCTTTATTCTCAAACCGGTCCAACAGAAAGAATCCTGAAAGTCGGAGCCATCGACCGCTACCCCGGGGGGATTGGAGCAGACATCTCTTTCCAGAGCGGCGAAGAGGTCAAGAGTTATCGGCTCGATCCAGGCATGCCTTATTCGTTCCGCTACGACGAAAAAAACAGGTTGGAGCTTTACGATGGGTCTCACGGCCGAGCTGATGCCGTAGACCTCGCACCTTATGTGCCGACGCCCTTAGTTGTCGCCGAAAAAATGCTGGAGATGGCTAGCGTCAATCCTGACGATGTCGTCTACGACCTTGGCTGCGGGGATGGCCGGATCGTTATCATGGCGGCAAAAAAATACGGCTGCCGGGGCGTGGGGATTGACCTTGATCCCCAGCGAATTGCTGAATCAAAGGAAAATTCTCTCGGAGAGGGGGTTTCCGAACTTGTAGAATTCCGGATGGAAGATGTGACCAAGTCGAACTTTTCTGGTGCCACCGTTGTTACTCTCTATCTCTTGACAGAATCAAATAAGCTTTTGCGGCCACTCCTCGAAAAGCAGCTCAAGCCAGGTGCTAGGGTAGTCTCTCACAACTATTCAATTCCCGGTTGGGATGCCAAACTCATGGATTCAGTATCTATAAAGGATGAAGACGGAAAAGAGCATACGATCTTCGCCTATCGAAGATAAGAGGATTTGGCAATCCTGGAAAACTCTCGTATAATGGATGCCCGATTAATTTAACAGGAAAGGAGTAAAGATGCGTCTGCGAATGATTTCTTTATTAACAGTAGTCCTTTTTTTTATTTTTGGCTGTGCTCCAAAAGAAGAAATGCCTCGCCTTGTTCCAATGAAAGACTTTTTCAAGAATCCTGAAAAGGCAGCTTTTCAGCTTTCTCCGGATGGCGTTCATCTGGCTTTTCTCAAGCCCTGGCAGAATCGCCTGAATGTCCATGTCCAGAAAATCGGAGAAGAAAAAGAAACACGGATATCCAGTGCAACGGAGAGGGACATTACCGGTTATATCTGGGCCAATAACAGTCGTATCGTCTATATCCAGGACACAGCAGGTGATGAAAACTTCAGGCTATATGCAGTAAACGCTGATGGTTCTGACTTCAAAGAGCTCACGCCATTTGAAAAAGTGAGGGTGGGGATTGTCGATGAGCTGAAAAATAATGACAATGAGATGCTGATCAGTATGAACAAGCGTGATCCCCGTTTATTTGATGTTTATCGAATCAATATTTACACGGGTAAGATGGAAATGATTGTTCAGAATCCAGGATATTTTACAGGCTACTTGACCGATCACGACGGCAAACTGAGGGTGGCCTTTGCCACTGACGGTGTCAACACCAGCGTCTTTTACAGGGAGAGGGAAAAAGATAGCTTTCAAAGCTTGATAACCACAAATTTTCGAGACAACTTTGCGCCCACCGTTTTCACCTATGACAACAAGAATCTATACGTTGCTTCCAACATAGGCAGGGACAAAATAGCCTATGTTGAATATGACATTAAAAATAAAAAAGAAACCAATTTGATTTATGAACACCCGGAAGTTGATGTTGCGGTCCTTTTGAAATCGGACAAAAGAAAGATAATTACTGGCGTTATCTACACTACCGATAAAAGGCGCTATCACTTCTTTGATGAGGAAAGGGCACGATTACAGGAAGAGCTTGAAAAGCAGCTTCCTGGCTACGAGGTTATTGTCAGCAATATGAGCAGAGATGAGACAAAGGCTCTGGTTAGAACCTTCAGTGACAGGTCGCTGGGCGCCTATTACTACCTAGATCGCAATACAAACGAGTTCAGGAAGCTGGCCGAAGTCAGTCCCTGGTTGAACGAAGGGGAACTGGCTGAGATGAAACCGATCACTTACACATCCCGGGATGGATTGACCATTCATGGATATTTGACTTTACCTAATGGTCTGAAACCCAAGAACCTTCCTGTTGTTGTTAACCCTCACGGCGGCCCTTGGGCAAGAGATATCTGGGCCTTTAACCCTGAAGTTCAATTTCTCGCCAACCGGGGCTATGCTGTCCTCCAGATGAATTTCCGGACTTCAACTGGCTATGGAAAGAAGTTCTGGGAAGCGGGCTTCAAGCAGTGGGGACTTGCCATTCAGGATGACATAACAGACGGAGTCAAGTGGCTGATCGATCAGGGAATCGCCGATCCAAAAAAGGTGGGAATCTACGGAGGTTCATTCGGAGGATATGCCACTCTAGCAGGTGTCGCCTTCACTCCTGATTTATATGCCTGTGCGGTGGATTATGTCGGGGTCTCCAACCTTTTCACTCTGATAAAAACCATTCCGCCTTACTGGGAGCCAATGAGGCAAATGTTCTACGAAATGATGGGAGATCCTGTAAAGGATAAGGAATTGTATGAGAGGATTTCTCCCCTGTTCCACGCTGATAAAATAAAGGCTCCTTTGCTCGTCGCCCAGGGAGCTAATGACCCTCGCGTTAATAAGAAAGAATCAGACCAGATTGTAGAGGTTTTGAGGAAAAGGGGTATCAAAGTCACTTATATGGTTAAGGAAAATGAGGGGCATGGCTTCCATAATGAGGAGAATCGATTCGACTTTTATAGAGCAATGGAAGAATTTTTGGGAAAATATCTGGGCGGAAGAGTGGAAGGAAAAGCTCGGTAAGCTCTACCTTAAAATTTTTCCCGATGTTTCGCCGCCATCAATGGCTATTGCCTGCCCTGTGATAAAGGAAGCCTGATCGGAGGCTAGAAAGGCAAAAAGCGCAGCCACTTCTTCTGCTGTTGCCTGGCGGTTGAGGGGAATTTCGGCATTAAGAGCCTCAAGCATCTCTGGCGGATATTCTGCCTTCTGCATGGGAGTCAAAACATATCCTGGGCAAATAGCATTTACTCTCAACCAGGGAGCAAATTCGAGAGCAAGTGTCTTGGCCAGAAGGATTATTCCAGCTTTGGAAGCATTATAGCCAGCGTAGAGCGGGTGAGCCTCTATACCGTTAGTAGAAGCTGTGAATAAGACAACGCCAGAGCGTTGTTTCTTCATTCTCTTTATCGCCTCTTGGGCACAGATAAACATACCATCGAGATTAACTCTCAGCACATGCATCCATTGTTCATACTTTATCTCAAGAAAAGGTTTGCGAACACTTATGCCGGCATTCGAGATCAGAATATCGATGCCTGCCAGGGTTTCATCCACTAGATGAAATGCCTTTTTCATGTCCATAGGACTGCTCACATCACCGCAAGTTCCTCGAAACTGCCGATTCTCAGCTAAGACCATATCCAGAGCCTCCTTATTCCAGTCAATGATGAAAATATTGGCCTCTTCCTCAAAAAACTTCTTGGCTGTTGCCAGACCTATGCCACTGGCAGCCCCTGTTATAACAACTCTTTTTTCTTTTAAGTCTTCATACATCATATTTTCCTCCTTCTTTTTGATGTCATCTCCTCGCCTTTTCCCAGTGAATTTGATTTCAACTTTCATTTATATTACTTTATCGAAAAAAGAGTAAAGAAGCGAATATAAAGGAGGATGATCAGAAAATGAGCACTAAAGAAAAAATTCTCATTCTTTTGATGGCTTTGGCTTGCGGAGCCTGGATTTTCCAAGCGCCTTCTATCCCAATCAAAGCCTCTGAATTTTCAAGAGAAGAAATAAGAGTTCCTCTCTGGCATGTCGATCAGGACTTCCAGGCCGATGTTCAATCTATAGACTTGGTCATCAAAGCACTCTATGAATCGCTGACTTTCCCCGAAGGAAAAGGACCTGATTGGGAGCGCTTCAAGAACCTCTTTGCCTCGCCAACGACCCCTTTTATCCGCATTACTCCAGAAGGAGTAATTGTTATGGACCGGGAAGGATTTGGCTCATCTTTTGGAGATCGGATTAAAAAAGGGACGCTGAAAAGCTTTTACGAGGCTGAGATCTACCGCAGGGCTGAAACTTACGGAGGCATCGCCCAGGCTTTTAGCACCTACGAGAAAGGCCTGAACACCATAGATCCGCAAAAATTCACCCGGGGCATTAACAGCCTTCAGCTCTTTTTCAAGGACGGCCGGTGGTGGATCTCCAGCCTGATGTGGGAGGACGAAAGCAAGGGAAACCCAATTCCCTCGAAATATCTGAAGTAACCTCGATGGACAGGTGCCAAAAATAATTAAGCTATGCTAGGGAAAGCTGTTCATGGGCGAGGAGGAGCATTCCTTGCACCGGAACATTATAAGGACAGGCAGCCTCGCAGTATCCTTGGCACTCGCAACAGGCTTCAGCCCTAACTCCCGGAATCTCTGAATATAGGCTCATGGCCTCCCGCTCCCGCCTCTGAGCTGCAAAATAGTGATAATAGCGCATGATAGTATTGACTGGAACGCCCTTTGGACAAGTGGGCTCGCAGGCTCCGCAGGCATGGCGACAGTAAAGCTCTCCGCAGCCTTTCCTATAAGCAGCAAGCTTAGCCCTCTCCCAATCGCTGAGCCTAGTGCCTGAGAGGCGGATAAATCGCTCCAGCTCGTCGTAGTTATTCGCTAAACAGCAGATGGTATTGACATTGGCATTGTCCAAACAGAAGCGGATGGCTGCTTCCATAATCTCCTCCTGATTCTGGAGGTTGTAAGTTTTGATGAAACTATCGGCCTTATCCACCTTTTCCTTGTACCTTTTCAGCCCGTCAAGGTAGAGGGGATGAATTTCCTTGCCTTGTTTCTGCAATCGCTCGATCCTTGACTTCAGGTTATAATAGATGGCAACAGGCGTGGTCTTCATCAAGGTAGTCCCGATCTTTTTTTGGCGGCAGACCTCAAGCACCCGTTCCGCCTCGTCCATTTTGAGGAAATTGTAAGCCATATGAAACACGTCAAAGCGACCATCCTCAGCCGCAGCCAGGAGGACTTTCTCCATTGTTTCAGCCGGATCCCTGAACCAGAATGAACCGTGATTGGAAACGCCCACGAAGTGGATCTTGCCTTCGGCCTTGAGTTCTTGCATAGCGGCGTGAAAGCCTTCTGTCTTCAGAATCTCGGCTTTCTCCGGCATGTGCATCATCATGCAGTCAACATAGTCTGTCTCGAGCTCTTCCAGGCATTTATGCGCCCGCTTGAGAAATCCTTCTTTGGACTTGTCCTCTTTGACCTCCAGCTTAGTAGAAATGAAGATGGACTTGCGATCTCTGCCTTTGAGCACCTTGGCCAAAATCCGGTGATGGCCTGGGTACTGTTCGGCGGTGTCGACGTAATTCACTCCTGCGTCAAAAGCAGTGCCGAGTAATCCCTCGTCCTGTATGGAGCCAGCCCCGATATCCGAGACTTTGAATCCGGTCCGACCAAGAAGTCGGTACTCCTTGATTTTTAGGGCAGGCTTGGCTTCCTCCTCAACTCCAAGTGATCTTCCACCTTTTCTGGCCACACCAGCACCAATCATTCCTACAGTAGATTGCTTTAAAAAGTGTCTTCGCCCCCAAGAAAATTTTTGACTCATCTTTCCTCCCGAAATTCGGTTATCTCTCCTTTTTGACTCCCATTCGAGCGCTCTGGCTCTTTTCTCTGCATTCCTCTAGCAAACATAGGCAGGCTAACATATCACACAGGCAATGACCTGGTCAATGGTAAAAAAAAGCGTAAGCCTTGAGAATTAAAAATTCTATCTAAAAAATAAAAAATTTTATTTTTTAACTGGA
>CAZPAX010000043.1:0-15763 GCA_964584535.1 uncultured Eubacteriales bacterium
GGAGGAGAAAGCTTCTATCAAACAATAGGCAGCGAAACCATAGCTCGCTGGATACGGCGGGCAAGGGAAGATAAATCCATTGCTGCTGTTGTCTTCCGCGTCGATAGCCCTGGAGGCTCAGCTGTAGCCTCAGATGTCATCTGGAGGGAGGTTGTCCTAACTAAAAAAGTAAAGCCCTTCATCGTCTCCATGTCAGACATGGCAGGCTCAGGGGGATACTGGATTTCGATGGCCGCTAACAAAATTGTCGCCCAGCCTCAGACCCTGACTGGCTCTATTGGAGTTATTTCCGGGAAAATCAATCTGGTCCGGCTCTATGAAAAATTGGGAATCACCTCTGAAAAAGTAACCTTTGGCCAGAGATCCGACATGTTTTCCACATTCAGGGCCCTGACTGCAGAAGAGCGGGCTTTGCTCAAAAAAGAAATTCTCTGGATATATGATCAGTTCCTGGCCAAAGTGGCCGAAGGCAGAAACATAAGCAAAGAGGCGGTTGACAAGATCGGCAAAGGCCGGGTCTGGACAGGATCTCAAGCCAAGGAGCTGGGGCTTGTGGATGAAATTGGAGGCCTGCCAGAAGCCCTGGAGCTGGCTAAAAAGCTGGCAGGAATTCCCGAAGAAGAAGAGGTCAAGCTTTCGGTCTGGCCAAAAAAAGTCACGCTCCTCAGTTTTCTCTTGGGAAGAAAAGAAACACCTCTCAAGCTCAACACACTTCCTGGGCTGAATAAAGCCTTGCACACCCTCAAAGTACTAGAAAGAGAGAAAATCTTGGCAGTCATGCCTTTTCTCGAAGTAGCGAGGTAAAAACTTACCTGAAGTTTCTCAAATAAGGCTTCCCTTTTTTTCTTCTATATTGAAAAAACTTTCATTTTTACCCAAGGATTTTAATAGGCATAGGAAGAGGGGCAGATCGTCTTGAACTCGCACAGGCTGCAGTTGTGCCAATCAGGTCTGGCTCCAAAATCATAGCTGCGGATTCCCTGCTCAGCTTCCTCTATTTTCTCCCAGGCTCTCTCCAGCTCCTTTTCCCCTTTTTGGGCCTGGCCAACAATGTCTGATTCTAAAAAGAAAAGCTGCGTCTCAAGGAGCGGGGTCCGCTGCGTCTTGAGATAGGAAAGAGCATAGAGATCCATCTGCAGGCTTTCAGCCGCTTTTTTATCAGCCTCTTTCTGATTCTTGACCTCAGTGGCTTTAAAATCGATGATCACCGCGCCTTCGGCCCGGAAATCCACCCTGTCCCAGCGGCCGATGAATTTTATCCTGTCTTTCTGCCATTTGAAGCTTTTTTCCAGCAAGGAAGGAACAATTCCTGAGGTCTCTTCCCGCTGATAAAAACTCTGGAGAGCTCTTCGGCCTGCCTCCTTTCTCAACTCTTCATGCTCCCGGCTGAGGAATCCTTCGTTGATCCAGATGCGTTCATATTCGCTGAGGAGTTCCTCTTTGCTAGTCTTCTTGCCAGCCATCCTCTTCCTCAAGTAGAAATGGATGGCATTATGGAGGACACGGCCAAAGACAAGCGTATGATGAGGAAGAACAGGAATCTTCAGGATATGCCTGAACTTGTACTTGAGGGGGCAGACAAGATAATCCTCTACCTGGAAATAGCTCAAGGTCAGAATCTCCTTTGGCTTTAGCTGGGGAAAAATCTCTGGCTTTAAAGTAGGCAAGGCATAGCGTCTTATTTCTTCAAGAGCAGAGCTACGAAGGATTTCCTCGGGAATTTTAGGAATATCCAGAGCTTCAAGGACAAAAGGACTGACCTTTTTCAATCTTTTCAGGCCATAATCCTTGGCCCAGGTCAGATAGAGAATTCTTTTTGCCCTAGTCATCCCCACATAGAAAAGGCGTCTTTCCTCCTGCAAATAGTTCTCCCCTTCGGGCAAACTCTCCTTGAGTAGCACATCAGGAAAAGGTATTTTCTCCCTTCTCTCCCGGCCAGGAAATCTGTCAGCAATCAGGCTGACCAGAAAAACTATGGCAAACTCCAGTCCTTTGGCCTTATGGACAGTCAGAACCGAAACCGCATCCTCCTCCAATTCTGCCTCGGCAGTGGCCGGGTTATCCCCTACTTCCTGAAGAAGGTCAAGATGTCGGGAGAAAGAATGGATGGAATCATCTTCAGAGATCTCAGAGAAATTTTTTACTTTGTCGAAAAAGAGGCGGATGTTTTTAATCTTCACCTCAGCCTGAAGGCTTACTTCCTCAACAAGAGATTTCAAATAGCCTGTCCTCTCCATAAAAGAATAGAGGACAAGCCCGGCGTTGTGGGAGCTTGCGAAATTGACAAAATAGAGCAAATCCTCATAAATTCTCTGGCAGATAGCTCCGCTCCTGTCCGAAATAGGTACAGCCTTCTCGCCTTCATGGATTTTTTTAAAAACTCGATGAAGCGGAATATTTCTTTTGTGGGCATAATTGGAAATGAGAGTCAGATCATAGGGATCCACTTTGTAGATCTCGGAAAGAGCTAGATAAAAAAGACTTTTGCTATCTTCAAAATCGGTCAAAGCTTTGATGAAAGAAATGAGGATTTTTATCTCTTCCTGGGAATAAAGCCCGCGGCTTCCGGAAAAGCGGAAGGGGACCTGTTTCATATTCAAAGCTCGAAGAAAGGGGTCGGCATCTGCATTCCTGCGAACAAGAATGGCAATGTCGCTGTAATTAAATCCTTCCTTAATTTTTTCCTGGACAATTTCCGCCACTCGATCTGCCTCATGGGAAAGAGTGTCAAACTGAAGCATATAGATACTCTTTCCTTCCTCTTCGATAGAAGACTCCAGCATTTTGTTGACCTTGCTTTTGATTTCCAGACGGTTGGGATTATTCTGCTTGATGAGCGTATAAGCAGAATCTAAGATGGCCTGGGTGGAACGGTAGTTTCGAGTCAAGACGATTTTCTTCGCTTCTGGATAGACTTCCTGAAAATTGAGGATATTGGCCAGCGATGCACCCCTAAAGCGAAAGATGCTCTGGTCATCATCTCCAACCACCGTCAGATTATTGTGCTTTTTGGCCAGAAGCTTGAGAAGCTCAAATTGAATGTGGTTTGTATCCTGGAACTCATCGACCAGGATGTACTTGTATTTATCCTGGAACTCCTCCAGGATGGAAGGCCGCAGCCTGAAAAGCTCAACGACAATCAAGACCTGGTCCTCAAAATCAATCTTTCCCTCTTTCTTCAGCAATTCCTGGTAGGTCTGGTAAACTTCAGCCACTTCCAGGTTTTTTGTGGCCTCTTCCTTTTCCACTTCGTCCTTAGCCTTCTTGGCCAGCTTTCGGGCATATCCAAGATACTCTTCAGGCTTTATGTCCTCCTGCTTTAGCCTTTTTATAGCATCCAGAAGCTCCTGGATATGCTTTGTGGGAGAGCTCAGCGGCCGGTAGTAGCGGAGAGGCAGCTTGAAGAGCTTCTCTCTGAAAAAGATGGCCTGCTCGACATCATCCAGCAGCTTGAAATCAGGTGGATAGCCAAGCTCCAGGCCATAGTTCCTCAGCACCCTCTCTCCAAAAGAATTAAAAGTGCTGATCTCGACAAAGCTGTAGCTGTAAGGAATAAGCAGATCAACTCTCTCCTCCATTTCATTGGCTGCTTTCTCGGTGAAAGTGACAGCCAGAATTTCTTCGGGATTGGCCAATTTTGAGGCAATGAGATAGGCAATGCGATTGGTGATGACTTTGGTTTTCCCTGTTCCGGCTCCAGCAATAATTAAAAGAGGGCCTTTTCCATGGGTAATCGCCTCTTTCTGGGCAGAATTCAGGCCCTCCAATAGATGCTGGACATTTTTCTTAGAAGACAATTATTTATTTTTCTTAAGGATCACTTTTTCATCGGGCCTGGCCAGCCCCAGCTTATCCCGTGCTTCCAGTTCCACCGCCTTGGGGTTCGTTTCCAGATCTTTGATTTCCCTTTCTAACCTGCTTTTCTCTTCTTCAAGATGGGAGATCTCCTGGACAAGGGCTTTATAGTTTATCCTTGCCCGGCGCATCTCTATCAATCCCTTCTTGCCGAAAAAAGAGCTGAAGAATAAGACCAGAAAAAGGATGCCAACTCCTGCCAGAAGAAGCTTTTTCCGGAAGGAAAAACTCTTTTTGTCTTTTTTCTTTATCACTCAAACTTCTCCAGGCCGTATTTCATCAGATTTTCCAGTTCTTTCTTCGACCCAGCCTCTCCATAGCAACGGAGGAGAGGCTCAGTTCCTGAAAGGCGGAGAAGAAACCAGTCATCATCCTCAAAATCCAGCTTTAGGCCATCTATGGTCTCAATGGAAATAACCCTTCTTCCACCCAGCTCAGTGGGAGGATTCTTGATCAACTTCTTTAGCTTCTTTTCTCTTTCTCTACTAAGGGGAATATTCTTCTGCCCTCCGACTCTCATTCCGTATTCACGAAAGAGATCTTCCCTGAGCTCTGTAAGACTCTTTCCTGAAGCGGCCATCATCTCAGTAACCAGGAGCCCGGCAAAAATGCCGTCTTTTTCTGGAAGATGGTCCTTGATGGCGATGCAGGCACTCTCCTCTCCTCCAAAAATGATCTTGTTTTTCAAAAAGAGATCAGCCAGATATTTGAATCCAACAGGAGTTTTGTAAAGAGGAAGATTGTATTTTCGGGCAATGCGGTCGATGAGATGGGTGGTAGCCACTGACCTGGCTACCCCTCCTCTCCAGCCTTTTTTGGAAACAAGATAGTCGAGGAGAAGGGAAAGAATCAAATTCTGGATAATGAAATTTCCGTTGTCATCGACAATTCCGAAACGATCGCCATCAGCATCAGTGGCAATTCCCAGCTGACAGTTCTTCTCTCTAACGAGCTTTTTCAGCTCGGCCAGATTCTCCTCTGTACAGGAGGGTGTGAAGCCACCAAAGTAGGGATCAGTATAGCCATGGATCTCTTCCAGGGGTATCTGGTTTTCTTCCAGAATCTCATCCAGGTATTCCCGGCTCGTTCCGAAAAGCAAGTCCACCCCCACCTTAATCTTAGACTTGCGGATAAGCTCAAAATCAATCTTCGTCTGGAGAAAAGCAAGATAATCCGACTGGAGGTCGATTTTCTCAATATACTCCGCCCTTGGGTATAACCGAGAAAATAAATAACTCTTGAGGAGAAGTTTTATCCCCTTTTCTATCTTCTCTGTTTCTGCAGGAAGAGCGGGCGCACCTGTTTCTGTGTTGAATTTTAGGCCATTGTATTCAGGGGGGTTGAAGGAGGCTGTAAAATTTATTCCCCCTTGAGTTTTCCTCTTTATCACCTGAAAGGCCTGGGCCTGGGAAGGAGCATCTCGATCGGCAAGGAAGACATGAATCTTGTTGTGGGAGAGAACTTTTGCTGCCTCAAAGGCATATCTCTCGGAAAGAAAACGTGTATCGTAGTTGACAACAACAGAGATGTCTTTATCGCCGAATTTCTTTTTAAGATAATTGGCTATGGCCTGAACAACTACCCGGACATTATGAAAAGTGAATTCTTCCCCCATCACGGCGCGCCAGCCTGAAGTGCCAAATCTTATCATCTCTCTTTTTTCAAAAATTAACACAAGAGGGAAGGAAAAGCAACATTCGTTGACAGGCATAAGAATCTCCTTTAATGTAATAGCGGTGATGAAGGTACCCATTCGGACGCTAGGAGGTATATTCTTCATCTCTTCTGCCACCCTCTGTCTGGAAATCACCCTGACTCGCTATTTTTCCATTTCCCAGAATTACCACTTTGCCTTCCTGGTTATCAGCATCGCTTTTCTTGGTTATGGGGCCAGTGGCTCAGTTTTGTCCCTTCTCAAAAAGTCTCCTGGCTGGAATGAGGATAAGTTCCTCCCTCTGAGTTCTTGGCTCTTTTCTCTGGCAATTCTGGTCAGTTTCTTGGTCAGCAATTCCCTTCCCTTTGACTTCCTCAGGCTCTCCTGGGATAAAAACCAGTTATTCTATATCTTCCTCTATTATTTTTTCCTAAGCTTTCCCTTTTTTTTCGCTGGCTTGACCATCTCTTTTGCCGTAACCAGGTTTTCAAGCTTTGTGAACAAGGTTTATTTTCTTGACCTCCTGGGAGCTGGGACAGGCTCTTTCCTCTCTGCTTTGATTTTCCTGCCCAAAGGAGAAAGAGGAGTTTTCATTTTTATCTCCTTTCTGGCCTGCTTTGCTTCTTTCCTTTTTTGCCCAAAAAAGCTCCTCCTTCCCAAAGTCTTCCTCTTTCTTTTTCTGGCCGGGGAAGTCTTTATTTTTTTCTATTCCCCCACCTGGCTGAACTTCAGGATCTCTCCCTTTAAAGCGCTTCCTCTAGCCCTCAAATATCCTCAGGCAAAACTTCATCTGACAAAATGGAATGCTATCTCCCGCCTCGATGTCCTTGAATCCCCTGCCGTTAGATATGCTCCAGGATTGAGCCTTCTCTATGGAGAAAAGCTTCCTCCTCAACTCGGTCTTTCTCAGGATGGAGGGGAAATGAGCGCTGTCACTCATTTTGAGAATATTCAAGAGCCAGACCTCCAGTTCCTCTCTTCTCTTCCCTCCTCTCTGGCTTATTCATTTGTCCAGAATCCTCGGGTTCTGGTCATCGAGCCAAAGGGAGGTCTGGATGTCCTGGCTGCTCTTTTTTTCAATTCCTCCCGAATCAAAGTTACTGAGAGCAATCCTTTAATTCCGCGCCTCCTCCACAAGGAGCTCGCCTCTTCAAGCGGACATCTCTATGACCAGAAAAATATTCAATCTGTCTCAGGTCACCTGCGCGCAGCGCTCAAAAAAGACAGGGAAAGCTACGATCTCATTGTCTTCTCGCTAACTGATGTCTTTGGCGCTTCTGGGACAGGCCTTTATGGATTTGGAGAGAATTACCTCTACACTCTCGATTCTTTCACCCAAATCTTAGAAAGATTAACCTCCCAGGGCGTTATCAGCATGACTCTCTACCTCCTTCCTCCTCCCCGGCAAGAGATAAAGCTTCTGGCAACTTGGATTGAAGCTCTGGAAAAATACAAAAAAGATCCTCGCTCTCACCTCATAGCTATCCAGACTTGGGGGACAATCAGCTATTTCATCAAAAAAAGTCCATTCCAAGCCGAGGAAATTGAGAAGCTGAAAGCCTTTGCTTCAGAGCGCCTCTTTGACCTTGTCTATTATCCTGGAATAAAGGTTGAGGAGGTCAATATCTATAATAAATTTGATAAACCTCTCTATTACGATCTCACCCTCGAGCTTCTCTCCTCGTCCCAGAGGAAAGAGCTCTATAAAAATTACCTCTTCGAAATTAAACCTGTGACAGACAATCGACCTTTTTTTTACAATCTCTATAAATCGAATAAACTGAAAGCCACCTACAGAGCCCTGGGCAATAAATGGCTCCCTTTCCTCGAGGGTGAATTCCTCATTCCCCTTCTTCTCCTTCAAGCCCTTCTTATCGCTTTCCTCTTTATCCTTCTCCCTCTGCTCATTTTGCCAAAGACGCGAATTGCAGGCAAAGGAGCATTCTTGCCCGTCTTTTTCTATTTCAGCTTAATAGGCGCAGCGTTCATGTTTGTGGAGATCACGCTCATCCAGAAATTCATCCTTTTTCTCGGACACTCCCTCTACTCGGCATCAACAGTCATTTTTTCACTTCTTCTTTCCTCAGGGTTTGGGAGTTTCTTTTCAAGAAATATCCTGGGCCAAGATCTTCAAAAGAAATTGAAAAAGGTTCTCCTCTTAGCAGCCGCCCTCATTATCCTCACCTTAACCTTTTTTCCTCTTTTCTATAAAAACTTTATCGGACTCAGCCTTGTCTGGAGGATCATCCTGACTTTTCTCTTTATTTTTCCCCTTGGATTTTGCCTGGGATTTCCTTTTCCGACAGGGATTCGGCTTCTGGATTCAAAAGAAAAGAGGCTCATCCCCTGGGCCTGGGCAACCAATGCCTTCTCCTCTGTGATTAATTCCGTCTTGGCCCTGCTCGTTGCCTTTTGGGGAGGATACAATTCTGTTCTTCTTCTTGCCGCCTCCAGCTACTTAATCGCCCTTCCTTTTCTCGGCTTCGCCAATCATGGGAACAAATCGAACGCCTGAAATATACTCGACTCTCGGCTTCCCATTTGTCTTGGTAATCAGGGTTAGGGTCTGAAAGTAGAGGGTGCTTCCCAAAGGAAGAATAAGCCTTCCTCCTTCTCGAAGTTGCTTTAAAAGGGGTGGAGGGATATGATTGACAGCACAGGTGACCATAATGGCATCAAAGGGAGCTTCTTTTTCCCAGCCAAAATACCCATCTCCCCATTTGACCTGAACCTGGCGATAATTCAACTGACTCAATGTCTCAGAGGCTTTTTTGGCCAGATTTTCTCTGATCTCAATGGTATAGACTTTGTCCGTAAAGTGGTTCAAAATTGCTGCTTGATAACCTGAGCCAGTTCCTATTTCCAAAACCTTTTCTCCACCTTGAAGTTTGAGGCACTGGGTCATGAGGGCCACAATGTAAGGTTGAGAAATTGTCTGCCCTTCATCAATCGGCAGGGGATAATCCTCATAAGCCTGATCACGATAGGAAGGGCTGACAAATAGATGGCGAGGGATGTCTTCCATGGACTCCAGGACTTTCTTGTCGGTGATATCTCGAGAGGCAAGCTGAGTGCGAACCATCTTCTTCCTTTTGTTGGCATAAACATCGTCTTCTTCGCTCTGAATAATGAAAGGAGCCGCTAAAAAAATGACGCAGAGACCAAGCATGAAGAGCCGCAAAAGCCGGAGATTCATTTTTCTCATTTTTCCAAGACTTCCTCTCCCAATTAGGAATTTTAAACAATGAGCTAGGGGAATTCAAGAGTTCTAAGCCAATTCTGGCAATATCCTCATCGAGTCACCCCATCTAACCCCTAAAGGTGAGGGAAGGGGATAAAAAATCACCTTCCAATTCCTCCATAATGGTGATTGACCAAAGACTAGCTCTCTGCGAAGATGAGAATCCTTAAAAGAATGGGATGAATTCTTATTGTAAACATTTTGAACAAAAAGAGAAAGAATTTGGAGACGAACGTCTTTATGATGAGCAAAATTCTCGTTTGACAAAACAATCTATTTCTGATAAAAGTGAGGCAAGTGTGATAAACGATGTCTTTGAGGGAGACGAAAGCAGTTTATCCCGGATCTTTCGACCCCATCACCAATGGCCATGTGGACATCATCCAAAGGGGATTAAAAATATTCGATTCCATCCTGATTGCTGTTTTAGAAAATCCAAAAAAAAAGACGCTTTTCACGACTAAACAAAGGGTAAGTATGATTCAGGAAGTTTTTGCCGATCACGACAATGTCGAGGTCAAATCATTTGATGGTCTTCTTGTTGAATTCGCCAAAAAAAATAAAGCCAAAATTGTTATCCGTGGTCTTCGGGCTGTTTCTGACTTCGAAAATGAATTTCAAATGGCCCTCATGAATCGAAAGCTCAATCCCGAAATCGAAACTTTTTTCCTGATGCCCAATGTCGATTATTCCTTCCTCAGCTCCAAATTAGTAAAGGAAGTTTTCCTGCTAGGCGGATGTGTCAAAGATCTTGTACCCACCACGGTGGAGAAAAGACTCATCACAAAATTCAGAAAAAGACATCCAGACTCACATTTAATATTTTAATCAAGAGGCAAGAATAAAAATGTTAGGATTTGGTCGAGAAAAAGGAAGGGTAGGATTAGATATCGGTTCCCACGCCATTAAAGCGGTTGAACTTAGATCAAAGAAAAAAGGGGGAAAAGACACTTTTGAGGTGGCAAAAATCGGCTATGAAATCCTGCCCCATGACGCCATCGTCGAAGGAACCATCATAGACTCAACAGCCGTGGTGGAAACCATAAAAATGATCTTCGATGAAAGCAAAATCACCAACAAAAATGTCGTCATCTCCATCTCCGGAAACTCTGTAATCATCAAAAAGATATCTCTCCCGGCCATGGAAACAGAGGAGCTGGCTGAATCTATCATTTGGGAAGCCAAGCACAATATTCCCTATCCCTATGAGGAGACAAATGTCGATTATGCCATTCTCAAGCCACCCCGAGGCTCGGAAGATAAAAATGTGAATATCCTTCTTGTGGCAGCAAAAAAGGATAAAATCGCCAACTACACCAATGTTGTAACCAGAGCCCAAAAAAATCTGGAAGCTATAGAGGTCGATTCTTTTGCCCTTCAGAATGCCCTGGAGATCAATTATCCAGAAATATACGAGGAAGAGACAGTCGCCATTATCAACCTCGGTGCAAATATCACCAATGTCGTTCTTATCGAAAAGGGAGTTCCTCAGCTTTTCCGCGATTTATCTCTGGGCGGCTTCTTCTTTACGGAGAACATGCGCAAGGAACTGAATGTTTCCTTCGATGAAGCGGAAAAAATGCTCAAGGGCGGACCCTCGAAAACTATTCCCTCCGATCAGATAGAATCAATCATTTTCATGAACGTCAAGGATCTCCTTGATGAGATTGAAAAGACTTTCTCTTTCTATGAAGCCGGAGAAAAAAAAGAAAGGAAAATTGAACATATATTTCTGAGCGGCGGTCTGGCAACTCTGAAAAATATTACAGGTTCCTTTGAACAGAAATTCAAAATCAAAACGCAAGTCTTTAATCCCTTTCGCAACATCAATTATGAGGAAAGGAAGCACGGCAATATCTCTTTCCAGGAAATGGCTCCTCTCTTTTGTGTGGCCACCGGACTTGCCGCCAGGAAAGAAGAGAAATAAACATGATTAGGGTCAATCTATTTAAGCCTGAAGGAAAAGAGCCAAGACCAAAAAAAGAAGCTCCAGCTTTGGCTCCGCCTAAAATTAAGGCAAAAAAGATACCTGCCATTGTCAATCTTGCCATTCTTGCTTTGATCGTTGTTATCGTCGCCCTTTTCTTCACTCAAAGAAAAGGAATCACTAGAGAACGTGGCTTGCTCAAATCTGCTCAAGAAGAAAAAGTCAAACTTCAGGATGTTCTCTCCAAGCTCGAGCAGGCAGAACAACAGAAGGCTGTGCTTGAGAAAAAAATTGGCCTTATCAAACGGTTGAGGTCCCAGCAGGAAATTGCTGTCAAGATTATTGATGAATTGAGCAAAAATCTGCCTGACTGGCTCTGGCTAACGGAAGCTTCTTACGACAGCCAGAAAATCCTAGTTAGAGGTAAAGCTATTTCTAACAACCTCATTGCTGATTATATTTTCAACTTGGAGAATAGCCCTTTCTTGGAAAATGTCAATCTTATCGCCTCCACACAGAGAAAAACTGGAAAGGACCAATTCCTGGAATTCTCTTTAAACGCAAGGTATGTTCTCCCCCTTGAAGCTAGACTTCCAGTAGAATCCATAAAAACAAAAAAGGAGAAATAATGAGAAATAGGTCCTGGTTTGGTCCTGTCTTTCTGGTTGTTGTTGTTTTTGGGCTCTTCTTTTTCCTCTACTATAAGCCCAGAAGCACGGAGCTAAAAAATCTAAAGACAGAGAGGGTGAAAGTCGAGCAAGAAGTTGAGGGATTGCGGGTAAAAAAGAAGGATCTGGATAAAATTGAAGCCGAAATTCAAGATAGGAACAGGGAACTCAAAGACCTTGAATTGATCATCCCCCAGAAAAAGGAAATCAGTGATATCCTGAGGAAAATCCAGCAGCTCGCTTTCGATTGCTTGCTCAACATCACCAAATTTGCTCCCAAAGAAGAAATCGTCAAAGAGTTCTATTCTGAGTCGCCCATCGCCGTAGAAATAACTGGAAATTACCACAATCTTGGAATATTTTTTGACCGCCTGAGCCGTTTTTCCCGTCTCTTCAACATAGAGAATTTCTCTATAAAAGCACTTTCGAAACAAACGGATTCATCAACTATCTCTGCAAATTGGACAGCCAAAACATATCTCTTTCAAGAAGAATCCCTCGAAGTACCTGCCCCGAAACAAAAAGAAATAAGGAAGAAATAATGAAAAAGATAGTGGCGCTTTTTCTCTCTTTTAGTTTGCTTTGTTTGGGGTTTGGACTCCTTCAGGCTCAAGTAAAAAAAGAAGAAAAAAAGGAACCAGAAAAAAAAGAAATAGCGGCTGACCTCCAGGCAAAAACAGTTGGGTATAGTCCAGCCGGAAGGAGAGACCCCTTCAAAGATTTATTAGGCAGAGGAGAAGTTGATAAGACAAAACCCGTGGCGAGCGGGCTACCTGAGCTTTCCATTGATGATGTGAACTTGATAGGAATTGTCAAAGCTAGAGGAAAATTTACCGCAATCATCAGCTCACCTCAGGGTTTCCCTTACTTTGTCAAAGAAGGAGAAAAATTTGCTGACGGCTTTGTCCTCTCCATCCAAGAATCCCAAGTTGTTTTTCGCAAGACCCATGATAGGGGCATGCGTTTATTAGAGCCCAAAGACGTCATTAAAGAAATATATCCGGAGGAGCGTTAACATGAAAAGGAAAATTTATTGGCAGTTTCTCCCCCCTTTGTGCCTCATTGTCATATTGTTTGGATATGCCCAGAACAGTGATCCGCTCACCAATATAAATAAAATGTATATCCAACCTGATCTGCTCAGCACAAAGATCGTCCTTGAAACAGACTCCCTTCTTCCTCTTTCCGCTACCTACTATTCCCAAGAACTTCCTCAGACTCTTGTCATCAATTTCGACAAAGTCGACAAAGTCGAAGAACCTACACTTCCCTTAAAGGACCCGCAGCTGGTTGATGAAGTGAAATTTGATAAAACAGGGGAAAACCAGCTCCACCTCTTTCTCTCCCTCAAGGAGCAGGTCCCTTACCAAATCATTTCTCAATACAACCGGACAGTCATTGAGCTGAATAAAATTCTCAAAGCTCCTGGAGAATACATTGTCAGCCCAGAGGCCAAACGAGAGCTTGAAGCAAGATCGAAGCCAAGAATTTCTTTGAGAAGAATTGATATTTCAGATAGAGGCGACCGGCTCAACATCACCTCCAATCTCAGCAACAAGGCCATCACCAATGTCTTTGCTCTTGAAAATCCCTTGCGCCTTGTTGTCGATCTATTGAATACGGTCTATTCTGACCAAACTGCTGTTTACCCTCTAGAAAAATTCGGCGTAGGAAAGGCGAGAGTTGCTCAGTTCCAAACAGTAGGTCCCTATCCTATAGCGCGGCTAGTCTTTGACCTCAGTCAGCCAAAATTCTATGCCTTGAGTTCCGAACAAAATGATCTAGTCATTTCTTTCTTCAAAGAACAGCTTGCTCCAAAAATCAGTGTTCCTCCGGCAAAGGAAGAACCTGCAGCAGTAGAGCAACCTCCCCAAAAGATAGAACCAGCTGAGAAGAAGGAAGAAAAACCAATAGTTGAGGCTGTTAAAGTTGAAGAGGTAAAGCCCACCATAGAACTAATCCAAGAGGACAAATTCAAGCCGAAAGTTATCTCTGGAATTGAAGAAAAATATTCAGGAGAAATCATCAGTCTCAAGTTTAAGGATGCCGATCTCAGAGATGTTATTCTCTTTTTAGGAGAATTCGCCAACCTCAATGTTGTATTCGATCCTGAAGTGAAAGGCACTGTGACCTGCAACTTGGAGGATGTTCCCTGGGATCAAGCTCTCGACATTATTCTCAGAATAAACAGGATGGGAAAGATCCTGGATGGAAATGTCCTGCGGATTGCGCCTGTCGGGGCTATAACTCGAGAAGCGGATGAGCAAAGAAAATTGACAGAAACAAAAGAGCAGGCAGGCCCGATCCAAGTAAAAACAGTGACCCTTTCCTACTCAAAGGCCAAAGACATACAGGCTCTGTTGCGCACCAAAATATCCCCCAGGGGGGAAATTATACTCGATGAGCGGACCAACACGCTCATCATTTCCGATACCATAGATAAGCTCAGCCTTCTGGAAAAGTTGATTTCTGTTGTTGATACTCCAACTCCTCAGGTCTCTATCGAAGCGAGAATAATCGAGGCCAGCTCAACCTTTGTCCGCAATCTTGGTGTCCAATGGGGATTTCTGGGCAATATGGATCCTTTTTATGGAAACCAGACTTCTCTGGAATTCCCCCACAAAATCCTGGTCGACGGCGCTCTCATTCCTAAAGGAGTAACAACCAAAGGAATAGGCGGTCCCTTGGGAGGATATGCGATCAACCTTCCTGCCCCTGCTTTTAGCACAGCTCTCAGCTTCTCTTTTGCCAATATCTTGGATACTTTCCGCCTGGACCTGGCTCTCTCTGCCCTTGAGACTTCAGGTGAAGGCCGAATTATCTCCTGCCCCAAGGTAACAACCCAGAACAACCAGGCTGCTGAAATCGTTCAGGGAAGACAAATCCCTGTCCAGACTGTGGCCAATTTCACGGTCACGACAAGATACGTAAATGCTGCTTTACAGCTGCGGGCCACGCCTCAGATCACAGCTGAGGGGACGATTATCATGGCCCTTGAAATCAATAATGATGCTGCAGATTTTGCTAATCTGGTTAACGGAATCCCGCCCATCACCACTCAAAGCGCCAAAACGACTGTCCTTGTCGCTGATGGAGGGACAGCGGTCATCGGTGGAATTTACAGGACCGAAGATTCTGTAACCCGAGAGAGAGTTCCTTTTCTCCATCAAATACCGATTCTGGGAAATCTCTTCCGCTCTTTTGCGCGGACAAAGCAAAATCGAGAGTTGCTCATCTTTATAACTCCCAGAATAATCAAATAAGAGGATGCAAAAATGAAAAAAGCAAATAATGCTCTAAAGTTATTGGCAATCCTTACCACATGCTTTTCCCTATTTTCCTGTAATCCCATCGAGGATGAGACACGCTCTGACACTCTACTTGTTGTTGAGAGAATCATGGGAACTAACCAATATGGAGACACAGTCAACTACCTCGACTCTGATGTTGTCTGGGTTGATCCCGATACGGGACAATCCATTGTCCGAGCTGACCCTGCCCAGGCGACACTGAAAGCCACTCTTCTCAACCCGAATTCCAAACTTGGAGCATCCCAATATAACGATGTCCTTATTACCAGCTACGTTGTCTCTTATTCTCGTTCAGATGGAAGGAATACTCCTGGAGTGGATGTCCCCTATTCTTTTGAGAGAAGCCTGTCCGCCCTAATTGAAGTTGACTCGAGTGTGACGATCTCTATTATCGCTGTCAGAGAAGTCGCCAAACTCGAGCCTCCTCTCATCAACCTCCATGAGGGTCGAGCTGAAGGCGTTCTGGAAATAACGGCCAAAATCGATTTTTATGGCCATGACCTGGCTAATCATACGGTTAAAGCCACAGGCTATCTGACCATTCGCTTTGCCAATTTCGCTGATGAGTGAGGTATAAGAAAATGAAGGCAAAAACTATTTTATCAATCGTTTTTTCATTAGCCCTGGTTTTTACCCTCTCTTCTTCCTGTAAAAGAGCGGACATAGATGAACCCTCCCCCTTTGGACCTTCAAGCTACGCCGTCCTCCTCAATGTCTCAGCCAGCCCAAATGTCATATTTGCCGGATTGACTCGCGAAGTGACATCGATCACTGCCAAGCTGATGAAATTCGACGGAGTTCCTCTCTCCAATCAAACCATTTATTTTGAGATAGGAGACGTGGCAGGGAATAGGCTCGATATCGGCTATTTTGAGGGAAATGAATCTGTCAAAACAAGAGTCACAAACTCAAATGGAATCGCCACAGTCAATTACATTGGGCCTCTTGCCGGGGAACTGGCTGCCAATGCCACTGTCTATGTCTGGGCCAGCGTTGCAGGAATAGGAAAACAGTTTGTTATTGAAATGACTCCTGTTATGGTTGTTGCCGATATCCGAACCCTATACTTCGATGTTTTTGCCGACCCGAATGTCCTCTATGCCACAA
>CAZPAX010000044.1:0-15277 GCA_964584535.1 uncultured Eubacteriales bacterium
TCCCCAAGCCAGATTTAAGGCTGGCCTCATCCCAGACAAAAGCCAAAATTAGCATTGTCATTCAGGAGGAAAAACCTACGCCTGAGTCAGGAAAAAAGGAAAAAGGCAAATAAAAGCTTTTCTTTAAAATCTTGGTTCTTTTTACTATAATTCATTTCTTGTTTTCTGGATCCTCAGAAAAATGGAAAAACTATTTGGCACAGATGGCCTTCGGGCAGTTGCCGGCCAGTTTCCTTTGGACTATCCCTCAACCTTCACTTTAGGAAAATCCCTCATATCCCTTCTTCAGGAAGAAGGATTGGAGCCAAAGGTCATCATCGGCCGCGACACAAGAGAATCAGGGGAATGGATAGAGAAGGCTCTTTTCCTGGGAATCAAGAATGCGAAAGGAGAAGCTCTATCAGCAGGAATCATCCCCACTTCCGCCCTTTCCTTCCTCACAAAAAAGTATCATTTCTCGGCAGGAATTGTTATTTCTGCCTCCCATAATCCTTATCAGGATAACGGTATCAAGATCTTCTCTTCCCAGGGTCTGAAAATTTCCGAGGAATGGGAGGAAAGGCTTGAAAAGGCAATTCTCTCGACCCCCAAAAAAATAAAGAGAAAAAAAATCCAAATAGACCATGAACTTTCTTTCAGCGAAATATACATGGATTTTCTGAAGTCCAAGTTCTCAAACGTGAGACTTGTAAAGAAAATCAAAATTGTCCTCGACTGCTCAAATGGGGCAAGCTCTGTCATAGCTCCTCAAGTTTTCAAAGACCTGGGCTTTGAGGTAGAGGTTCAGAGCAACTCCCCTAACGGAAAAAATATCAATGACCGCTGCGGTTCTCTCTATCCTCAGAGTCTAGCCAGAAAAGTGGTCGAGTCCCGCGCAGACATAGGCATCGCCTATGATGGAGATGCTGACCGGGCAATCTGGGTCGATGAGCGAGGAAATATCCTGAATGGTGACCACACACTTTTTGTCCAGTCCCGATTCATGAAAGAAAAAGGCTGCCTGAGAAAAAATACTGTTGTGGCAACAACGATGAGTAATCTCGGCCTGGAAAAGGCTCTGCAAAAAATGGGAATCGAGCTTGTCCGGACTCAAGTGGGCGACAAATATGTGCTTGAAAAGATGATCGAGATCAACTCAAACCTGGGAGGGGAACAATCCGGCCACACCATTTTTCTGGACGACTGCCCGACAGGAGATGGCATTTTGACCAGCCTGAAAATGCTGGAAGTCATGACCGCCTGCAATGAGCCCCTTTCTTTTCTTGTCCGGGATTTTAAGGAATTCCCTCAAGTATTCGTCAATGTCCCGGTCGCCAGAAAAATTGATTTTTCGGAGTTTCCTGAAATCTTGAAGGCCGTCGAGGAAATAACCAATAGACTGCGAGGCGAGGGCCGCTTGAATCTCCGCTACTCAGGCACTGAGCCATTGGCCAGAGTAATGATTGAAGGTAAAGACATATCTGAGATAGAAAGCTACGCCCGGCGATTGAGTGAAGTGATTGCCCACTGCCTTGGAAAATAAAATTTATCTCCATAGATTTTTAGATGAAGGAAAAGGAGGGAAAAATGAAGCTTGCTGTTAATATCGACCATATCGCCACAATCAGGGAAGCCCGCAAGAGTGACGAGCCGGAGCCAATTCTGGCTGCGCTCCTTGCCGAACAGGCTGGAGCTTCGGGAATAGTCATTCATCTCCGAGGAGACCGCCGCCATATTAAAGAACGGGATCTGCGTCTGCTCAGAGAAGTTGTAAAAACCAAACTCAACCTGGAAATGGCTGCCACAGAAGAAATGAAAAAGATTGCCCTGAAAATAAAACCTGATGTCGTTTCCCTGGTTCCCGAGCGGCCCGAAGAATTAACCACAGAAGGAGGCCTGAATGTCATCGACAAGCGAAAGTCCTTGATTCCCTTTATTCAGGAATTGCATAAGAAAATTACAGTCAGTATTTTTGTCGACCCGGATTTGAAACAGATAAAAGCCTGCCATGAGGTGGGAGTTTCTTTGATCGAAATCAATACAGGAAAGTATTCCGAGCTTCGGCCAGGAAAAGCCCGCGAAAAAGCTCTAGAAGAGATAAAAGAATCAGCGCAATACGGTCATGAATTGGGCCTAGAAATCCATGCTGGCCACGGACTGGACTACAGAAATGTGAGATCAATTGTGGCAATCCCTGAAATAACAGAACTCAGTATCGGTTTTTCCATTGTGGCCAGATCAGCAATTGTCGGGATAGATCAGGCAGTCAGAGAAATGATTAGCCTGCTGGAAAATAAATAAGATGGATATAAGGATAAATTTCGACCGGCTGAAGGATGACCTCTTCAGCCTTTCTCAATTTGGCCGCGACCCAAAAGGAGGAATCACCCGGCCCTCTTTTAGCAAAGCTGACCTTGAGGCAAGGGAGTGGCTCAAAGAGAAGATTACGAGTGCTGGCTTAACCCTTCGTCAGGATGGAGCAGGAAATATCTTTGGACGCATCGAGGGCAAAGGGAAAACTGTCATGGCCGGCTCCCACATCGATACAGTCCTTAATGGCGGAATGTTTGATGGCTCAGTCGGCGTGGTTTCGGCTCTTGAATGTCTGAGGAGGATGAAGGAAGAAAGGCTTCCTCTGACCAAACCTGTGGAGCTTGCTTCTTTCACAGATGAAGAGGGAAATCTTGTTGGAGATTTCTTAGGAAGCCGGGCTTTTTTGGGAGAGCTTAAAAGAGAAGAGCTCGAAAAAGGGCTAACTCAATTCGGCGCTCCTTTAAATGAAATTCTTAAGGGAACAGAATTCACAATCGAAAGCATTCTTGAAGCCCACAAGCAGCGTCCAGAGATTGATTCTTATCTTGAACTCCATATCGAACAGGGCTCAGTCCTGGAGATCGAAGATGTCTCCATAGGAATCGTCGAGCGCATCGCCGGCAAACATTACCGCTGGAGTTCCTTCTTGGGGAGAGCAGAGCACGGAGGAACAACTCCTCTTGAGTTGCGCCATGATGCTTTTTTGGGGCTTTCGGATTTTGCCCTGAAAAGCACCCAGTATGTGGCCACAAAACACTATGGAAGCATGGTGACCATAGGCAGAGTCAATGTGAATCCTGGAGCCTTCAGTGTTGTCCCCGGCCAAGTTGATTTCTCTTTGGACTTCAGGAGCACATCCAGAGAAACCCTTCAAGAAATTGAAAGAGCCCTTTTATCTTTAGCCGAGGATATCGCTTCCACTCGAGGCTTAAAATTTGTCTCAAAGATTATGGACAGGACAGAGCCTGCTGATACCTCAGAGCGGATTTTGAGCCTGATGAAAGAAGAATGCCAGAAACTCGATTATCCCTATCTTCTTCTTCCTAGTGGGGCAGGCCACGACGCTCAGATTCTGGCCAGTGTGGCTGATATAGGAATGATCTTCATCCCCTGTCTGGATGGAATCAGCCATTCGCCAAAAGAGATGATCAAGTGGGAGGATCTTGAAAAAGGCGCAAACCTCCTCCTTCAAGTACTATTAAGATTAACGAGCTAATACAAACGCAGTATATGTTATAACAACGTCATTCGAGCGACCGAAGGGAACGTGGTAATCCGATGACATCATTGCGAGGCGCGAAGCGCCGTGGCAATCTCTAAAAGTCATTGCGAGTGAAACGAAGCAATCTCAACCATCTTCGGAAGATATGCTTTTTTGGCTTTCAAGGACAAAAAAATACTCGATGGAATAAATATTTATGATCAAGGGGATTTTTTAAATGAAAAGATATTTGCGATTCTTAATGCCGATTTTTTTTAGCTCGATCCTGCTCGCAGACTTATTAGCGGCAGCAGAGAAATTCTCCAGAAACAAGGCCTATGAGCATCTTAAGAATATAGCAGGGACAATCGGGCCGCGGCCACTGGGTTCTCTCCAAGAAAAAGCTGCTTTGACTTATTTTGCCGAGAAGCTGGCTGAATACGGCTGCCAAGTGGAATGGCAGCCTGTCACAGAAGCCAAAGGGATGATGGGTGGAATCTCTTTAAACACCAATAGTTTCAATGTCATTGGCCGCCTTCCCGGCAAGACTCAGCAGGAGATCGTCATCGGAGCGCACATTGATTCTTCAACGCCAGAAATTCCAGGGGCAAACGATGATGGCTCTGGAGTGGCGACAGTTCTCGAGGTGGCTAGAGTTCTAAGCAAAGACTCGCATCAGGCAACCCTTGTTTTCGTCGCTTTTTGTGGTGAAGAGGCAGGATTGGTGGGATCAAATTCCTTTGTTGAAAAATATCCACTTGAGAATGTCCGGCTGATGCTACAGCTCGACATGACAAGTGACGAGTCACCTCTGATATTGTTTATCGACACAAAGAAATCCCAGAGCCCTCGCTGGCTTGTCTCGGCGAGCATCGATGCCTTCCATTCTCTTGGCTATCGAAATATCGATTATCCAACCTTCTTCCAGAGTATTAACAGCTCACTGGGAGGGGCAACCTCAGACCATGAGCCCTTTTTAAAAAAGGGGATCCCCGCTATCGGATTTGTCAGCGATGTGACGTTTCCCATCCATACCCGAAATGATTCTCTTGAATATTTCAAACCCGACGGCCTGGAGCGCAGCGGGAAGCTCGTTTGCGAGCTAATCAAGAAGTTTGATCAAGGCCAGCCTGAGGAAAAAGCCGGTCATTATCTGCTCTTCATGATCGGTGAAAAGCCTCTCTTCATTCATCCTTTCTGGATCTCCGGTTTTATATTGCTGAGCCTTGTTGTGGGATTGATCACCCTCATTCGTCTCTTTGTTATCCGCAAGGTTCAAGTGGATTGGACAGCGGATAAGAAAATCAAAAAGTCATGGCCAAAACTTCTCCTCATTCTCCTTGCCATCATTATTGTGATGTTTTCCTCGCTCTGGCTTATGCAAGGGCTCAAAGGCCAGCGATTTCCCTGGGTCGTGCATCCAGGACCTCATCTAATTTATGGCTTTATCTTTTTTATCCTTGGCCTATGGGTGGCTCTGCAGATCTTGCGAAGATGGAAATTGAGGAAGAACTCCTTCTTTTTCTTCATCCGCGCAGCTCTTTATCTTGTTGTTCTCATTCTCATCCCCTGGTTGACTATAGGGCCGAGGTTGGCTCTCTATCCTGCTTCTGGCCTTCTGCTTTTGAGCCTTGCTTGCCTGGTTCCCTGGGCATGGCTGAAAGCTTTGCTCTGGCTTGCCTCCCCTTATTTTATGTTCAGGCTGCTGAGTCTCCCTGAATACCAAAACTTTCTCTACAGAACCATGGCCATGATGGGGTTCTCCTCGATCAAAACCTTTGTGCCCTTTTTACTGGCATGGACGGTCTTTGTCCTTTATTTTGTCTTATGGACCATGCCGTTTCTGCTCGGATTCGCTGCCGTCTACCGGAGCCATTCAGGCGATCTCTACTGGCTTAAGCGTTTCCGTAGCCCGATTACACTTATTCCGCTTGGAATATTAGTTGTCGGAGGCGCTGCTTATCTTATGACTATTCCCAGTTACCAAGCCCCATGGGAGCAACAGATTTCTATTACCCAGAAGCTCGATCAAGAAAATAAAACTTACATCGAGATCGGAAGCAGCGATTACTTGCGCGGAATTAAGGCTGCCATCGACAGCAAAGAGGAAACCATAGATATTAAAAGCTGTATCAAAAAAATTGATTTACCGCTCGAGATGAATTGGCTCAAAGAAAGTAACCTGTCTTCATTCGAAGAGAAGGACGGTGAAAAGCAGATCAACGTCAAGCTCCAGCTTGACTTTGAAAAACAGCCCTATACAGTATCCCTCAGATTGAAGTCAGATAAACCTTTCAAAATTGATGAATCCAATGTCAAATACAGCCACAAGAAAAAAAATGCCACGATCAGATGGGCTTATTATCCGCAACAAACTCTCCGACCAGAGCTCAGAGTGAGCTTGCCCAAAGAGGCAAAATTGGAGGCAGAAATCAATGCCACTTTTCTGGAAACACCTCTCACAATAATAGCTCAGGCGAAGAATAAATATTTCGTCCATCGTGCCCAGATCAAACGAAGGATCACTCTATCCAAATAGACCTGATAAAAGCAGAGGAGCAAACCTCCTCCTTCAAGTACTATTAAGATTAGCGAACTAATATAAACGCAGTACATTTTATAACATCGTCATTGCGAGCGACCGAAGGGAGCGTGGCAATCAGACGACCTGCATTGCGAGTGAAACGAATCAATCTTGATAAAAAATATTTGCTTTCATGAGATCGCCAGAGCCTGGCTTCGGCTCACCCTTGCGATGATACTTTTATTATTTCGTTTGTATTAATAGCCATCGAGGTCAGGCCTGAATGCGCGGCTTTTCTTCACTTCAGAGTGCTTGCGCTTGGCCTCCAGGATTTTGAGCTTTGCTCTCCTCGATCTTTTCCTTTTCTGGCGCCGGATTTTTTCGATCCGCTTCTGCTCCTCAGTCTCTTTCCCAAGGATCATCTTTTCAATCTTATCAGCAAGGATCCTGCGGCCGAGAAATCGATTGATGGCCTGAGACCTTTCCCTCTGGCATTTAACTTCAATTCCTGTGGGGAGGTGTTTGAGATAGACGCAGGTGGAAGCCTTGTTGACTTTCTGGCCTCCTTTTCCCTGAGAGCGGATAAATTTCTCGATTATGTCTTTCTCGAAAATGCCCAACTTCTCCATCCTCTGGAGCAGGGCTTCTTCCTTCTCAGAACTTACTCCAAAAAAAGCCATTTTTTTTCCGAAGCTCAAAAATATGAAATTGAAACTGTCAGGGCAAGCTCGTCTCTGGGTTTAGACATTATCACAGAAATATGCTTGGCATCAAGGATATGAAAGTTCCTTTCCTTGATGCTATTATCTGACCCTGAGGAAAAAATGGAATCACCTTATACACTTATTTGACGGAGTGTCGGAATTTCTATAAACTTCTTTCCTTTCCCATTATCTTTAGAATGAAAAAGAGATGAAGAATCGAAGAAAAAAGTTAATCAAATTTCTATTTATATTTATCTGGCTTATTTCCGTAAGTCTTTTTTCTCCAGCAGAACAGAAGCCCCTGACAGTTGCTGAATCGAGTCAATTCACTGCCACTTCCCGCTATTCGGATGTCATGGAATTCGTTAGGGAGCTTATGCGACAAAGTGCTCTCCTTAGAGTGGAGACTCTCTGCCAGAGTCCAGAAGGTAGAGAAGTTCCTCTCCTCATTATAGGCAATCCTCCGCCCTCATCGCCTCAAGCTTTAAAGTATGACAAGCGAGGTATCATCTATATCCAGGCCAATATCCATGCTGGTGAAGTGGAAGGGAAAGAAGCCTCTCTTATGCTCGCCAGGCATATCCTTCTTAGCGAAACTCATCCCTACCTGGATAAATTAATCATCCTCATCGCTCCCATTTTCAATGCAGATGGAAATGAAAAAATAAGTGTCGAAAACAGGCGTAACCAATTGGGACCTGAAAAGGGAGTGGGAGTCCGCTCGAACGGCCAGAACCTCGATTTAAACCGGGACAGCATGAAGATGGAAAGCCCTGAGATTCAAGGCCTTGTCCAGAATGTTTTGATGCGCTGGGATCCCCTTCTCCTTGTCGACTGCCATACGACAAACGGCTCCCTTCACCAGGAGCCTGTCACTTACTCCTGGCCTCTCAACCCCAATGGCGATCTTTCGATACTTGTCTATCAGAGGGAAAAAATGCTCCCTGCCATAAATAAAATTTTGAAAGAAAAATATAACATCGCTTCCATTCCTTTTGGAGACTTTAAGGATGCTCGAGACCCAGAAAAAGGCTGGCAGACTTTCTCCCACCACCCCAGATTTCTGACCAATTATGTCGGCTTGAGAAACAGACTGGCCATTCTCAATGAGAATTATGCCTATGCCGATTATAAAACCCGGATTCTTGGCTGCTATAGCTTTCTCCTTTCCATTCTCGACTACTGCCAGGATCATCTAGAGGAGATCTCCCGCCTTGCTGCTGAAGCAGATGCAAGAACAATCAAGCGAGGCCTCGAGCCTTCAGAGAAAGATTCATTTGCCGTTGAGATTGAAGTCATGGCCCTACCTGAGAAGATCACAATCCAAGGCTATGAAATGGAAGTCATCCCTAGAGAAGGGACCTGGCCTGAAGTTAAAAAAAAAGATAAGAAAAAATCTTACATAATGCCCTATTTCGCTGACTTTATTCCCAAAAGAGAAGTTCGCTTTCCCTTTGCCTATCTTTTGACTACCTCTGATCCTGAAATCATTGCCAAGCTTCTTCAGCATGGCCTTGTGGTTGATAAACTTTTGGAACCTACAACTCTGGAAATTGAGTCCTTCCAGATAAAAGAGGTCAAGGCAGCAGAAAGGCTCTATCAGGGCCACCGACTGAACTCAATCAAAGGGGAATACATTTTGGAAAAAAAGGAATTTCCTGAAGGAACACTCCTTGTCCGCACAGCTCAGCTTTTGGGAAATCTTGCAGCCTATCTCCTCGAACCTGAAAGCGATGATGGCCTTTTGGTTTGGAACTTTTTTGACCGCTACATTGTCCCTCAATGGGGCCGAGGGTTTGAAACTTATCCTGTTTACAGGCTCCTTGAGCCAGCAAATCTTGTCTCTAAAACTCTGAGATAATTATTTTACCTAAATTCGACATCCCTACATAATTTTGTTAAAATCAGGCCCAAGCAAAAATCTTGCTTTTAATGATTATGAGAGAGTGAATGTTTGAGTTAGACAGCAGATGTCCAAGGATTAAAGAAAGACAATGACCGGAAAGGAATTCATAAACAAAGTGACGAATAGCGAGGCTGACCTTATCCAGCTTGTTCTGGATATGCTGGAGGAATCTCATACAGAGTATTGTGTTATTGGCGGCCTTGCTGTGAATGCCTACGCTGAGCCAGTTGTTAGCCTCGATCTCGACATTGTCGTGAGCAAGGAAAATATCGAAAAGATATGTTTAGCAGCAGAAGCCGGAGGTTTGAAGGTTGAGCGATTTGAGCACAGCGTTAACTTGAGCAGCTCTCAGTCTGATCTGCGAATCCAGTTGCAGACTGACGCTCGATATCAAGAATTCATTTCCCATGCCAAGCAGATGGAGATCCTCGGTTATCGGATGAATGTCGGATCAGTGGAAGACGTACTCCAAGGGAAAATCTGGGCTTATTCTGACCTAAAACGGCGCAAGAGCAAGAGACAGAAAGATTTGGCAGATATTATGCGGCTCATTGAGGTCTATCCAGCATTGGAAGAAAGGCTTCCCCTCAGCATCCGCAAGGATTTGAAGCTAGGCAAAGGCAAATAAATCAATCTGCACAATAATTGACAAGAAGTGTCAAATCAACTCTTTCGCCGGTCAATTTAATGTACTCTATCTAGCTCCTATAAATCGTATAATTATGTCGCCACACTCTCGATAATAAATAAAGCGTACTGTCCGGGGCTTACTTTTTTGGAGGAACATAAGAAAGTTCTCGCAAAATTGTGCCTGTCCTCTGTTCATATTTCCTGCAGCCATCCATGGTTTTTTTAGAGAGCGCAACGTATTCAGCTCCCATCTTTTCAATATTCTTTTCCATGTGGCTGTAATAGTCTGCTTTACTTTTTGCTCCTCCTGCTGCCACCATGGCGGGTAGATCTGACCAGAGGATAGGTTGATAGACATTAAAATAGTCAGCTATTTTTTTGCTCTTCCACAGGGCTTGCCATTCTTTGGCAATTTCTTCCGCCTCTTTTTCCTCGCCGACTTTGATGTAATAATAATTCCACCAGATAAAATTAATATCCTCTGCTTTAACCCTTGGTTTCTCTGGACTGTAAGACAGGTCAGTTCTCAGCACCACGACTCCAAAAGTCGTTGATTCGTAAGTCCCATCAAATAGCTTTTCTAATTCCTCGATTTCTTTTCCTGCTTTCTTTTTAACTTCATCAAAATATTTTTCAAAGTCATCAATGTCGGATAATTTTTCTATGGGTATCAGGAAGTAATAGCGATAATCATCAGTTCTATAAACTGTCACAGGATGTGGGAACTTGTATTTGGCATAGAAGTCAAGCCACTTTTTAACTCCAGCTTCATACTCCATGAACTTTGAAGGATAGACAATATCCTCTGATACTGCGAAGAGCTGAGGTTTCTTCTCCTCGGTTTGAGCCAAAACCGTTAGATAGAAGAGACTTGCAACAAAGCCTGCAACTAAAATGATTGTAACTTTGGTCTTCATAAAATGCCTCCTTTTTAAAATTTGTTTGGAGATAAAAAGAGAAAAAACCCTAGAGCTATTTTTGGGTATTCACTCTCTTTATTCCCGCCAATAAAACTATAAAATTATCCCCATGTCAAGCATTATTTCTACTGCCCTTTTTCTATGGAGCCGGCCATTCATTGCAAGGATAGGAGAGCTGAATTGCTCAGTCCACTCCTGAAAAACAGCTCAAACCTGGGACATATGTTGTCAGTCATAATTATTCTACCCTGGGGTGAGAGAAAAAAGAGATTCATTCTGCATCAATAATAGCTGAGGATGGCGACGATGTTACTCGTATTCCATTTGAAATCCTAATTTGTGGTAAGGAAAAATGCGAGTGAGCTTGCCGGTTTCGACAATGATATTTACTATGTTCTTAAGGGGAATTCTATTTATTTTCAAAGTGGGATCGTCGGGAACTTCCTCCATTTTCTCACCTCGAGCACCAGGGGGTTCAGCCCTTAATATTTCCCCATCGAGAATACAGAGACCTTTCCCTTTTTTTATGATTCTGAGCTTAAACATGCTAAGTGATCGTTCGGACAATATTTCAAAATCATATTTCCCTTTTTCAAACACCATATTCTTATGTTTCAGATTAAATGGGATTTCCACATTTTTGAATATATGAACTCTTCTCATCTGAGCCATAGCTGGGCAAAAGAGAATCAAAATCAGAAAAATTCTTGAAATCTTCGTCAAAATTATTTTAAAAGACATATCTTGGCCCTCCTTTTAACTCAATTGATTTTCGCTCATTCAATTTTCTTCACTTCCGATCTCAATGTCAAACAGAAAAATTACAAAGAAAGCCTCTATCTTGCTGTGATGGATATCAGCGAGCGAAGCTAATAATGAGATTTGGACGAATGTCACCCAGTGAAGGGTTGGAGTAAAATTCTGGGCAAAGGAGAAGAATTGGAAAGGCAGCCAGGATTTCAATGATCCTCTTTTTCCTCAATTTATGAAAGAAAGGCCCGAAAGAAGACATGGCCTCCTTCCCAGAAGAAGCTTTGCCATTTGAAGAATTCACCTTTCCCCTCAAGATGATTCAATTATTAGCAGAGTTAAAAAATGAAGTCAACTTGATTTAATAATAGAAAATAAAAATGTTGATAAGAATTTGAGCCTGCCTTGAAATGAATTAACTGAAAAGGCATCAAATGAGAATTCTCAAAATTATAATACAAATAATTGACATATATGTCTATTATTTGTATTATAAATTTCGGAGAAAAAAATATGAGTGTTTACACGGCTAGGCAATGGGTAGAACTTTTTCATCTACTTTTTTTAGCCCAACTCGGGCGAAAGCTGGAGAAAAATTCCTATGCACTAAAAGGGGGAGGAAATATGAGATTTTTCTTGCGTAGCCCCCGTTATTCCGACGATATCGATCTGGATGTACAAAGAGTGGCTGTCGATGTGCTCCGCAAGAAAGTTAACAGCATCCTGTACTCTAAACCATTTAGAGAAATCCTCCGAGTAAGGGATATTGAAATTGAGCGCATAACCGAACATAAACAGACAGAAACAACTCAAAGATGGAAGATGGGCTTAGTCGTTCCCCATGGAGAGAAATCCCTCCCGACAAAGATTGAGTTTTCGAGGCGAGGCTTGGAAAAACCGCTTGAGTTCGGCTCAATCTCTGCGGAGATTATTCGTGCTTACGAAATCTCTCCCATTATGGTCAATCACTACCACGCAGAGGTTACATGTCAGCAGAAAATAAGAGCGCTCCTATCCAGAAGCACTGCCCAAGCAAGAGATGTTTTTGACCTTTATCATCTCCTCGCTTCTGGAGTGAAGAAGCTAATTTTCCCCCAGGAAGTGGCCGCGAATATAAACAAAGCAAAGGAAAACATACTATCCATGGATTTTGGATTTTTCAAGAGCCAGGTAGTCTCTTACTTAGAGAGCGATGTTCAACGCCAATATGAATCTGAAGAAGTCTGGGATAATATGAGATTACTTGTTGCAGAGGCATTAAGTGAGGTTCAAGGATGAGGCTTGTTGACGTTCATGCTCAGCTCTTGGGGATGAAAGAGACAGTCTTCGAAACATCCGATGCCGCTGCTTGCCTGAAGATTGAGAATTCTCATGCCAGCAAGCTCCTCAGCCGTCTTGAGTTGTCTGGCCATCTAGTCAGCCTTAAACGAGGGCTATGGGCTTTTAAAGATAGAGTAGAACCTCTGGCCCTTCCTGGATATCTCACAAGCCCTTTTCCATGCTATATCTCCCTACAGAGCGCTCTTTATTATCACGGTATGATCTCACAAATTCCTGCAGTCAACTATGCAATCTCGATTGCAAGGACAAAGAGGTACGAAACTGCTCTGGGCACAGTTTCTATTCATCATGTCCATCCCTCTTTCTTCTTCGGTTTTGAAACTACGAGGAAAGGTGCAGCAAGGATAGCGACACCAGAAAAATCGCTCATTGATTTTCTTTACTTAAGCCCTGCGAAATCACATCTCTTCCAGGCTCTTCCCGAACTTGAAATTCCCAAAAAATTCAGGCTTGGAAGGGCGCGGCAGATGATTAGGCGCATAAAATCAGCCAGAAGAAAAGCTCTAGTAAAAAGCCTTTTCGAAGATCTTGTATCCAGGTCTCAAAAAGCTTAATCATTTTAGATTTCAAAATGCTCCCACTCGTATTTCACCCGTTCCATGAGCTTTTTGAATCGCTCCTCGCCACGGATGTTTTCAAGGAAAGGATCACGCTCTGAAAAAAGAGGATAATTAAGAAAACCCAGGATTTGCTTCTAGCGCACGCTTAAAATGGCGAATAGCCTCTTCCTCTTTTCCCCAAACTTTAGTATACAGTAAAGAGACGATTATCTTTTTCGGATTTTTTTATTTCTTTTTCTTTTTTGAGGCGATGAGGAATTTGCCGCAGTTCTCACAGACATAAATATCGTTACTTCCCTCAATGGCTGAGCTCATCCCAGTGGCGACATTAATATTGCAACCCTGGCAGACACCTCCATCCAATTCAGCCACAGCAAAGCCATACCTCTCCATGAGCTTATCGAAGCGGGTGAGAAGGGCGTAATCCAGTTCTTCTCGAATCAGATCAGCCTGCTTCTGGAGGTCTTTCTGCTGAGGTTTTGGCGCTTTTTTCTTTTTTATTTCGATCTCCTGGAGCTTTTTGAGAAGGCTTGCCCGGCTGACAATCTTGTCTTCCTGAGGTAGCTGAAGCTCAATTTCGGAAAGAACGTTGTAAAGCTCCGTCTTATCTTTGGCCTCAAAAATTCGCTGCCTGAAACCTGGCTTACTCAGGAAGCGGGCGATCCCGGCAAAGAGATGATTGAACAAGCCGGGAATCGAAGGATTCCAGACCACAAGAATAATGAGATGAACTTTTTTATTATCCAGAGAATCAAAGTCAATCCCCTTTTCTGACTTCCCCACGGCAATAGCGATATCACCTCCGGTGTCAACTCGAGCGTGAGGCAGGGCCACTTTCTCTCCGATGGCGGTGGACTCAAGCCGCTCTCTATCAATAATTCGGGTCAGAATAAGCTTCTTATTCTTGATCAGCTTCTCCTTGTATAAAACATCAAGAAGCTCCTCGATGGATTGAACTTTGGTCTTGGATTTGAGATCAAATACTATCTGGGAAGGTTTGAGATAATCAGAAAAATAAGAACTCTTGAGAAGATTCCTCATTTATCTTTTTCTATTCTACCATAAAATATTTTCCCTAAAAAGCATTTTATTACGCTTTTTCATATCATCTTGACATTCATTCTCGTCATGATGTACCTTCTTTCACCATCAGAGGACAACCAAAAATGAAATCCATGATCTCTGCAATGGAGGATATTTTGTGAAAAAAAATGTAACCAAAGAAAGACGGGAAGTTGTGGTTGAGTCCCTTCGGCCTTTTGGCACTACCATTTTTACTGAAATGACCGACCTTGCCAATACCTATGGTGCCATAAATCTTTCCCAGGGATTCCCTGATTTTGACGGGCCTCAGACTTTGAAAGCTAAAGCAGCTGAAGCCATCCTGCGCGGGCCAAACCAATATGCTCCTTCCATCGGAATTCCTAGCCTCCGTCAAGCTATCGTCCGAAAAATGAAAAGATTCTATGGAGTTGAGGTGGACGCGGAGACAGAGATAACTGTGACCGCAGGCGCCACAGAAGGGCTTTGCGCAACTCTTTTGGGCATTATAGAACCGGGAGATGAGATCATATTGATTGAACCAGTTTATGACATTTATCCTCCCTTAGCCTCTTTGGCCCACGGTCGTATACGTTACGTTTCCCTGAACATCCAAGACTTCAGCCTCCCTCAAGAGGAACTGGCAAAGGCCTTTGGACCTAAAACCAAGGCTATTGTCATTAACAGCCCGATGAATCCTTGCGGGAAGGTATTCACGCCCGAGGAACTTGAATTCATTGCTTCACTGTGTGAAAAACACGATGTCTTTGCTGTGAGCGATGAAGTGTATGAACATTTGGTCTATGAAGGCAGAAAGCACATCACTCTCCTCAGTCTTCCCCAATTCAGGGACCGGGCATTTGTTATTTCTTCAGCAGCAAAAACTTTTTCCATGACAGGATGGAAGCAGGGATACGTGGTCGCTCGACCGAAGCTCAGCCGTGCTGTTCGAATGAGTCATCAGTTCATTACCTTTTGTGGCCAGTCGGCGCTTCAGGAGGCTGTGGCTTTCGGGATCGACTTTCCAGATAGCTATTATGAACAACTTCTTTCCGACTACACCCGAAAGCGCAATTGGCTTTGTGATGCCCTTCTAGATCTTGGATTTAAAGTATTCCGGCCAGAAGGGACCTATTATGTCTTAGTCGATATCAGGCCCCTTGGTTTCGACGATGACTTTGCCTTTTGCCGATTGCTTCCCGAAAAAGCAGGAGTCGCGGCTATTCCTTGCTCTGTATTCTGGGACAAGCGCTCTCAAGGTCGCTATCTTGTGAGATTCTGCTTCTCGAAGAGGGATGAGACTCTAGCTGAGGCCATCGAGCGTCTAAAGAGGTGGCTCAAATGAGCACCGCAGCTTGGGCTCCCTTCCTTTAGTTCCTTTCTTGTCAGGATTTACTATTTTTCCATT